>NZ_FNDI01000007.1:0-259256 GCF_900100565.1 Paraburkholderia steynii | reverse complement strand
AGGGTCTTACGCTTCACACGGCAGCATTTCTGTTCGCGTGCGTTGCCAACGCTATAAATGAGCGCCTCACCCGCTTCAAATACCCGTACAAGTGCCAGCGGCAGCGAATGGTATGTGCCGCCCAGGTGGCAAACTGTGTGTAGGTTGTCGCGTCGTATAGCTTGGCGCTCTTACAGGGTGGGACGCGTGTGCTATTGGTCCGGAGTGAGACGTGTGCAGTACTACGGCCGACACACAGTTTGCCACCTGGGCGGCGGACGAATATCTGGCGTGGCATACAGTACTGCGGGAGCTTGAAGCGGGTGAGGCGCCATCTAAGAGCGCTGGCAACGAGCATGGGTCATGTGGTTGCCGTGTGAAGCGTAAGAACCGTTGGGGGTCCTCAGGCAATGACTAGAACTGGCGGTGTGAGCCGCTTTCTTTTGCCTACTTTTCTTTGCGGCGGCAAAGAAAAGTAGGTGCCGCCCCGCACAGGGGCGACGCGTGAAGCTAGATAACGCATCGCGGATGCCAGCGCAAACACAAGCAAACCACACCGCTTGCGCAGCAAACACCGCTCCCCCGGCTGCCAGCGTAGACACAAGCAAACCACCCCACATCGCAAGACAAAAAAAACGCCCAACCCTATTCAAAGAGCCAGGCGTCTCACACCTACAAAAGCAAAAACAAAACCAAAACCAAAACTGAACAACGAAAAAATCAATTCCCGATGTAATCAAACAACGACAACTTCTGAATCATCGAAAAACCCTGCTGCGCAGCCTGCAGAGAGAATTGGGTCATCGTGTACTTACTGATCACCGACGTCAGATCAGTCTGCGTCAAATCCGCAAGATTGCTCGTGGTCTGCAACGAGTTCGTCTGCGTCACCGTCTGCAGTGCCTCAACCTCCTGCTCGCGACCACCGACCGACGTCTGGATCGACGTCACGTTATTCATCGTGTTATGCAACTGCGTCAGCGCCGTGCCCAGCGCGTTCGTCAGGTTCGCCTGGCCGCCCGTGCCCGAGACGGGCGTTTGCAGCGCGGCAATCACGCTGTCGAGGTTCGCGAACACGTCCTTGTTCGACTGCGCCGCGGGCGTCACCGAGAACGCATCGCCCGCATTGGGCGAGCCGGAAATCGTCACGTTCTGGCCGCCGCCGCCAAGCGAAATCGCCTGGCCAGCCGTGAAGGTCTGCGGCGCGCTCGTCGTCGACGTGGTGGCGTCGGTGATCGTGTACGTCGTGGAGGACGTGAAGTTGATCGTGTACTGATGCTGGTTCGTCGGGTCGGTCGGATTGGTCACCGACACGTTGCCGATCGTGCCCGTGCCCGTGTTGGCCGAATTGCCCGCCGTCACGGCCGCGCTGCCCGCCGGCGAGATGCTCAGAAACACTGCCTGGCCCGTATCGCCGATCGCGATGTTACGGGTGCCCGTCACCTGCACGTTCTGCACGCCGCTGTCGCCGTTGTACTGAACAGCGCCGCTCGCGTTGATCGAGAACGGCGGCGTCCCTGCCTGATAGCCGGCGTACAGATAGTTGCCCGAGCCGTCGGTGCCGTTCGCAAGACCCATCAGCTGATTGCGCAAGCCCTGCAGCTGCGTCGCGATCGCGCCGCGGTCGCCGTCGTTGAGCGAGCCGTCACCCGCGCGCACGAGCTGCGTGCTGATCGACGTCAGCACGTTGTTGATGCTGGACAGCGAGCCGTCCTCGGATTGCAGCGCAGCGAGCGCGGTGTTCTGGTTGTCGGCGTACTGCGACAGCGTCGCGCCCTGCATGCTGAGCTGCACGGCCTGCGCCGCGCCGACGGGATTGTCCGACGGCGTCGCGAGACTCACGCCGCTCGACAGTTGCTGATACAGCGACGCGAGCGTGGATTGCTGATCGTCCATCGTCTGGACGTTCATGCCGAAGTATTGCGAAGTAGAGATGCGCATAGTCGTTCAACGCCTCAATTAAAAATGCCGAGGATCGTCTGGAACAGCGTCTGGGCCGTCTGGATGACCTTGCTGTTCGCCTGATACAACTGCTGGTATTGCAGCAGGTTCGCCGCTTCCTCGTTGATGTTCACGCCGGAAATCGCCTGCTGCGAGGTCGTGATCTGCGTCACGAGCGCCGTCTGCGATTTGTTCGACGCCTGGATCTGGTTCGTCTGGTTGCCGATGTCGTTCACGTAGTTCGCGTACGAGTCGGTCAGCGTGAGCGTACCGTTGCCCATCGACTTCGTCGTCACGAGATTCGAGATCGACTGCGCGTTGCGGCCGTCCTTGCCGCCCGCCGGGTTCGGCGCGATCGTGAAGGTGTCGCCGTTCGCGGGCGTGCCCGTGATCTGCAGCGACACGTTGTTGATCGTGCTGCCCGTGATCGTCATCGACGCGCCCATGGCCGCGTTGTACGGCACAGGCGTCGTCGCTGCCGTGATGTTGTACGAGGTCGGCGGCGTGCTGTTGATGGTCACGGTCGAGCCGACCGGGAAGCCGGAGATCGATCCCGTCGTCGAGTCGTACGTCAGCGTGGTGGTCGAGCTGGGCAACGTGTAGCCCGCCGACACCGTGCCCTGCGTCACCGACGACGTGCCCGTATTCGACGTGCCCTTCGACACCAGAACGGGCGACGAAGCCGCGATGGCCGCACCGTCGCTCGTCGTCAGCCCGAAGCCGTTCAGCGCGCCGCGCGTCGGCTCGACGGTGAACGAATCGCCGGGATTCATCGTGCCCGTCAGCGAGAACTGCATGCCGCCGATCGGGTTGGTCAGGTTGGCCGCCTGGCCGACGACCTGGCCCGTATCGCGATTGGTCAGGGTGTAGTTCGCGCCGTCGTACGACAGCGTGTAGTCGCCCGATACCGGCTGCGACGGATTGGACAGCGAAGCGCCCAGCGTCGCGCCGCCCGTATTCTTCAGGTTCGCGAAGATGGTCGGATTGCCGACCGTGAACAGCGCGCCGCCTTTGTTGCCGTTCAGGTCGATACCGAGCGAGTTCTGCGCGTTGACCTGCGCGGCGAAGCTTGTCGCGATCGCGCCGAGTTGCGCTTCGGCGGGATCGAGTGTCTGACTGCGGAACGTCATCAGCCCACCGATCTGCCCTCCCAGCTGGACGCTGTCGGGCAGGATTTGCGGCGTCGTCGTTCCGGCCTGGCTCGCAAGACCTGCGTAGGCAACGGCCGTTTCCGTCGGGTCCGACGGCGATGTGACGGTTGTGAGATTGAAGCTCTTGTCGGCGACGACGAGCGGCTGGCCGTTGCCCATGAACACGCTGTAGCCGCTATCGCCTTGCACGACCTGCACGCCGACGAGTTGCGACAGGTTCGACACGGCGAGGTCGCGCTGGTCGAGCAGCTGGTTGGGCGGCTGGCCTTGTGCGCTCAGCGACTGGATCTGCGAATTCAGTTGCGCGATTTGCGCGCTGTACGTGTTGATCTGCTTGACGGTGTCGCCGATCTGCGTGTTGACGTTCGTGCGCAGCTGGTCGTACTGATCGCCGGCTGCGTTGATCTGGTCCGCCAACGATTGCGCGTTGCTGATGGCGCTTTGGCGCATCGCGGGATTCGACGCATCGTTCGCGACGTTCTGCATGCCGGTGAAGTACGACGTGATCGCGCTCGAGATGCCCGAGGTCGGATTGCCGACCATGTTGTTGAGCTGCGCGATCAGGTTGTAGTACGTGTTGAGCGAACCGGACTGCGACTGCGCGTTGTTCAGTTCGGTCGTGAGGTACTGGCTGTACTGGCGCTGGATGGTCGTGGTCGACACGCCGCTGCCGAGATAGCCGGAGCCCGTGTACTGTCCGCTCGATTCCGAGTAGACGGGACGCTCGACGGAATAGCCGGGCGTCGCCTGATTGGAGATGTTCTGACCCGTAGTCGTCAGGCCCCATTGGGCTGCGTTGAGTCCACTAAGGCCGATGCTAAAAAGGTTACTCGACATGCGTCATCCTGAAAGACGGCGTAAGGGGCGGTGTGTGTGGCACCGCCAGGTTGACCGAACAATTTGTATATCGGCCTCCCGGCGGGAAGATTGAGGGCGGGAATGGTTTTTTTGCGCGAAGCGCACCAGGTTTTTGTTGCGCGGAGCGCCCGTGGTTTTATTGCGCGAAGCGCTGGATGGGGTTTGGTTTTGTCTTCGACGTTGGGGTTTGGGTTTTGCCTCGGCGAGGCGGTGGTTGCTGCGCAAGCGGTTTGGTTTTTGGCCGTTGCGATGGGTTACGCGTTTTGCCTTTATGGCGCGGGCGGGTTTGGTTGTTCTGGCTCTTTCGCTGGCATCCGCGCTTTGTTAGCGTGCTTCAAGCGTCGCCCCTGTGCGGGGCGGCACCTACTTTTCTTTGCCGCCGCAAAGAAAAGTAGGCAAAAGAAAGCGGCTAACACCGCCAGTTCTTGTTTTTGCCTGAGGGCCCCCACAGGGTCTTACGCTTCACACGGCAGCATTTCTGTTCGCGTGCGTTGCCAACGCTATAAATGAGCGCCTCACCCGCTTCAAATACCCGTACAAGTGCCAGCGGCAGCGAATGGTATGTGCCGCCCAGGTGGCAAACTGTGTGTAGGTTGTCGCGTCGTATAGCTTGGCGCTCTTACAGGGTGGGACGCGTGTGCTATTGGTCCGGAGTGAGACGTGTGCAGTACTACGGCCGACACACAGTTTGCCACCTGGGCGGCGGACGAATATCTGGCGTGGCATACAGTACTGCGGGAGCTTGAAGCGGGTGAGGCGCCATCTAAGAGCGCTGGCAACGAGCATGGGTCATGTGGTTGCCGTGTGAAGCGTAAGAACCGTTGGGGGTCCTCAGGCAATGACTAGAACTGGCGGTGTGAGCCGCTTTCTTTTGCCTACTTTTCTTTGCGGCGGCAAAGAAAAGTAGGTGCCGCCCCGCACAGGGGCGACGCGTGAAGCTAGATAACAACTCGCGGATGCCAGCGAAAACACAAGCAAACCAAACCGCTTGCGCGGCAAACACAGCCACCCGGATGCCAGCTCAAACACGAGCAAACCACCCAGCGTCGCAGACAACCAACCCAAACCAAAAACCTTACGCCCGCGCCAACGACCGCCTCTTCATCTCAAGCTGAGTAATCAACCGCTGAAGCGTATTCTCAGCATTCCCCGGCAGGGACAAAAACCGAAACCCGAGCGTGTAACGCTGCGTGCCGTTAGGCAGATCCACTGCCCGATTCGACATCAACTCAAGATCGAGCTGCAACGTCCCCAGCGACCCAAGCACCACTTCCGTGTCGAGCAACTGAACCCCATGCTCGAGCGTCGCCACACGCTCATCACTCGTCCGCATGGCCATGCCACCAAGCGAAAGATCCTGCACTTCGAACCGAAACCCTTCCCCATCCGGCAAGCGCCCACGGCAAGTATAAGGATCAAGCAACGGCGCATCGACGCGGAAATACTCCCGCCGCTGCACGTAATACAAAACCTCAGGAAAATTGGCCTCGAACGAAGGCCGCCCTTCGAACGTCGTTTCGCGCGGCGTCTGCGTGACGAAATGCACGCGCACCCCGTCCGGCGTCGCATGAAAATGACCTTCCGGCGACGTCAGCAGCCCGCGGTTCTGCTCGGCAAGCGCGCCCCAGTCAAACGTGAAGGTTCGCTCTCGCACGTCCACTTCGAGGATCTTCGTCACAAGCTGGCCGCCCTTGTACTGCACGGTCAGAAAATCGCCGCGATTGAGCAGATTGCGCAGTTGCACACCGATCTCAAGCGGATTGCGGCGGCCGAAGTCGACGCCTTCCATCTCGCGGTTGTCACCATTCGACTGGGTGGTATTCATGGCCTTGCCAATTTCTCTTCGTTCTTGCGAGCACGTCGCGAAAGCACCGCCGGCCGGGGCTCGGCACGGCCGGCATACGTCGCGAAACACGCGTGGGTCCGGAATTCTTCGCACCATTCCGGTATCGGGTCTGACTGTTTAGCGGCAGCGTCAGCCCAAAGTTTAGACCGGTTTTACGAAATATTTTCCGCAAACGTTTGACACCGCAACGAAGACAGGATACGCGAATTCTGCTCGCGGTCCGAAAGTGACATAAGACAATAACGGGAGGCAATGCGGCTCGGTCCAACCGCCGTGGCGGCGGCTCCGTCCGTCTGATGGTGCGACATACCCCGTCGCCGGCGTGATGCCGTTGAAGTACTGCGTAGCGACGATGATTGACCAGAACGAACGCGGCAAGCGCCGCGCTCGCGCGCGTCACACCATCTTTTGCATGATCGAAATCAGCTTCTTCGCGTAGTGCGGATCGGTCGCGTAACCGGCGCGCTGCATGCCCTGCGCGAAGCCGTTCACGTCACGCGACGAATTGATCACCTGCGCATAGCGCGGGTTCGACTTCAGGAAGCTCGCGTAGTCGGTCATCGCTTCCTCGTACGAATCGTACGCACGGAACTTCTCGACCACGCGCTGCGGGCGGCCGTTGATGTATTCGGTCGTGACCGTCGCGACGGTCTTACCGTTCCAGTCGTCCGAGGCCTTGATGCCGAAAATGTTGTGACTCGTCGTGCCGTCCGACTTGCGGATCTCGCGCTTGCCCCAGCCCGATTCGAGCGCGGCCTGGCCGATGATGAAGCGCGCCGGAATGCCCGTCGCGGCACTCGCGGCCTGCGCCGGCGCGGCGAGCTTGTCGACGAATGCGTCCACCTTGTCCGACGAGCCGTCGCCGCGCACGGCCGGCGTCAACGCGCTGTTCGCCGAGTAGCCGCGGCCCATCTTCAGCGCGCCGTTGTTCGCCGGGTTCGCGTACGCCTTCGCCAGCGCATTCATCGCAACGTTGTTGCCCGCGTTCGCATCGTCGGCGGACATGCCGGAATTGCGCATCAACTGCTTGAGCATCGCGTCGGCAACACCAATGCCCTTCGACGACATCTGCTGCGAAAGCTGCTGGTCCATCATGGACGTGAAGGTTGCCGTGTCGTGCGAATCGAACGGGCCGTCGGACGGCGTCGCGTCGCGCATGCTCTTCAGCATCATCTGCGTGAAAACGGCGTCGAACTGCTTGGCCGCCGACTTCATCGCTTCACGCGGATTCGCCGCGGCCTGCGCGCGCATCGCATCGAAGCCCTGCGTGTCGAGGGCGAAACGATTGGTCAGGTCATTCGCGGCGTTGCGCGTCGTGTCGGAGTTCATTCTGGTTGTTCCTTAGATGATCTCGAGATCGGCTCGCAGCGCACCGGCTGCCTTCATGGCCTGGAGAATCGACATCAGATCTGCGGGCGTTGCGCCGAGCGCGTTGAGCGCCTTCACGACGTCCGCGAGATTCGCGCCCGCGCTCACCATCTTGAGCGCGCCGTTGTCCTGCTTCAGCGCGATCTGCGACTGCTGCGCGACGACCGTCTGACCATTCGAGAACGCGCCCGGCTGGCTCACCACCGGTTGCGTGTTGACGACCACGGACAGATTGCCGTGCGCGACGGCGCAAGTCTGCAGCGTCACCATCTGGTTCATCACGATCGAGCCGGTGCGCGCGTTCAGAATCACCTTCGCGGCGGCCTGCCCGGGCTTCACGTCGAGGTTCTGCAACTGCGCCATGAACTGCACCTGCTGCGCCGGATCGGTCGGCGCGCGCAGCTGGATCGTGCGGCCGTCGAGCGCGACCGCCGTGCCGAAGCCGAACGCGTTGTTGATCGCCGACGTGATGCGCTGCGTCGTGTCGTAGTCCATGTCGTTCAGGTCGAGCTGCATCGTGCCCGCCTGCGAAATCGTGGTCGGCACCGCGCGCTCGACGAGCGCGCCACCCGTGATGCGGCCCGCCGCGAGCTGGTTGACCTGCACCTTGCTGCCGTTCGCGCTGGCACCCGCGCCGCCAACGGCCATGTTGCCCTGCGCGAGCGCATACACCTGGCCGTCCGCGCCCTTGAGCGGCGTGAGCAGCAGCGTGCCGCCACGCAGGCTCTTGGCATTGCCGAGCGACGACACGGTGACGTCGATCGCTTCGCCGGGCCGCGCGAACGCGGGCAGCGACGCCGTCACCATCACGGCGGCGACGTTCTTCAACTGCATGCTCGACAGCGAATTGTTGCTGGAGTTCGAGCCAGCCTGCTGGCTGTTGATCGAGATGCCGAGGTTCGCGAGCATGTTCGCGAGCGTCTGCGTCGTGAAAGGCGTCTGCGTGGTCTGGTCGCCCGTGCCGTCGAGACCGACGACGAGGCCATAGCCGATCAGCGGGTTGTCGCGCACGCCCTGGATCTGCACGAGGTCCTTCAGGCGTTCCGCATGGGCGACGTGCGTCGTGACGGGCAGCGCGGCGCACGCGAGCGCGACCACGGCGAAGGCGCGCGCGGCGAAACCGGAAACGGACGTCAGGCGGAGGAAAGAGAAGGTACGCATGATCAGAACGGCGCGACGTTGAGGAAGAATCGTTGCAGCCAGCTCATGTCCTGGGATTCATTGATATAGCCCTTGGCCGAGTATTCAATCTTCGCGTCCGCGACCTGGGTCGAGTAAACCGCGTTCAGGCTGCTGATCGTGTTCGGATTGACGACTCCCGAGAAACGCACGAACTCGTTGCCCTGGTTGATCAGCATCTGCTTTTCGCCGCTCACGAGCAGATTGCCGTTCGGCTGCACGCCGATCACGGTGACGGTGATCACGCCGCTGAACGTGTTCGACGCATTGGCGCCGCCCGTTGCCTTGAACGTGTTGGCACCCGTCGCGTCGAGGTTCACCTTGCCGAACAGACCGCCCAGAAAGCCCGCCGTCGGCACGCCGAACTTGGTCTCGCCGTTGCGGTTCGTGTTCGCACCCGACGACTTCGTCGCATTGATGTTTTCGGAGATGACGATGGTCAGGATGTCGCCGACATTGCGCGGACGCTGGTCTTCGAACAGCGGCCGGCCAGCGTAACCCGGGTTGAAGATCGAGCCGGGCGTTTGCAGCGACGGCGGCGGCGGCGGCACGGCCGTCATCGGTTGCTGGGTGATCGGCTCCCTCGGCACGAGCGCACAGCCGCCGAGTGCGGCTGCGAGCACGCCAGCGCCAGCGAGCATCGACACTGCCCGCGCGCTGCGCAGAGGAATCTGGGTTCGAATGAAGTGCGACATCTTGGTTACCGCCTAAGTGTTTCCGACTTTCAGCCTGACTGTCAGCCTGCTTAAACCGGCATCTGGCTGAGCGTCTGCAGCATCTGGTCGGACGTCGTCACGGCCTTGCTGTTGATTTCGTACGCGCGCTGGGTCTGGATCATGTTCACCAGTTCCTGCACGACGTTGACGTTCGATGCTTCGACATAGCCCTGATTCAGCGTGCCGGCGCCGTTCAGACCCGGCGTCGCGACGTTCGGCGTGCCCGACGAAGTCGTTTCCTGGAACAGGTTTTCGCCCTTCGCGTCGAGACCGGTCGGGTTGATGAACGTGGCGACCTGCAACGAGCCGATCTGCGTCGTCGCCGTCGAGCCTGCCGTCGTCACCGACACCACGCCGTCGCTACCGATCGTGAGCGACGTCGCGTTCTGCGGAATCGTGATCGCGGGCAGCACCTGATAGCCGCTCGACGTAACGAGCTGGCCCTGTGCGTTGGTCTGGAAGGAGCCGTCGCGCGTGTACGCGGTCGTGCCGTCCGGCATCTGCACCTGGAAGAAGCCCTGGCCGTTGATCGCGACGTCCTTCGAATTGCCCGTCTGCTGCAGGTTGCCCTGCGTGTACAGACGCTCGGTCGCGACTTGCTGCACGCCCGTGCCGAGCTGGATGCCCGACGGCAGTTCCGTCTGCTGCGTCGAGTTCGCGCCCGGCTGGCGGATGGTCTGATACAGCAGGTCTTCGAACACCGCGCGCGAGCCCTTGAAGCCGTTCGTGCTGACGTTCGCGAGGTTGTTCGAAATCGTGTCCATCTGCGCCTGTTGCGCATTCATGCCCGTGGCGGCGATATAGAGTGAGCGGTTCACTTACTTTCTCCTGAACGCAGCGTGGTGCGTTCCGTTAAATCTGCGTCGGGATTAGCTGAAGCTCAGCAACTTGTTGGCCGACTGCTCGTTCTGGTCGGCGGACTCGATCATCTTGGTCTGCATCTGGAACTGGCGGGCGTTGGTGATCATCGAGACCATCGCCGCGACCGGATTCACGTTGCTGCCTTCGAGTGCGCCTGCCGCGACCTTGACGGCGGGATCGGCGTCGGCGGGATTGCCGTCAGTCGTGTGATAGAGGCCATCGTCGCCGTGCGTGAGGCTGCCGGGCGCGGGATTCACCAGCTTCAGCTGATCGACGAGCGCGATCGTCGTGGCGGGATCGCCCGGCATCAGCGCCGAGATGGTGCCGTCGTTGCCGATCGTCACTTCCGCGCCGGGCGGCACGGCAATCGGACCGCCGCCACCTACCACCTGCATGTTGCTGGCCGTGACGAGCTGGCCGTTTGCATCGACGTGCAGGTTGCCCGCGCGCGTGTACGCTTCCTGGCCGTCGGGCGTCAGCACCGACAGCCAGCCCGGACCCTGGATCGCGACGTCGAGCGGATTGCCCGTCTGCTGGATCGGGCCCGGCGTGTAGTCCGCGGTGGGCGTCGACGACAGCACGAAAGTGCGCGTGGTGTCGTTCTGAATCGTGCTGCCGTCGCCGAACGCCATCGGCACGGCGCGGAACGTCGCGAGCTGGGCCTTGAAGCCCGTGGTCGAGGTGTTCGCGAGGTTGTTCGCGACCACGGCCTGCTGTTCGAGCGCTTGGGAAGCGCCCGACATCGCGGTGTATATGAGCCGGTCCATGATGGTGTCGGTGCGTCAGCTATTACAGGTTGATCAGCGTCTGGTCGACGGCCTGCTGGGTCTTGATCGTCTGCGCGTTCGCCTGGTAATCGCGTTGCGCGGTGATCAGGTTCACCAGTTCGCTCGTCAGGTCGACGTTCGAGTTTTCCGTCGCGCCGCCTTGCAGCACGCCGTGGTTCGTCGAGCCGGGCGCTGCGATCACTGCGACGCCAGATGCGGCCGTTGCCTGAAACTCGTTGTTGCCGAGGTTGATCAGGCCGTTCTGGTTCGCGAACGTCGCGAGTGCGACCTGGCCGAGCGCCGCCGTCTGGTTGTTCGAGTAGTTACCCGTGATGATGCCGTCGGCGCCGACCGAGAAGCTCGTCAACTGACCCGCCGCGAAACCGTCTTGCGTCAGCGAGTTGACGCCGTCCTTGCTGCCGAACTGCGTCGTGCCAGCGATGTTCAGCGTCAGACCTTGCGGCGTCGCCGAGCCGTCCGAGTTCGGGATCGAGAAGTTGAATGCGAACAGCGTCGAGGTCGGGTTGCCCGATGCGTCGAGCGTGCTGACCAGGTTGCCCGACGTGTCGAACTTCGCGGTGCCGATCTTGGTGGTTGGGACGCTGCCGTCCTTGCCTGCATACACGTCCCACGAACCGGCTGCCGTCTTCACGAAGTACATGTCGACCTGCTGTTTGCCGCCCAGCGAGTCATAGACGGGCACCGACGTCGAGTAGGTGTACGTCGCGCTGTTGTTCGGGTCGAACGTCAGCGGCGTCGGCGTGATCGTTACCGCGTCGCCCGTGGCCGGCGTGCCGGCGAGCGTGATCGTTTCGCCGTTGCCGAGCTTGATCGGCGAGTTGGCGGAGTACGTGCCCGACACGCTCGAGCCGTCGCTGCCCGTCACCGTGTACGCCGTCGCGCTGGTGAAGGTGACCGTGTAGGTGTTGGCGTTCGTGCCCTGCGTGCCGTCCGTGATCGACACACCGTTGTTCGTCAGGGTGCCCGTGTTGGTCCCGGCGAACGCCGCGGTAGGCGTGCCCAGCGCGAGTTTGTCCTGCGCGTTCAGGTTCAGGCCGGCCGTGATGCCCTTGGTGGCCGTCGGCGGAATATTGGCCGTCGGCACCTGCAGCGGCACCGTGCCCGCCGTGTTGACGACACCGTTCGCGTTCGCCGCGTAGCCCATCAGCTTCAGGCCGTCGGCGTTGACGATATAGCCGTTCTTGTCGAGCTGGAACACGCCGTTGCGCGAGTACGTCACCGAGCCGTTATTCGACATCTGGAAGAAGCCGTTGCCGTTGATGGCGACGTGCAGCGCGATGTCGTCGTTCGTGATCGTGCCTTGCGAGAAGTTCTGCTCGACTTCCGACATGCGCGTGCCGATGCCGATCTGGTTATTGACGGCCGTGGCGACCGAGTTCGCGTACATGTCCGCGAACTGCGCCGCACCTTGCTTGAAGCCGACGGTGTTCGCGTTGGCGATGTTGTTGCCGATGACGTCGAGGTCGCTCGATGCGCCTGCCAGTCCGCTCAATCCTTGTTGGTAACCCATGACGGTCTCCGTATCTGCTGATGCTGAAAGCGTTTAGATGATGGCGGCGATCGACGTCAGGCCGACCGTCTTGCCGTTCGAGAGGACGAGGCCCGGCGTGCCGTCCGGCTGCTTGATCACACCCTGCACCGTGGCCGCGGACAGCGTGGCCGGGCTGGTCGTGCCGTTTGCCGTCGTGCCGCTTGCGGTGATCGTGTAGTTGCCGTCGGGGAGCGCGTTGCCGGCCGTGTCGACGGGCGTCCAGCCGATAGGAATCGTGCCTGCCGACTGCTTGCCGAGGTCGATCGTGTTGACGATCTGGCCGGCCGAGTTCTTGACCGTGACCTGCACGTCCGTCGCGTCGTTCGCGAGCGTGACGCCGAAGCCCGTCGCCTTGCCCGATGCCACCGAGAAGCCGTCGCCCGGGGCGAGCACCGTCGCGCTGATCAGGCTCGCGGCCTGGGTCTGCTGGTTGGTCGTCAGTTGCGTGGCGAGCGAACTCAGCGACGTGTTCAGCTGCGCGATACCCGTCACCGTATTGATCTGGGCCAGCTGCGAGGTCATCTGCGAGCTGTCCATCGGATTGGTCGGGTCCTGGTTCTTCATCTGCGCGATGAGCAGCTGCAAGAACGTGTTCTGCAGGTCGCTGCCCGACGTCGCGCTGGACGACGAGCTCGACGACGACGCACTGCCCGTGCCGTTCATCGTGTCGAGCAACGTCTGCGAAACAGTCGCGCCGTTGTTGCCGATTGTGGATTGCGTAGTCAAGGAAACTCTCCTCAGGTTCCGATCGTGAGCGTCTTCAGCATCAGCTGTTTCGCGGTGTTGAGCGTTTCGACGTTGGCCTGATAAGAGCGCGAGGCCGAAATCATGTTGACCATTTCCTGCACCGGGTCGACGTTCGGCATCTGGACGTAACCGTTTGCGTCAGCGGCCGGGTTGCCCGGGTCGTAAGACGTTTTCATCGGCGTCGGGTCGTCGATGACGCCCGTCACCTGCACGCCGCCGATTTGCTGGCCCGAGCCCGTGCGCGCGCCGCCGATCGGGTTGACGGCGAACACGACCTGCTTCGCCTTGTACGGCTGGCCGTCGGGGCCCGTCGTACTGTCGGCGTTCGCGAGGTTCGACGCCGTCACGTTCAGGCGTTGTGCTTGCGCGGACATCGCCGAACCGGCGACGTTGAAAATGTTCATCAGGGATGGCATGGCTTTTCGACCTCTCTTGCCGGCTCGCCGGCGTCTAATCCCGTAGCGTTGTTAGTTTTTAGCGTTGGTCCAGCGCGCTGCCCTCTATATGGAAGGCAGCGCAATTTCATTAACCGTTCGACGTGATCGCCGACAGCATCGACTTGATCTGCTGCGACAGCACCGTCATGCCGGACTCGAAGTGCAGCGAGTTGTCGGCGAACTGCACGCGCTCGGCGTCCAGATCGACCGTGTTGCCGTCGAGCGAAGGCTGCGTCGGAATGCGGTAGGCAACCTTGCCGAAGTCGTCGGTCGGGCCGCCCGTCGGGATGAGGCGCGCCTTGCCCGTCATGTGGCCCGGCTCCGTCGCGGCCATCGACATGCCTTGCGACACGCCCGCCGGCTGCGTCATCGCGAGCGGCGCGTTGTTCGAGGCACCCGCCGTCGAGCCGCCGCTTTTCTTCAGCGCGCCCGCGAGCGACGAAGCGAAGTCGACATCGCGCGCCTTGTAGCCAGGCGTATCGGAGTTCGCGATATTCGACGACAGCAGTTCCTGCCGATAGGCGCGCACATCGAGCGCCTGGCGGCCAAAGGCAAATTCGGCATCGAGTTTGTCCAGCATTGGGTTCTCCGTGGAACGGTCCGTGGCTTCCCGTTTCGCACCGCCGATCCACCTTGTTCGGTAAGAGGCGTTTCGACTGCGCTGGCCGGGATGGCCTTTTTGCATGTGGTGAATTGTGCGGGCGGTGCGCAAGTCTTAATCGGACGAATAGCCGGGGAAGGACGCCTCTATTCACCGTTTGCACGGCAGGCGCGATCTCTAGAATGCGATTCGTACCTATGCATCAACGAAGGAGTCAGACCATGCCCTTGCCCGTCACCGCTTCACGCGAAGCTCGCCGTAAGAGCGCGCGTGCTGCCCGGACGCTGTCGGCGATGGCGCTGGTCAGCGCTTGCGCGGCCGCATCCATTGCGCATGCGCAAGAGAACACCGGACCGATCGTCATTGCCGGACCCGGCGAGAAAAATCCCGCCGATCTTCAGGCACTGGCCGAGCGGATCAACACGCCTGCGCCCGCCGCTGCGCCGCGCGCCAGTGTCCCGGCGCCGATGGTTGCACCCGCAACGCTCGCCGCGAATCCGCGCGGCGAGGCGGACCGTTTCGCGCAAGCCTCGCATGCGGATGGTGCGATCGTGATTCCGGGCGCGGGTGAGACGTCAGCGCAGCAAGCTGTTGCCGCTGCGCCCGCCAATACGAATGCGGGCGCGCCGGGCATGATGCGCGTGAGCCTGCAACCGGCATCGCGTCAGGTGATGCCAGTGGTGGTCGCGCCGGCTCAGGCCGTCGCGCGGCCGACGGCGAGTGTTCAGCCGATTGCGGTGAATCCGGCCGCCGGCAATGCCGCAGCGGCGCAACTTCGCGGCACGGCCGCTGTGCCGCCTGCCGCCGCGCAACCGGCTGCGCCCGTGCCCGCTGGACAGCAGGACGGCGAATCGATCCGCCGCGCCGCGCTTGCGTATTTGCAACAGCAGTCGGCGGGATTGCCGGGCAAGGTCGACATCAGCGTCGCGACGGTGTTTCCGCGCGGTCTCGCCGCATGCACGACGCTCGAGCCGTTCCTGCCGACGGGCGCGCGCGTCTGGGGCCGCACGACGGTCGGCGTGCGTTGCTCGGGTGAGCGTCCGTGGACGCTGTATCTGCAGGCCAAGGTGTCGATTCACGCGACCTACTTTCTCGCCTCGCGTTCGATTGCGCCGGGTGAGCTGCTGTCCGCCTCCGATCTCATCGCGCGAGACGGCGATCTGACGCTGCTGCCGCAAGCCGTGATCACCGATCCGGCGCAGGCTGTCGGCTCGGTGTCGCTGATGCGTGTGTCGGCGGGGTTGCCGCTGCGCCGGGACATGCTGAAGAGCGCGGACTCGGTGACGATCGGGCAGTCGGTGAAAGTGGTCGCGCAGGGTGCGAATTTTGCGATTTCGGCGGAAGGCAGCGCGATGAACAATGCGTCGCCGGGCCAGCCGGTGCGGGTGAAGACGGCGAATGGGCAGATCATCCAGGGCATCGTGAAGGACGGCGGAACCGTCGTGATCCAGCTCTGACGGGTGTTACCAGCGGTTACAACTTGAAAAACGTGCCGGATCGGTTGACCTAAAGTTCGATGGATGGATGCCGTTAATTCATTCAAATCGTTCAGGAAGCCAATCGTGAAAGTTGATTCCACTACCCATTCAGGCCTGCAGACGTTGAAAGACGGGCTGCAGCGCACGCAGCAAGGCGACGCCGCTACGACGGGCGGCGCAGGTACGGCAACGTCGACGGCCACGGGCGCGTCGGGCGACGCCAATGTGAATTTGTCGGGGCTGTCGTCGCATTTGCACAGCCTCGCGAGCGCCGGTTCGTCGGATATCGACACGGCGCATGTCGAGTCGATCAAGTCGGCGATCAAAAACGGCACGTTGACGATCGACTCCGGCAAGATCGCCGATGGCGTGCTGGCAACGGCACGCGATCTGTTGCAGAAGAAGAGCCAGTCGTCCGGCAACTGATGGACGCACCGATGGACGGTGCGGCGGGTGCCGGGCGGTATTTGTGACAAATCCGGTTTGCGTGTTGCGCGAGCCGGTGCCTAGCGAGTTGCTTTGTGATGAAAGACGCCCTGCTTGCCACCGTCATTGACGAATATTCTGCTGTGGAACTGTTCGCTTCTGTCCTTGCAGCTGAGGAGAAGGCGTTGACCACGGTGCATCCCATCGACACGCTGCCGCCCATCGTCGAAAAGAAGATGGAGTTGGTGGAGCGGCTCTCCACGCTGGAGAAGGCGCGGGATTCGCAGCTTTCGCAGCTGGGTTATCCGGGTGGATGGAAGGGGATGGAGCTGGCTGTTGCTGCGGATTCTCGTCTTGCGACGCAGTGGGCTTTGTTGCAGAAGGCTGTTGAGCGGGCTCGGCGGTTTAATACCACTAACGGTGCTTTGATTCGGACTCGAATGGAGTACAACCGGCGGGCTCTCGCCGCGCTGAACGTGGCTGTTGGGCCCGAGCGGGGCGCGCTTTATGGGCCCGATGGGCGGGTTCCTGCGTTTGGAATGTGAGTTTTTTTGAAGGGGGTTCTCCCCTTCTGGATTCCCGTTTTTTGCTTTTTGCCTAGCCGGTGCTCTCTTTGAGTATCGGCTTTTTGGTTTTTGGTTTTTGATTTTTGGTTTTTGGTTTTTGGTTTTTGGTTTTTGGTTTTTGGGTTTTGGTTTGTCTGCGACGCTGGGTGGTTTGCTAGTTTTCGCGCTGGCATCCGCGATTTGTTATCTAGCTTCAGGCGTCGCCCCTGTGCGGGGCGGCACCTACTTTTCTTTGCCGCCGCAAAGAAAAGTAGGCAAAAGAAAGCGGCTCACACCGCCAGTTCTTGTATTTGCCTGAGGGCCCCCAACGGTTCTTACGCTTCACGCGGCAACCACGTGACCCACGTTCGTTGCCAGCGCTCTTGCGGTGCGCCTCACCCGCTTTACACACCCGCGTCGCCGCATGCCGCGCCAGATATTCCACGGCCGCCCAGGTGGCAAACTGTGTGTAGGCCGAAGTGCCTCGCACGCCTCACTTCGAACCAATAGCGCGCGCCTCCATGTAAGAGCGCCGAGCTATACGACGCGACAACCTACACACAGTTTGCCACCTGGGCGGCACATACCATTCGCTGCCGCTAACACGTGTACGGGTATTTGAAGCGGGTGAGGCGCTCATTCGGAGCGTTGGCAACATGCCCTGAACGGAGACGCCGCCGTGTGAAGCGTAAGAACCGTTGGGGGCCCTCAGGCAGGGAGAAATGTTGGCGGTGTTAGCCGCTTTCTTTTGCCTACTTTTCTTTGCGGCGGCAAAGAAAAGTAGGTGCCGCCCCGCACAGGGGCGACGCTTGAAGCACGCTAACAAATCGCGGATGCCGGCGCAAACACAAGCAAACCACCCAGCGTCGCAGACAACCCCAAAAAAGCAAAAGCCGACCTAAAAAAGATCGGCTTCTCGAAGCAAAAGAAAAAGACCAGCAGCCCGCAGGGCAACAGCAAAATCAAAACCGCATCAGCTAGTTTCAGCCGAAGCCCAAGCCTGCTCGCGCAAGCGAGTCCGAAGCCGTGCAACGGCCTGCGAGTGCAATTGACAAACCCGCGACTCACTAACCTCCATCACCGCGCCAATCTCGCGCAAATTCAACCCACGCTCGTAATAGAGCGACATCAACAGCTTCTCCCGCTCGGGCAACCGATCAATCGCCTCAACCAAAGCCCCGCGCAGCGACTCATCGAGCAATGCCGACAACGGATCCGAATGATCAACACAGTACCGATCAAGAAACGGCTCATCATCCGCCGATCGATCAAAGTCTTCGTAATAGATCAACTGACTGCCGTGCAGATCCTGCAACATCGACTGGTACTCATCGAGCGGCATCTTCAGATGCTCAGCAATCTCGGTCTCGCTAGCCGAGCGCCCCAGCGACTGCTCAACCTGATGCACAGCCGACTCAACCTCACGCGACGTGCGTCGCAAGCTCCGCGGCAACCAGTCATTGCTGCGCAACTCGTCGAGCATCGCGCCGCGAATCCGCTGGCTCGCGTATGTCTCGAACTGCGCGCCCTGGTCTTCCTTGTAGCGGCTCGCCGCATCCAGCAGACCAATCATGCCCGCCTGAATCAGATCGTCGAGATCGACGCTCGCCGGCATCTTCGCGACGAGCTGCAAGCCGAGACGGCGCACCAGCGGTGCGTACTTCGTCAGAACCTCGGCTTGCGAAATTTTTCCTTGAGCGTTGTACATCGTGCTCCCCTTGTCCTTGCCTTCACGCGTGCTGCGCTGACGGTTGATCGGCGTATTGCGCCGCTGTTACGGTCGTCGGCGGCACGCCATGCGTCCGTGACGAAATCGCTGGCCGCATCGGCCAGTACTGCAGTTCAGCTGCGATATGACGGAAATCGCGCGCAGCAGGTGCCGATGGGAATGCATCGACGACACAACGCGACAACTCCATGGCTCGCGCCATCAAAGGATCGGCTGCCACGCAGCCGGCATCTTCAAGCGACACGGCGAGATAACGCCCCGCCACGCCCGCCAGGTTCTCAAACGCGGTATGCGCATCGGCGACGCTCTGCACGTGATTCACCAGCACGCGGAACTGCGCGATCGCATGCGCGAAGTGCAGACGCTTCATGCACGCATACGCATCGGTGATCGCCTGCGCCGCGACGCGCGTCACCACCATCACGTCGTGCGACTGCATCGCGAGCGCCGACAGCGAGCCTTCGCGGTCCACCTGCGCGTCGATCAGCACCACATCCGCCGGTCCGCTCAACACCACGCCCATCTGCTCGCGTGTGCAGCTCTCGCGATTGCCGCGCGACGCATTGAGCACCGCGAAGCCCAACGCATGCCGTCCAGCCGCTTCGTCGAGCGTCATCTCGCCGCGCATCACGGCAGCGACATTGCCGGCGCCTCGCACTCCGCCCAGCATCGCGCTCACCGAACGCTCGCCGAGACTTTCGTCGATGACGAGCACATCCTTGCCCTGCTCGGCGAGCGCGGCGGCGAGATTTACCACCGTCGTCGTCACGCCCACGCCGTGCGAGCCGCCTGCGACCGCTATGACCCGCGAGCCGGAGCGCGCAAGCAGACGCCGCAGTCCTTCAGCCTGGTCCAGCACGAACTTATCCAAAGCGAACCTCGTGCAGGTCGGCGGTCGAACGGGCCGACAGGGCCGACAGCAGCGCCGGCACATCCTCGTCCTGAGGGACGAACGGCGAGTTCTCGCGCGGAATGCAGAAGGCGCTCTTGATCAGGAACTTCTTGGTCGCGACGTACAGGTTCTCCGGCACCTTCTGTCCCGTCGACACGTAGTGAACGGGCAGCTTGTAGCGGATCACCGTATCGAGCACGCTGCCCAGGTTGGTCGCTTCGTCGAGCTTGGTCAGGATGCAGCCGGCGAGCGGCTGCTGGTCCGGCGCATTCTGATATGCCTGCACGACTTCATTCAGCGTGTCGCCGTGGCTCGTCGCGTTCAGCAGCAGCAGGCGCTGCACAGGCTGACCGGCGCGGCACAGCATCGCGATCTGATCCGAAACCAGGCGGTCGCGCTGGCTCATGCCGATCGTGTCGATCAGCACGATATGTTTGTTGCGCAGTTCCGAGAGCGCGAGTTGCAGGTCGGCGCTGTCCTTCACGGCATGCACCGACACGCCCAGAATCTTGCCGAAGATGCGCAGTTGCTCGTGGCCGCCGATCCGGTAGCTGTCGGTGGTGAGCAGCGCGACCTTGCTGGCGCCGAAGCGCATCACGCAGCGCGCGGCGAGCTTGGCCGTGGTCGTGGTCTTGCCGACGCCCGTCGGGCCCATCAGCGCGAACACACCGCCGCGTTCCATCAGCGCGTCTTCGTTCTCCATCACGGGCACGTTCGATTCGAGCACCGTCTTGACCCACTCCATGCCCTCGTCCATTCCTTCGACGTCGGGCAGGTTGTCGATCACCATCTTCACGAGCTGCGCCGAGAGGCCGGCCGCGAACAGGTGCCGCGTCAAGGCTGCGTGCGTCGGACTGCGGCGCTGGCGATCGGCCCACACGAGGCCCGCGAACTGCTCTTCCATCATGCCGCGCATGGAAGTGAGTTCCTGCATCACGGTCTCGTTGACCATCTGCTCGAGGCGCGACTTGATCGATTCCGTCAGCGCGGCGGCCTGCTTCGGCGTCATATCGGCGGCGGCTGCGTTCTTGCGCGGGTCGCGCGACGTGTTGATGTCGCTTCCGCTCTCCGTCGTCGTCGAAATCACGTTGTTTTTCTGCGCAGCGCGGCGTGCGGCGAGTTGCGCGGCTTCGCGGGCCCAGTCGGGCTTCGTTTCTTCCTGGGCTGCATCGACGGGCGTACCCAGGCCGCGCGCCATCGCGGCGGCGGGCGTCATCGTCGGATTGGCTGCGTGGACTACGTCCTTCGACGCGATGCGGCGCGCGTGATCGATCAGCCAGGGGTTCGTTTCGGCCATCGTGCGCTGACGGGCCAGCATGTCGGGCATGGCTGCCGATGCGGGTTTCGCCGATGCGGCGGGCATTTCGCTGCGCAGGTCGACGCGCACGTCGTCCGTTGGGCGCGCGGGGTTCGCCTGGCTTTCGACTGCTGCGTTCTCGGCGGAGGCCGTTTGCGGCTCGGCCTTCTCTTCGCTCGCGGCGGGCATGCGTTCCGTGCCTGCTTCGGGGCTTGCGCCGAACACCGACGAGAACACGTCGGGCATTCCGCTCGCATACGGGTTGTTGACGGGCATCGAGGGGAGCATCGGTCGTGCGCCGGCGGGCGTCGCGGTCGGGCCTGCGCCCTGGCTGGCGGCGCCTTCCTGGCTGCGAGGCGTGATCGCGCTCAGATCGCGGTCGGCGACGGCGACGATTTCGACGCTGCCATCGTCGTTGGTGCGGTTGGACAGCACGACTGCATCGGAGCCCAATGCCTCGCGGACGAGACGCAGCGCGTCGCGACTCGTTGCACCGACAAATTTGCGAATGTTCAAGCTGACTCTCCGATGAGCTACGCGGTCCGGCGACATACCGTTTCCCGATGAGATGAATTATTGCGGGAGACGTCTATTGGCCATCGGGCAATAAAGACGGTGAAACGCTGGCAATTCGGGCAATGGAACTTTGTGCCGGTTCCCGGTTGGGATTTGTTGTGTGCCTTTGCGGCACGGGCATTTCGCTTGGGTATGGAGTTTTTTTGCCGTCCGGGCGGGGGGCGGTGCTGCGCAAGCGGTTTGGGGTTTGAAGTTTTGCGCTGACGTCCGCGGTTGTGCCTTCGTGGCGCGGGCGGTTTGGTTGCTCTGGTGTTTGCTGCGCATGCGGGTTTGGGGTTTTTGACTTTGCGCTGGCATCCGCGATGCGTTAGCGTGCTTCAGGCGTCGCCCCTGTGCGGGGCGGCACCTACTTTTCTTTGCCGCCGCAAAGAAAAGTAGGCAAAAGAAAGCGGCTAACACCGCAAGTTCTAGTTCTTGCCTGAGGGCCCCCAACGGTTCTTACGCTTCACACGGCGGCGTCTCCGTTCAGCGCACGTTGCCAACGCACTGAATGAACGCCTCACCCGCTTCGAATACCCGTGCATGGGCTAGCGGCAGCGAATGGTTTGCGCCGCCCAGGTGGCAAACTGTGTGTAGGTTGTCGCGTCGTATAGCCTGGCGCTCTTACAGGGTGGAACGCGTGCGCAATCGGTCCGAAGTGACGCGGGTGAGGTGCTACGGCCGACACACAGTTTGCCACCTGGGCGGCCGTGGACTATCTGGCACGGCGTGCGGCGACGCGGGCGCGTGAAGCGGGTGAGGCGTACAGAGAGAGCGTTGGCAACGGACGTGGGTCACGTGGTTGCCGTGTGAAGCGTAAGAACCTTCGGGGGCCCTCAGGCAGGAAGAAATGTTGGCGGTGTTAGCCGCTTTCTTTTGCCTACTTTTCTTTGCGGCGGCAAAGAAAAGTAGGTGCCGCCCCGCACAGGGGCGACGCTTGAAGCACGAAGGCAAAGCGCGGATGCCAGCAAAAACACAAGCAAACCAAACCGTCCGTGCCACGAAGGCAAAACGCGGACGCGAGCGCAAAGGCAAGAACACCCGCCCCAGCGTCTCAGACAAACAAAAAACCCCTTACGTTCCAATCACATTGACCACTCGCACATGCCGCGTATCCGGCACTTCCGCATAAGAAAGCACCTTCAACTGCGGCAAGCTACGCCGCAAAAACCTGGCTAACATCGCCCGCAGCGAATGCTGCACAAGCATGACCGGCGAGAGCCCCATATTCTGCTGCCGAGTCATCGCCTTCTGCGTTTCCATCAAAAGCGTATTAGCGAGCCCCGGCTCAAGCCCCGGATTCGCCCCCGTCGCGAGCGCCTGGGTCAAAAGCCGCTCCAGATGCGCATCAAGCCCCATGACCTGGATATCGCCATTGCCAGGGAACCACTGCTGCGTAATCGCGCGCCCAAGCGAAAGCCGCACAGCAGCCGTCAGATCATGCGGATCGGTAATCTTGGACCCATGCTCCGACAGCGCTTCGAGAATCGTCCGCATATCGCGAATCGGCACCCCCTCTTCCAGCAGGTTTTGCAACACCTTCTGCAACGTAGCAACAGGCAACATCTTCGGCACGACATCATCCACCAGCGGCGCGGCATCCTTCTGCATCCGCTCGATCAGCGCCTGCACTTCCTGGCGGCCGAGCAGTTCCGCCGCGTGCGTGACAACGAGGTGATTCAAGTGCGTCGCGACCACAGTGCTCGAGTCGACCACCGTGTACCCGTACACCTGCGCCTGCTCACGCAAATTCGTATCGATCCAGATCGCGGGCAGCCCGAACGCAGGATCGGTGGTCGGCGTGCCGGGCAGCGCGGCCGTCACCTGCCCAGGATTGATCGCGAGCCACTGCCCCGGATACGCCTCGCCGACTCCCACTTCCACACCCTTCAGCGCGATCCGGTAGCCGTTCGGCCGCAACTCCAGGTTGTCGCGAATATGAATAACGGGCGGCAAGAAGCCGATTTCCTGCGCGAACTTCTTGCGGATGTTCTTGATGCGCTTGAGCAGTTCGCCATCCGAGTTCTTGTCGACAAGCGGAATCAGCCGATAGCCCACTTCCAGCCCCAGCGCGTCGATCATCGTCACGTCGTCCCAGCTGGCTTCCGAGCCCTCCGTCGGCGTGAGCGCCTGCGGCGCGACTTCGGCGAGAGCCGTCGACGTCTTGCTCTGCGTCGCGCGCTTCTTCATCACGCGAGCAAGCTGGATCGCGCCGCCGCCCAGCAGCAGAAACGCAAAGTGCGGCATGCCGGGAATCAAACCCATCAGCACGAGGATCGCGCCCGTGATCATCAGCACGCGCGGATTCGTGAAGAGCTGGCCCGTCAACTGCGTGCCGATGTCTTCGTCGGTCGCCACGCGCGACACGATCACGCCCGCCGCCGTCGAAATCACCAGCGACGGAATCTGCGCGACGAGGCCGTCACCGATGGTCAGCAGCGTGTAGGTCTTGCCCGCGTCGGCGAAGTCCATGCCGTGCTGCACGACACCGACGATCAGCCCGCCGAGAATATTGATCACCATGATCAGCAGACCGGCAATCGCATCGCCGCGCACGAACTTGCTCGCGCCGTCCATCGAGCCGTAGAACTCGGCTTCCTGCCCGACTTCCAGACGGCGCTTGCGGGCCTGGTCCTCGTTGATCATGCCGGCGTTCAGGTCGGCGTCGATCGACATCTGCTTGCCGGGCATCGCGTCCAGCGTGAAGCGCGCGGACACTTCCGCGATACGCCCCGCGCCCTTCGTGATCACCATGAAGTTGATCACCATCAGGATCACGAACACGACGATACCGACCGCGAAGTTGCCGCCCACGAGGAAGTGGCCGAATGCCTCGATCACCGCACCCGCCGCGCCCGGGCCGGTGTGACCTTCGAGCAGCACGATACGCGTCGACGCGACGTTCAGCGACAGCCGCAGCAGCGTCGAGAACAGCAGCACGCTCGGGAAAGCCGCGAAGTCGAGCGGCTTCATGGTGTACATGCTGACGAGCAGCACCATGATCGACAGCGCGATGTTGAACGTGAACAGCAGATCCAGCAGGAACGGCGGCAACGGCAGGATCATCATGCCGAGGATCATGCAGATCAGCAGCGGGCCCGCCAGCGCCCGCAAGTTCGTGCCGCTCAGCGCGTCCGGCCGTCGTGAAAGGAAACCCGCGCGCGCGTTCATGCTGATACTCCATTACTTTGATTGTCGCCGCCGAGCGAATCGGCAGCTTCCTGGTCGGCGTCGTCGTCCGACACGCCGCCCTTGTCCAGTTCCGCAGGCACTTCGAGATCCTTCGGTGCGACAGGCGCGACGCCGCCGTCTTCCTTGAAGCGGCGCAGTTGATAGACCCACGCGAGCACTTCCGCGACGGCGCCGTACAGCGCGCCCGGAATCTCGCGATTCAGTTCGACGTTGTGATACAGCGCCCGCGCGAGCGGCGGCGCTTCGAGCAGCGGCACGTTGTTCTCGACGGCCAGTTCACGGATGCGCGCGGCCACGAGGTTCACGCCCTTCGCCACCACCTTCGGCGCACCCATTTCGCCGTCCGTGTATTGCAGCGCGACCGCGAAGTGCGTCGGGTTGGTCACGACGACATCCGCCTTCGGCACGTTCGCCATCATCCGGCGCCGCGCCATCGCGCGTTGCTGCGTACGCAGGCGCGCCTTCACGTGCGGATCGCCTTCGCTTTCGCGGTGTTCGCGCTTCACTTCTTCCTTCGTCATGCGCAGCTTCTTGTGGAAGCTCCACAGTTGATACGGCACGTCGAGCGCGGCGATCACGAACATGCCCGCGACCGTCATCGCGCAGCACACGGCAACCAGATGCCCGGCGTTCGAAAGCGCGACGTGCAGCGGCTGTGTCCCGAGCGCGAGCATGTCATCGCGCCGGTGCCAGATCGCCGTCGCGGCGATCACGGCGACGACGAGGATCTTCGCCAGCGACATGCCGAGCTGGATCACGCCGTTGATCGAAAAGATGCGGCCAAGGCCCGCGATGGGGTTCAGCCGCCCGAAATTCGGCGACAGCGATTTGGTCGACAGCAGCCAGCCGCCCAGCGCCATCGGCGCGAGCAGCGCGGCGAGGCCCGTCATCACGAGCAGCGGCAGCAGTACGAAGCCGCCCTCGCGCGCCACGGTGCCGGCACTCGTCAGCGCGCGCTTCGTGTCGAAGACCGTGTCGTGGTTGAACGTGAAGGCCGTGCGCAGCATCGTCTGCACGTGCTCGGAGATCATGCCCGACATGCCCCACGCGCCGAAAATCCCGGCCCCGACGAGCGCGACCGTCGCCAGCTCCCGCGAACGCGCAACCTGCCCCTCCTCCCGCGCCTTTTCCAGGCGCCGGGGAGTGGCTGATTCGGATTTTTCGAGGTCGCTATCCTCTGCCAATGCGCTCTCCAGCTGGACGGGCACCATGCCCTTTTTCAGTGAGAGCGATTATTCCTGCAGACGTCGAGTGGCGATTGGCGGATAAGGGCGGGGAAACCGGGGTATTTCAACCGATGGACGGCGCAAGGGCGCGCCGCCGGGTTCGCGGGCGGGCACGGCGCAACGCGCGGCGGCCCGCCCGGAGGCAGGCCGCCCGCGGCGAACATCGAAACGCGACCAGCAAGCTGCGGCGTCAGAACGCAACAAATGGCGCCGCGCCGCCCGTCGCCCGCTTGTCGACCCCGTAGTACACGTAACGCCCGAAGAAGAACGGCAACCCCAGGTCGAACGCGCTCAGCGAGCCGATCTGCCCGCCGAGATCGTTGAACGCGTAGTTGCTCGCGTTGCTGAGCAGCGTCTGTGCGTTCGCGATGTTGATCGTCAGGGCCCCCGTCGCGCCGTTTGCGCCGACCAGGTTCACGGTGCGCTGCTGCGTCGAGCTTGGGCAATAGAACGACGCCAGGTTGCCGCCGCACAGCGCCAGCGAGCTGTCCGTGAAGAAATAGCCGTTCGAGCCCGAATCCATGAACGTGCGGATCGTCGAGCCATTGAACGTGCTGGCGACGAGGTCGCCGGACGCATCCGTCGTGTAGGTCGTGGCGGCCGCGTTGCCGTTGTTCGACTGCGTGCCGATGCCGAATACGACCGTTCCCGTGGCCGTCGCTGCACCGCTCGACGAAATCGGCGCCATCTGCACGATCACGCCGTTGTTGTCGACGGGGAAGTTCGGGATCGGGTTGGCGACCTGCTTCGTCGTCTCGGCCAGCGTGCGCGTGCAGTTCGTGCCGCTCGGGCATGCGTAGTAGTTGCTGAACTGCGAGACGTTGGCCTGGACCGAGCACGCCGCGCCGCAATCGACGGGCGCGACGCCAAGTCCAAGAATGCCGTTCGCGCCGAGCGCACTGGCCGAGCTCTCGTTCGCGCCGTTGACGCAGCCACTCGGAATGGTCGAATCGGCCATGTCGCCGATGACCTGGATCGGGATGATGCTCGTTACTTCTCCGCTGATCTTGACGGTCGCGGTGCGCGTCGTGCCCCACGTGAAGCCGTCCGCGAAGTGGGTGCATTCGGCGAGCTGGCCGCCTGCCGTGGCCTGCTGGACGGGCAGCGAATTCGCGAGCGAGCCGAGCGCCGAATTGACGACGCGCAAGCCGAACGAGCCGGTGTCGAGCAGCACGTTATCGATGGTTGCGCAGTTGGTTGTGGAGCCCGGCGCGCAGACCGTCACGGAAACGGTCGGAATATTGATGATGCCCGCGACGCCCCGCCCGACTGAGACGGCCACCGTGTTCGCCGCATTCGCGGCGATCGGCTGCTGGTTGGGTCCGCTGTTGCTGTTGTTGTTCGACGAAGACGACGACGAATCGCCGCCTCCGCCGCCGCAGCCCGCGACGAATGCCGTCATCGCGACGACGGACACGGCGAGCACGGCCTTCACGACGCTGACGCACGCTTCGAGCTTCAACGCAAATCGCATGATGGATCTCCCGTCGTCACTGGATGTCGGTGCCGCTTACGCCGGCGGGCAATGCCTGCGGCAGATAGGCCTGGCCGGAGAACGCGCCCATGTGGCCGCCCGAATGCACGACGAGTCCGCTGTCCTGCACGATGCCCGGGCCGTGGCCGCCGCCGCGCAGCTGGCGCGCGCTGGTCACGCCTGCCACGTATTGCGGGAAATAGCTGCCGAGCAGGTCGGACAGATTGGGCATTTGCGGCCCGCTCCATGCGAGGCCGAACACGCTGCCCGCCGACGAGATGTATTCGCGGATGACCGTGCCGTTGCCGAGCGTCGTTTGCTGCACGGTGTACGACGCCGACGCGGCGGTTGAAGAGGAAGGAGTCGTAGCGCCCGAACTGGCCGACGATGCGCTGCGCATCACGGCAATGCCATTCGATGATGGCGCAGGGATGGTGCGCGTGGTGGCGCTGGCCCCGGCGGGCGGCGTCATTGGATCTCCGCCTAGCGCGGCGTTCGCGGGTAGCGGAACGAGCAGGACGGGCAGTGAGCAGCAGAATCCTAGAGCTGAAGCAAACACAGCACGGCTGAAGCGGATCGACATGGTTGTGTGCCTCCCACAATCGACAGCGGACAGTGCCCGCAATTCGCGGGCCCGGCTTGTTGATTCAGGGAGCAAGCTGCATGCGCGTGCAGATGCGCGTTATGCGTAATGGGGCGTCGATTACGTCGCGCGCCTGTCTCCCTTACGGGTAGTATGCCAGCGGTTTGTGTCTGTGACGGGTTTTTGGGGTTCTTGTGTCTGCGACGCTAGGTGCGGGTTGCTTGTGTTTGCGCTGGCATCCGCGTAGCGCCCCCGCGGCGCGAGCGGTTTGGTTTTTGGGCTTTGCGCTGGCGTCCGCGTTAGGACTTCGTGGCTCGGCGGGTTTGGTTGTTCTGGCTTTTGTGCTGGCATCCGCGTTTTGTTAGCGTGCTTCAAGCGTCGCCCCTGTGCGGGGCGGCACCTACTTTTCTTTGCCGCCGCAAAGAAAAGTAGGCAAAAGAAAGCGGCTAACACCGCCAACATTTCTTCCTGCCTGAGGGCCCCCAACGGTTCTTACGCTTCACACGGCGGCGCCTCCGTTCAGTGCATGTTGCCAACGCTCGAAATGAGCGCCTCACCCGCTTCAAATACCCGTACACGTGCTAGCGACAGCGAATGGTATGTGCCGCCCAGGTGGCAAACTGTGTGTAGGTTGTCGCGTCGTATGCGTAAGCGCTCTTACAAGGTGGGACGCGTGTGCTATTGGTCCGAAGTGAGGCGTGTGGAGCACAAGGGGCCGACACACAGTTTGCCACCTGAGCGGCGGTGGAATAACTGGCGTGGCATACGGTACTGCAGGAGCTTGAAGCGGGTGAGGCGCCAATTAAGAGCGCTGGCAACGAGCGTAGGTCATGTGGTTGCCGTGTGAAGCGTAAGAACCTTTGGGGGCCCTCAGGCAATGAGAAATGTTGGCGGTGTTAGCCGCTTTCTTTTGCCTACTTTTCTTTGCGGCGGCAAAGAAAAGTAGGTGCCGCCCCGCACAGGGGCGACGCGTGAAGCGAGCTAACGAAACGCGGATGCCAACATCAAAACAAGCAAACCACCCAGCGTCGCAGACAAAAAAAACATCAAAACCCGAGACTAGCCAGCAGATCATCAACCTGCCCCTGATCCTGCACAACATCGGCCTTGCCTTCGGGATTAATCTGCGGCCCGTTCAGCAAACTTTCCGGACTGCCCGTCGGCGAAATCGCCTCATGCTGCGCCTCAGCCACAAGCTGCTGCGCCGTAGCAGCAAACTGCTCACGCCGCTCGGCAGCAATATTGTCGATCAGCACCCCGAGCAACTGCTGCTCGATCAGATAGACAACATCCGTGATCTTCTTGATAACCTGCCCGGTCAGATCCTGAAAATCCTGCGCCATCATGATCTCGAGCATCTGCGCGTTAGTCGCAGTAGTCAGCTCCGGCACCCCGCGGAGAAAAGTCCGCGTGTCGTTCATCAGCGCCCGCACCTCCTCGCGCTCGATGGGCGCCGCATACCACTGCTCCCAGCGCGCGTCGAGTTCCGCCGCATCCTGCTGCAACTGCTCCTGCATCGGCTTCGCCACTTCGATCGCCGACAGCACGCGTTCGGCCGCCTGCTCGGTCATCGTCGCGATGTACTTCAGACGGTCGCGAGCATCCGGCACCGCCTCCGCCGCGCGCTCGACATGCTTGTCGATCCCCAGCTCGCGCATCGAATCGCGCAGCGTGCGCGTCAACTGTCCAATGCGGGCGAGAATGCGGTCGGTAGCGAGGTCGGTGCCGTCGTCTCTCGCGCCCTGCTCGTCGATGGGTGGGTTCACATCAGCTCCCGGTTTTTGCCATCTTCTCGAGAATCTTGTTGAGCTTCTCGTCGAGCGTCGCAGCCGTGAACGGCTTCACCACGTAACCACTTGCGCCAGCCTGAGCCGCCGCAATGATGTTTTCCTTCTTCGATTCTGCCGTCACCATCAGCACGGGCAGATGCGAGAGCGTCGCGTCCGCGCGGATTTCCTTCAGCATCGCCAGGCCGTCCAGGTTCGGCATGTTCCAGTCCGAAATCACGAACTCGTACGCGCCGCTGCGCAGACGCGCAAGACCCGCCGCGCCGTCTTCCGCTTCGTCGACGTTCGAGTAGCCCAGTTCCTTCAACAGATTGCGAACGATCCGGCGCATCGTCGGAAAGTCGTCCACAACCAGAATCTTCATTCCCTTATCCATTTCCTGTTCCTTTTCCCCAATCCAGATCGTGCGGTGGTCTTCGGCTTATCTCAATTTTGCGCCGAGGCTCGCATCATACGCGTTGAACGCGATCGCCCATTGCGGACAAACGTGCCATCACGCGACGGCTCATTTCAGACAGCGACGCGATTTCGTCCGCGGCGCCCATCGCGATCGCCTCGCGCGGCATGCCGAACACGATGCAGCTCGCTTCGTCCTGCGCGAGCGTGTACGCACCCGCTTTCCTCATGTCCAGCAGACCCGCTGCGCCGTCGCGTCCCATGCCCGTGAGAATCACGCCGACAGCGTTTTTCCCCGCATGCTGCGCCGCCGAGCGGAACAACACATCGACAGACGGACGATGCCGGTTGACCGGCGGGTCGTCTGACAGATGCGCAATATAGTTGGCCCCACTGCGAGCGAGCAACAGGTGAGCGTGGCCGGGTGCGATATACGCATGACCGGGCAGCACGCGTTCGCCGTGCTCTGCCTCTTTAACGGTAATCCGGCACAAACCATTAAGGCGTTGTGCAAAAGATTTTGTGAAACCGGGCGGCATGTGTTGCGCGATGAGCACAGCGGGCGCATCGGGCGGCAGCGGCACGAGCACTTCGCGGATCGCTTCCGTGCCACCCGTCGACGCGCCGACGATGATCAGCTTTTCCGTCGACACGAGCGGATTGTTGAAGAGCGGCGCGGGTGTCGCGGCATGCGCAGCGGCGCCCGTGTGCCCGGCGGCCGCTGCCGCATGCTGCGCGGGCGCGGCCTGGCGCACGCGCGCGCGGGCTGCCGCGCGGATCTTGTCGGCGAGCTTTTCCGAGTAGTCGAGCATGCCGTCGCGAATGCCGACTTTCGGCTTCGTCACGAAATCGACAGCGCCCAGTTCGAGCGCGCGCAGCGTGATTTCCGAGCCGCGCTCGGTCAGCGACGACACCATCACGACGGGCATCGGACGCAGGCGCATCAGCTTCTCGAGGAAGTCGAGGCCGTCCATGCGCGGCATTTCGACGTCGAGCGTCAGCACGTCCGGGTTGTGTTGCTTGATGAGGTCTCGCGCGACGAGTGGATCGGGCGCCGTGGCGACGACCGTCATGTCGGGTTGCGAGTTGATGATTTCCGTCATCAGGCTACGAATCAACGCCGAATCATCGACGCACAATACTTTGATTTTTTGCACGGTGCTCACGCCTCCTCTACTGTCCTGGCGTTATTTGGTTGGGTCGGGCGCGCGGTGGCGCCAAATAGTTCGATACGCGGCTTCGCGCCAGCCGGGCGCGCGGCGCCCGTTCCCGAAGCCTGGTTGGCTCCCGCCGATCCGCCCGAGCCGAACAGCTCGATGCGCGGCTTCGCGGCAGTGGGCGACGAAAACAACTCGACGCGCGCACGCGCTTTCGCGAGCCGCTCGGCGCGCTCTTCGGCCGATTGCCGGGCGAGCGCCTGTTCGCGTTCCGCGACGCCTGCTTCCTGCTGAAGACGCAGCTTTTTCACCATCACCTGACCGGTACGCGGCATGAACGCGACCTTGCGCGGATGCTTGCCCTCCAGGTCCTCGGCGACGATGCGGATTTTTTCAAGCGCAAGGTAACGGCGCACGAACTCGGAGTTGCGATCTCCGATGTTCATCGTCGTCATGCCCGCCAGCACGGCGGCACCGCCGAACACCTTCGCTTCGAAGCGTTCGCGGCGGCCGCCCGCCTTGATCAGCTCGTTGATCAGCACTTCCATTGCGTACGCGCCGTAGCGCATCGAGTCCGACGCGGCTTGCGCGACATCGGCGCCGTCGTCGGGCAACATGAAGTGATTCATGCCGCCAATACCCGCCGTGCGGTCCTGGATGCATGCCGCCACGCACGAGCCGAGCACGGTGACGAGCACCATGTCTTCGCTCGTCGTGTAGAACTCGTTCGGCAGCAGCTTCACGCCGGGGCGCTGGAAGTGGTTGTCGTAATACAGGTTCGTTGCGATCGGCAGGGTGCTGCTCATGCTGGCACCCCGCTTGTTGCACGTTGAGCCGTGCGACCGGCAGCCGTGGAAGCGCCGGCATCGCGTGTCAGTTCATAGACGGTCTGTCCGCGCAGACGGAACGCCTGCGTGACGTACGTGAAGTTCTCCGAATGCCCGGCGAACAGCAGACCGCCCGGCTTCACGAGCGGCTCGAAGCGCGACAGCACCTGTCCCTGCGTCGGCTTGTCGAAGTAGATCATCACGTTGCGGCAGAAGATCGCGTCGAACTGCGTGTTCAACCGGTAATCGCGATCCGTCAGGTTCAACTGCTCGAAGCGGATCATCGCGCGCACTTCGGGACGCACCTTCACCATGCCCGCGTGCGCGCCCGTGCCCTTCAGAAAGAAGCGCTTGAGCCGTTCCGGCGACAGGTGCTTGACCTGATCGAACTGGTACGTGCCCGCTTCGCCCTTCGCCAGCACCTGCGTGTCGATGTCGGTGGCGAGCACCGTCGCCTGGCGCGCGGCATGGTCGCCGAGCGCTTCGATCAGCGTCATCGCGATCGAATACGGCTCCTCACCCGTCGATGCCGCCGAGCACCACACCGACACGGGCGCCGGCCGGCGCGCGACGAAGTCCGCGAGGATCGGAAAGTGATGCGCTTCGCGAAAGAACGCGGTGAGGTTCGTCGTGAGCGCGTTCGTGAACGCTTCCCACTCGGCGGGATCGTTGTCCGCCTCGAGCATGTCGAGGTACTGGCGGAACGAGTCGAGCCCGCGTGCGCGCAGCCGTCGCGCGAGGCGGCTGTACGCCATGTCGCGCTTGTGGTCGGACAGCGAAATGCCTGCGCTGCGATGAATCAGCTCACGAATCCGTGCGAAATCCGCCGATGTGAACTCGAAGTCGCGTGCCTGTTCGCCGGATCTTCCCGGCTCTGCCCGTTCAGGGCGTGATTGCGCGCGCGTTGCCATCATCATGTCTTCCGTCTGCCATAAGGAGCGCCGCACCGCCCGTCGATCCCGCCAATGCCGCCATTGCCTTCGATACTGCTTGCGATGTTGCATGCGCTGTCGCCAGCGCCGCGGCCTTCTGTTCTACCTGTTCCCACTGCCCTTCCCACGGCCCGATCCAGCCTGCTGCGCGCGCGCCTTCACGACGCGTCGCGCTGAAACGTCCATCACGGGACGATGTGCCGGAAGTCCGCATCTCGATCCATCGTCCTTCAGAACGTTTCCCAGTCGGCATCGGACGTGGAGGCCACGGCCGTCTGGCGCGGCGCGGGTTCAGCCGCCGCGACACTCGGCTTGCGCGCCACCGGTTCGGCGCGCGTGTGCGCTGCCGCTTCCGGCTTCGCGACGGCGGGTTGCGCATGAACCGGCTTCGCGTGTGCGACGGCCGCCTTCACGCGGCTCTTCGCCGTGTTGGCCGTCGGCAGCGCCTTCGTTGCCTGCTGCGCGCCGCTCACGCGCCACTGTCCAATCACCGTCTGCAGCGAGCGCGTCTGCTCTTCGAGCGACGCGGCCGCTGCGGCAGCCTGTTCGACGAGCGCCGCGTTCTGCTGCGTCACTTCATCCATCTGCACGACGGCGCGGTTGACCTGCTCGATGCCGCCCGACTGCTCTTCCGACGCCGCGCTGATCTCGCCCATGATGTCCGTCACGCGGCGCACGGCCTGCACGATCTCGTCCATCGTCGTGCCGGCGCGACCGACGAGCGCGGAGCCGCTCTGGACCTTGTCGACCGAGTCGCCGATCAGCTCCTTGATTTCCTTCGCCGCGCTCGCGCTACGTTGCGCGAGGCTGCGCACTTCGCCTGCGACGACCGCGAAGCCGCGGCCCTGCTCGCCGGCGCGCGCCGCTTCGACGGCGGCGTTCAGCGCGAGGATGTTGGTCTGGAATGCAATGCCTTCGATCACGCTGATGATGTCGACGACCTTGTTCGAGCTGGTCGCGATACCCTGCATCGTGCTCACCACCTGGCCCACCACTTCGCCGCCGCGCGTCGCGATGTCCGACGCGTTCACGGCAAGCTGGCTCGCCTGACGTGCGTTGTCGGCGTTCTGCTTCACGGTGCCCGTCAGTTGCTCCATGCTCGACGCCGTTTCCTGCAGCGACGCCGCCTGTTGTTCGGTGCGCTGCGACAGGTCCGTGTTGCCCATCGCGATTTCGCGCGCGCCTGTATCGATCGACTCGACGCTCGTGTGTACCGACCGGATCATCGTCGACAGGCTGTCCTGCATCGCCTTGACGGCCTTGAACAGGCGGCCGATTTCATTGGTGCCCGACGTGTCCACGTGTTGCGACAGGTCGCCCTTCGCAATGCGCTCGAAGCACGTGACGGCATCATCCAGCGGCTGCACGATCATGCCGCGCATCGCGAAGCGGATCGCCACTACCAGCACCAGCGCAACCACGATGACGCCGATGATCGCCGCGCGCAGCATCGACATCTGCGCGACGGTGTCCGCCTGCTGCTGTTCCGCGTGTGCCTGCAACGCCTTGACCACAGGCGATGCCGCGTTGTCGTACGCGACGAACATCGGGCTGATCTTCGTGTCGGCGATCGCGTGATAGCCGGACAGATCGCTTGCGCGCAGCGCCGTGAACTCGGGGTTCACGCCGTCGTTGATGAGCGCCGTGCGCTTCGCGACCACGGCGTCGATCAGCGTCTGATCGATGCCGTTCTTCGGCGTGTTCAGAAACGCCTGCCAGCTTTCATTCGATTTGCCGAGCAGTTCGGCCGCGCGGTCGAGCACCTGCTTCGATTGCTCGATCTCGCCTGCCGCCGTCAGCGCGTTGACGCGGTCGAGTGACACACGCGAGCGCAACAGGAACGAACCCGAGTCGTTCAGCGTGCGGATCGCGACCATGTCGCCGCGCGCCATGCTGTCGAGCGCGTCGCCCGAACGGCTCAGCGCGGTGAGCCCGAGCGCCCCGACGATCACCGTCAGCCCAACGAGAATGATCCCCACGACGGTCAGCGTCGTCCGGATCGACCATCTGCTAAGCATTGTTGTACTCCCTGATTACCCGTCGATCAGAGTCGGCGCTCTCGCGCCCACTCTTGTCTCGCTTACTTGCCCAGCGCTTCCGTCAGTGCCATTTCCCGGCTGGTCATCAGCTTTTCGATGTCCATCAGGATCAGCATGCGGCCGTCGACCGTGCCCAGGCCCGTCAGATATTCCGCCGTCAGCGTCGCGCCGAATTCCGGCGCGGGCATGATCTGGTCGGTGGCGAGCGTCAGCACGTCCGACACGCCGTCCACGACCATGCCGACCACGCGGCCCGCGACGTTCAGGATGATCACCACCGTCTGATGGTCGTACTCGACCCGTCCGAGGTGGAACTTGATACGCATATCGACGATCGGCACGATGATGCCGCGCAGATTGATCACGCCCTTGATGAACTCCGGCGCGTTCGCGATCCGCGTCACGCTGTCGTAGCCGCGGATTTCCTGCACCTTCAGGATGTCGATGCCGTACTCTTCGGCGCCGAGCGTGAAGATCAGGAATTCCTGACCACTCGCGTCGGCTTGCGCGTCGCGGCGGCCGATCGAACCGGCTACGCCGTTCGAATTGATGGATTGGACTTCTGCCACGTTAGCCCCCAAACGGTTGGGATGAGTTGAGTTTCAGTTTCAATTTCAGGCGAGCGCCAGCGACGCACTATGCGACGCGCGCGTCTCGCGGTTCAGTGCCGCCACGTCCACGATCAGCGCGACGCTGCCGTCGCCGAGGATGGTCGCAGCGGAAATGCCGTGTACCTTGCGGTAGTTCGTTTCGAGGTTCTTCACCACCACCTGCTGCTGGCCGACCAGTTCGTCGATCAGCATCGCGAAGCGCCGTCCTTCCGTCTGCATGATGGTGACGATGCCCTGGGTCGGATCGGTGCGCGCGTCTTCGACGGAGAACACTTCGTGCAGCGCGACGAGCGGCAGATATTCGCCGCGCACGCGCACGACGCGCTCGCCGTTCGCGACGGTGTAAATGTCGTCGGCGCGCGGCTGCAGTGACTCCATCACGAAGTTCAGCGGCAGAATGAAAATCTCGCTGCCCACCTTGACCGACATGCCGTCGAGAATTGCCAGCGTGAGCGGCAACACGATGCGCGTCGTGCTGCCCTTGCCCGCATGCGACGTGATTTCGACGTGACCGCCCATCGACTGGATGTTCCGCTTCACCACGTCCATGCCGACGCCACGGCCCGAGACGTCCGTCACCTGCTCCGCCGTCGAGAAGCCCGGCAGGAAGATCAGGTTCCAGACTTCGTCGTCCGTCATCGTGTCGCTGACGGTGATGCCTTGCTTGGCGGCCTTCGCGAGAATCTTGTCGCGGCGCAGGCCCGCGCCGTCGTCGCTGACCTCGATCACGATGTTGCCGCCGTGATGGGCCGCCGACAGCACCAGCTGGCCCGTCGAATCCTTACCCGCTGCCTTGCGCGCCTCGACCGTTTCGATGCCGTGGTCGAGGCTGTTGCGCACGAGGTGAGTCAAAGGATCGATGATGCGCTCGATCAGGCTCTTGTCGAGTTCGGTCGCCTGACCGAAGGTGACGAGTTCAACCTGCTTGCCGAGCTTCGCCGCCAGATCGCGCACCAGACGCGGGAAGCGGCTGAAGACGTAATCCATTGGCATCATGCGGATCGACATGACGGCTTCCTGGAGATCGCGCGCATTGCGCTCCAGTTGCGCCATGCCGTTGAAGAGGCGGTCGTGCAGCGCCGGGTCGAACGTGCTGGTGGTTTCGGCGAGCATTGCCTGCGTGATCACCAGTTCGCCGACCAGGTTGATCAGCTGGTCGACCTTTTCGACGCCCACGCGGATCGAGCTGCCTTCGCCCGCATTCGCGGCGGCCGCCGGACGTGCCTTGCGATCGCCTTCGGCGGATGCAGACGCGGCCTTCGGCGCGGCGGGCGCAGTCGAGGCGGGCGCGGCTGCGGCAGCTGGTGTAACGATTGCGGCCTCGGCCGGAACAGGCGCCGCCTGTGTTGCGGCTTGCGCCACTGCGGGCTGCGCGACCGGCTGCGCGGCGGCAGGCGCCGGTGCAGCAGCCGCCGGCTGCACGACAGCGGCCGGCGCCCCCGCGCCGCCGCTCGCCATGCCCCCCGCATTCGCCGGCTCGGTCTGCGCGGCTTCGGATGCTCCAGGCGCACCCTGTTCCGCACCGTTTGCCGGCGCTGCGCCGCGGCCGATCACGATCTGACTTTCGTCGATCACGAAACAGCACACGGCGACGATATCGTCGGACGACACATCGGATTCCAGCCACAGCGTGATATCGCTGCCCGTCTTCACCTGTCCGACGATACGGCCCAGGTTGCCCAACTCTTCGGTGAGCAGTTCCTGGTCCTTTTCCCCAACGCCCCGTAGCGTAATTTTCAGATGGGGTCCTGCAGCCGCATCGAATGAAGCAGCGCCGGTCTGTGCCGGTTCGTTGTCTGCCCAAACGCCTGCGGCTTCTACTGCCTGTGCAGCCTGTTCGACCACGTGCTCCGGCGTATGCCCTTGCACGGCTGCCGCTTCCGGCGCAGCCGCGGCAGGCGCCGCCGCTGCGGGCGCGGCGCCGCTGCTTTCCTTATGGAGCTGTTCGAGCTTCGCGCAGATCGCGGCGGCGGTGGCCGCATCCGGCTCGGCGCTCGCGCGATAGTCGGCGAGCTGGCCTGAGAGCACGTCCTTGGTTTCGAGGAACGTGTCGATCATGTCCTTGCGCAGCACGATCTCGTTGTTGCGCGCGCGGTCCAGCAGCGATTCGAGAATGTGCGTCGTCTCGGTCAGCGCCGTGAAGCCGAAGGTGGCCGCGCCACCCTTGATCGAGTGAGCCGCGCGAAAGATGGCGGCAAGATCTTCGGGATCGGGATGGCCGACGTCCAGGTTCAGGAGCAGTTGCTCCATCTGCGCGAGCAGCTCGTCCGCTTCGTCGAAGAACGTCTGGTAGAACTGAGTGATGTCGAGAGTCATGCGTGTGTCACCGCGAGAGTCCTGGCTGCTATGCCACTTCCAAATATCGGTTGCTGCCTGCTGGCTGCCGCGCTCAGGCGAGCGCCGCGACCAGTTCGGTCAGCATGTCGGGGTCCAGCGGTTTTTCGATCCATCCTGTGGCGCCCGCATCGCGCGCCGCCGCCTTGAAGGGCTCGCCGGATTCGGTCGTGAGGACCAGGATCGGCGTGTCGCGGTACGCGGGGTTGCCGCGCAGCGCGGCGATCAGATCGAGGCCCGTTCGGCCGGGCATGTGCTGGTCGGTCAGCACGAGATCGAAGGGCATCGCCAGCGCGTTTTCGAGCCCTTCGTCGCCGTCGGCCGCGAGCGTCACCTGATAGCCGGCATCCGTCAGCGTCGCGGCAAGGATTTGCCGCATCGCTGCCGAATCGTCGATTGCCAGAATGTGCCTGATCATTCAATCCTCACTGCGCTCACGATGGATCAAGGTAGCGCCGCCATCGACGCATCCGTTATCCCGCTATCTGTCATTGCGTCGCCGTTGCAGGCGCCGCGCTCTTGTCTGTCGCTTCAGCCGGTTCAGCCGCGCGCTGCGCGACCGCGCTGGTTTGCTCCGCTTCCTGTTGCATCGCGTGCGGCGCTTTGGCGGGCGGCGACGGCGGTTGCGCGGCGGGCGGTGAAACCGGCTGGGTAATCTTTTGCAGCAGCGGCTTGTTCGAGCCCGCGGCGTCGTTCGACAGCGTGGTCGACGTCGAGTCGTCCTGCATCAGCGCGTCTTCCGAGCGCTTGTTCAGCACGATGATGCTGATGCGCCGGTTTTCCGGGTCGAGCGGGTCGGCCTTGTTCAGGTTCTGCGTCGACGCGAGGCCGAGCACGCGCAGCACCTTCGCTTCGTCCATGCCGCCCGCGATCAGCTCGCGGCGCGACGCGTTCGCGCGGTCCGCCGACAATTCCCAGTTGCTGTAGCCCTTCTCGCCGCCGGCGTACGGCACGGCGTCGGTGTGGCCCTGCACGACGATGCGGTTCGGCACGTCGTTCAGCGTGTTGCCGATCGCTTGCAGAATGTCGTGCATGTACGGCTGGACGATGGCCTGCGCGGTCGCGAACATCGGGCGCTTCTGCGTATCGACGATCTCGATGCGCAAGCCCTGCAGCGTCGAATCGATGCGGATCTGCTGCTTGAACTGACGCAGCACCGGGTTCGCCTCGATCGCGGCCATCAGCTTGACTTGCAAGTCATGCAGGCGGACTTGCTCACGGCGCTCGACGGCGCCCTGCAACTGCTGCATTGCCTGGTCGTCGGCACGCATCGCGGTGTGTTCGGCACGGTTGGTCGAGCCGTCCGACTGACGCGTGATGCCGTCCTTGTCGGTCGAGATGTCGCGACCGCCGCCGGGAATCTGGCTCGAATCGACGGCACTGCGGTCGCCGCCCCACAGCGTGATCTTCAGCGGCTGGTTGAAGTAATCGGCAATGCCCTTCAACTGCACCGTCGAGGCCGAACTCAGCAGCCACATCAGCAGGAAGAACGCCATCATCGCCGTCATGAAGTCCGCATACGCGAGCTTCCACGCGCCGCCGTGATGGCCGCCCTTCTTCGGCGCTGCGCGCTTGACAACGATTGCGCGGTCTTTGTCCTTGCTCATCGCCCGCGTTCCTTATTTCGCCTTCACGCGGCGCACATGCTCTTCCAGCTCGGCGAACGACGGGCGTTCAGTCGAGAAGAGCACCTTGCGGCCGAATTCGACAGCGATTGCAGGCGCATAGCCGTTCAGGCTCGCGAGGATCGTCACCTTGATGCACTGGAACATCTTGGTCGACTCGGTGACGCGCTGTTCCGCGACGCTCGCGAGCGGCCCGATCAGACCGTACGACAGCAGAATGCCGAGGAACGTACCGACCAGCGCCTGCGCGATCATTTCGCCGAGCACGGCGGGCGGCTTGTCGGCCGAGGCCATCGTGTGGACCACGCCCATCACGGCCGCGACGATACCGAACGCAGGCATCGCGTCGCCGACCTTCATCAGCGCGTGTGCGGGCGCTTCGCCCTCGGCGTGATGCGTTTCGATTTCTTCGTCCATCAGACTTTCGATCTCGAACGCATTCATGTTGCCGCCGACCATCAGGCGCAGATAATCCGTCAGGAATTCGACGATGTGATGATCCGCAAGAATCTTCGGGTACTGCGTGAAGATCGGGCTCTTCTGCGGATCGTCGATATCCGCTTCGAGCGTGAGCGTGCCCTCCTTACGCGCCTTCGCCAGCAGGACGTAGAGGAGCGCCATCAGCTCCATGTAGACGTCCTTGTTGTACTTGGCGCCTTTGAACAGCGTCGGAATCACGCGCAACGTAGCCTTGATCGTCTTCATCCCGTTGCCGAGGATGAACGCACCGAGACCCGCGCCCGCGATCATCAGCACTTCGACGGGCTGCATAAGCGCGCCCAGGTGGCCGCCCTCCAGCGCATAGCCGCCGAAGACGGACAACAGCGTAACGAGTGTTCCCACGAAAATCAGCACTGCCGAGCCCTCTCGAAAAGCGACGGAGACCGTCGTTATTCAGGTTTACGGCAAGCAGTCGGAAAACTTTGGCGGAATGAGCGCCGGACTGGGACGGTGTTAACCAGAGTGCCCCCGCGCGACAGGCGAAGGCTGCGCGACGGGCGCTCCGGCGGCCTGTCAGACGACCGTGACGACGGCCTCAGGCAAGGCTTCGAGCGTTTCGTCGAGCGACACGCCGAGGGCCGCTTGCGCTTCCTCGTAGCGCGCGTCGGCGGCTTTCCGGGTCTTACCGGCGCGCGACGGCGGCGCACACAGGCCGCATACGAACCCGTGCTGCGGGTCGTGCGCGTGTGCGACAAATTGCCCGCGGCAACGGGTACACGTCGTCATCTGCAGCATGCCGGAGTCGAAGAAGCGCACCAGCGTCCACGCGCGCGTCAGGCTCAGCGCCGGTTCGTCGTGGTGCATGCGCGCGTGTTCGAGGTAGAGCCGGTAGGACTTGACGATCGACTGGATCGTCACGCAGCCGCCCAGCCCCGACATGAAGCGGTAGATGTTGTAGAACAGCGAAGAGTGAATGTTCGGCTGCCACGTCATGAACCAGTCGGTCGAAAACGGCAGCATGCCCTTGGGCGGCGATACGCCCTTCACTTCCTTGTACAGCTTGATGAGCCGGTCGCGCGACAGCGTCGTCTCCGCCTCGAGCAGCTGCAAGCGCGCGCCGAGTTCGATCAGTTCAATCGCCAGGGTGATTTCCCTGACTTCGAGCACCACGCTTTTCTGTGCCATCCGCGTCGCTTCCCGTGTCTGTTGTCGTTTCCCGTCGGCGCGAACGGCCGGGAAAAACGATAAAAGCGCCGTTGCCGGCGCGCGTAGGGTGCGTCTGTCCCGGCGCCTGCGCGCCGGCCGTCGGCCAGTCTCAGCCGATCTGCTCGACGGGCTGGCCCGCCATCAGGATGGCGGAGTGCGCCTGGGCGACGGCGGACGATTTGCCCTTGTCGGCCAGCGACGAGAGGATCTGGTGATCGTCGAAGCGGAAGCGGCACAACACCTGGTTCGATGCGGCCAGCTTGACAGTCTGTGCGAGCGACAGGTTGGCGAGCACGTCGGCGAGCTGCTCCGAGATGCCCATGCGGAACATTCCCATTGGCTTGTCTTCACGCAGCAGACGCTGCGCGAGTAGCAGATAGGACAAGTTCACTTCCCTAATTTCATTGAGCATGTCACTTTGGGTGCTCATTGAATCCCCCGATTCAAATCTGGCTGGTCAGGCCTGGTAAAACGTTTGCTCGCTCGCGTTAAAAAAAACCACGAACGGCACGCTTATGGTCAGCGTGCATTTTCCCGAAAGGGGCAGTCGATGAAAATCGGACAGGCACCCCAACTCATTGACGGAAAAATCCAGGATTTCTGTAGGAGTTTTTCCTACAAATTTTCGCGACGGGGGATTTTGGAGGGTATTGGCACGCCGAATGCGTCGACTACTTACACGCGCGATCGGCGTGAAAGGTTTGGGAAGCGGATTATGCGCCCATATTTGAGCGGAAACAAAGCGAATTTCGCAGCGATATGTTCGGCGGCGCACCATTTGATCCGACGAATCGACTGTGCAACATGCTGCGTCAATCGACCCAAAGTGCGGCGGATATTGCCTCGATGCCCGTCGTCGCGAGCTTTCCGGCAGCATCCGCGGAGTTGTTACGCATCATGTTTCGCGCTGTAACAACATTAAGTGTTTGAAAAATAGCTCGAATTGCGGCTCGCGATCCCGATAATGGCACCTAGGGATAACCCCATTTGGGCATCCTGCCAAGGGCGGCGGCACACCGCGCCCAACCGTCCGAAAGGCTTCCGCTTTTTTGCCACACGCAAAGCAGCGCCGCGCGAAGCCCGTTTGCACAAGGAGATCACGCATGCGAATCGCACAAATCGCACCGTTGTACGAAGCTGTCCCACCGAAACTCTATGGCGGCACAGAACGCGTCGTGTCGTATCTGACCGAGGCACTGGTCGATCTGGGTCACGATGTGACGCTCTTCGCGAGCGGCGATTCGGTGACGTCCGCGAAACTCGAAGCCTCGTGGCCGCGCGCGCTGCGTCTGGATCCGACGATCCGCGACGCGCTCGCCCCGCACATGCTGCTGCTCGAGAAGGTGCGCAAGGTCGCGCACGAGTTCGATGTGCTGCACTTTCACCTCGACTATCTGCCGTTCCCGCTCTTTTCGACGCTGGACACGCCGTTCGTGACCACGCTGCACGGCCGTCTGGACCTGCCGGAGCTGCAACCGGTGTTCGACACGTTCACCGATGCACCCGTGATCTCGATTTCGGATTCGCAGCGTTTGCCGCTGCAGCAGGCCAACTGGCTCAACACGATCTATCACGGCCTGCCGGAGCAGCTGCTTACGCCGCAAACGCACAAGAAGCCGGAATACCTGGCATTCCTGGGTCGGATCTGTCCGGAAAAGCGCGTCGATACAGCCATCAAGATCGCCGCGCAAAGCGGTCTGCCGCTGAAGATCGCCGCCAAGGTGGACAAGGTCGATCAGGAATACTTCAAGACGGAAATCGAGCCGTTGCTGTCGATGGCGCACGTCGAGTTCATCGGCGAGATCAACGAGGCGCAGAAGCCTGAATTCTTGTCGGGCGCGAAGGCACTGCTGTTCCCGATCGACTGGTCGGAGCCGTTCGGCCTCGTGATGATCGAGTCGATGGCTTGCGGCACGCCCGTGATCGCGTTCAACCGCGGTTCGGTGCCGGAAGTGATCGACCACGGCGTGACGGGGTTCATCTGCGAAGACGTGCAGGGCGCCGTGGCCGCGCTGCAACGTATCGACGACCTGTCGCGCACGGAAATCCGATCGCAGTTCGAGCGCCGTTTCAGCTCGAAGATCATGGCGCAGAACTATGTCGACAGCTATTCGGCGATGCTGGAAGCAACGCGCCGTCCGATGCTGCGCCGCGTGGCCGTGGGCTGATCCGCGGATTGCACGGGTCAACTCTGCCGATGCTGCGACAGATTGCGTAATTTGTTCACTTGAACGTTTGCGCTGTCATTCAAAGACAGTTATTTCGCTTCCCACACGAAAAAGCCGCCTCCCCAGGCGGCTTTTTCTTTTCCGGCGTTCGGAACCGGATCGGCAATGGAAGCGCTTTCTTCAATGCGCCGCAATGCGCTTTTACCGAATGAAGCTATCCCCGCTTCAGACGGCTTACCGCGCATTAACAGAATCTGAAAGGCGGCGAATTTCGCCAGATCGCCTTCAGGCGGCTTTCGCCGTTTCCCCTAATTAGGCCTGCCCGATCAGAAAGCGCTCGCGGTTCTTGCCGGCAATCCACTTGGGCGGCTTTCCCCGGCCGCTCCACGTGTTGCCCGACTTCGGATCCTGATATTTCGCAGGCAACGGCGCCTTTTTGGGCGGGCGTCCGCGGCGAGCCGCCTCGGCAAAACCCAGGTCATGCGCGTTAAGTCCGTATTCGGCGATTTTCTGGCGGATTTCGGCAATCACATTGCCTACTTCACTACGACGCGCTTCGTCCGCTTCCTGCTGCAAGCGGGCAATCTGCGCCTTGAGATCTGCGTATTGTGACATTTGGGCTCCCCTCTTTTTCTAAAAGTGGTTAGCACGGAGATTAGCCCGTGCTAACGAAATTCGCAATGGCGGCTAATACCGCGCTATCAAAAGTTTTCGTCTGAGTATTTATAAAGCGGCACTGAATTGTTCAAACCGCTGGACTTTTATCACGAAATAATTCCCCGTTCGTGAATGACAATTCTTGACAGTCCATTTGTGCAACGTTGCTTAAAATTTGCGCTCCCAAGTGCCGGGTAGCGCATACGCTCTCGTCCTTGAATCACCGTACTTTTTAGGATTACACACGATGAACCTCTCCAAGCGCCTCGCGGCGGAGCTGTTCGGCACCTTCTGGCTCGTACTCGGAGGCTGCGGCAGCGCCGTCCTGGCAGCAAATTTCGCCGGTCCCGTTCACGGGCTCGGCATCGGCTTCGTGGGCGTTTCGCTCGCTTTCGGCCTGACCGTCCTGACCATGGCCTACGCCATCGGGCATATCTCCGGCTGTCATCTGAATCCGGCGGTGAGCGTCGGCCTGACTGTCGCCGGGCGCTTTCCGGCGCGCGACCTCGTCCCGTATATCGTCGCGCAGGTGCTCGGCGCCGTGTTCGGCGCGTATGTGCTGTCCGTCATCGCTTCGGGCAATCCAGACTTCCATCTGGTCGCGAGCGGTTTCGCGAGCAATGGTTATGGCGACCGCTCGCCGGGCCATTACGCGTTGCCGGCGGCGTTCGTCTGCGAAACGGTGATGACGGCCTTCTTCCTGTTCGTGATTCTCGGCGCGACCGGCAAACGCGCGCCCGCCGGCTTCGCGCCGATCGCAATCGGCCTGTGCCTCACGCTGATCCATCTGATCTCGATTCCCGTCACGAATACGTCGGTGAATCCGGCGCGTTCGACGGGGCCGGCGTTGTTCGTCGGCGGCGCTGCCGTCGACCAGTTGTGGCTCTTCTGGGTCGCGCCGATTCTCGGCGCCGTGATCGCCGCTATTGTTTATCCGCTGGTGGCCGGCGATGCCCGGCATGTCACGGACGAAAAACGCGTACGCGTGACGGCCTGATTGCTGGCTATCCCGCCTGAATGACAACGGGGCGCTTCGGCGCCCCGTTGTCGTTTTCGCGGAGCCCTTCCAGCATTAATAGATGGTTCAAATGTAAGGCTGGTTTACGGCTGTATTCATCGCTATTGAAGAAGCGCTTTAGCTTTTTGAAAGGCCCATCTCGCTCCGCTCCGCGCTATACGGACAAATGGCCGGACGCCCGCAAAGCGCCATCTGTAAAGCATTGCGCGAATGCCGCAATCCACCTGATACGGCGGCATTGCATGCTTTCACTTCGTAACATCCTGTCGCAGTGCCGCTCGCCGGCGACGCGTAGATTGAACCTGTACGGCAAACACGCCGCATTCACAGGAGAACCACAATGAAGCGCATCGTCACACACATGCTCGTTGCAGTTGGCCTCGCCGCTGGCGCATGCGGTGTCGCACAGGCGCACTCGAATCTGAGCATCGGCTTGTCGCTCGGGACGCCTGCCCCTGTTTATGTCGCGCCTGCGTATGTCGCGCCCGCCCCGCGGCCGGTGTATTACGGCAACCGCTATTGGGGGGACCGCCGCTACGACGGCTATCGCCATGACCGTGGCTGGGATCGCGGCCGCTGGGATCATGGCAACCGTTGGGACAACAACAATGGCTATGGCTACCGGGGGAACGACAACCACCGGGGCGGCTATCGTGACTAAGAAGCCGGCTTTCGCGGCGTAGATCGTCTTATTGTTGCGCCTGCTGGCTTCAGACTTTCGCCTAGCTTAGTAGCCTTCACTTCAGCGTGGCGCGGCCCCTGACAGGAGCCGCGCCATTTGCATTCCACGAGCGGAATTTACGCCGTCAGTTCATCGTCCAGTTCGAACAGTTTGCGCAGATGGTGCGCGACGCCCGCTTCGAAGTTATTGCCGATACGCGGCACATTCGGCAGACGCTTGATGAGATCGGGATTCGCGTTGTTCATCATGAACGGATGGCCCGCCGTTTCCAGCATGTCGATGTCGTTCATGTTGTCGCCGAACGCAACGCACTTCGCCGCCGGAACATCCAGCCGGTCGAGCACAAACTGCAGCGCACGCCCCTTGGATACGTTCGCCGTCATCACCTCCAGACAGTCCGGCAACGAGTACGTGACGTAAAGCGCCTCGCCGAACGTGCGCTCGAGGTTGGCCGCGATCACGGCGAGATCTTTGGGATCGCCGATATACAGCGCCTTTGCGATATCCGCGCCGTCGTGCTGCTGCAGATCGGTCACGTTGTAGGTGAAGCCCGAGTCCTGGTGATAGCGCAGCAGTTCAGGCGCGTCCCGATCGATCAGCCATTCCCGGTCGGCGAACAGATTGACGATCACGCGCCCATGCTCGCCCGCGATCTCCGGCTTCACCAGTTGCTGGACCACGTTCGCCTGAAGATCGTCGGCGAAGATCATTTCGTCGTCGGGTGAATGGACTCGCGCGCCGTTCGACGTGATCAGATAGGGCCGGATACCCAGCACATCGCGAATTCCCGCGACGTCGCTATAGTGGCGCCCCGTCGCGATCACGATATGTATGCCTTGCGCTTCGAGCGTGCGCACCGTGCTGATCGTGAAGGGGTCCACCTGATGGTTGCTGTTCAGCAGCGTTCCATCCAGATCGCTGGCGATGACTTTGTACATGGGTAGGCGGCAGACGGCGTCGGAAAACGTCTATTTTATCGCCTCTTGGCGCGGCGCTTTCCGTTTCCCGCCGCTCCCATGCATTTCGCCCGTCATGCGCCGCCGATCTTCGCGGCCTCCCTCCGAGCCATCTGCAACGCGCCGTGCGCCGAATCCGAGAGCGGCGCCCGCAGACGCTCGCGATAAGGCGCGGGCACATACTCGCTCAACGGCTTGCCAAGCCCGCCGCACAGCGCGACAGGCAAGGTTCCGGACGGGTCGAGCGCCGCAATCATCTTGCCGATCTCCTGACCGGCTTCGCGGAGCAGCCGGGCGGCAAACGGATGCTCGCGATGCGCGACGACGACGGGCGCGAGGCTCGCATAAGCCGTCTGGTTCGCGTCGCACAGCCAGACGACCAGCCCGTCGCGATCGGTCGCGCCGACGTGCTCGATCAATGCCTGCGAAAGTTCGTCGGCGGGAACGCGGCCGTCGAGCGCCTGCTGCGCATGCACGATGGCCCGCAGGCCGAGCCAGGCGCCGCCGGCCTCGTCGGCAGACGGATAGCCGTAGCCGGCGACCATGCGGCTTTGACCGTCGCGGTCCAGCACCGCCGCCACACTGCCCGTTCCCAGCGCGACGATCACACCCGGCTCGCCGCCGTGCGCGCCGAGCAAGGTCGAATAGGCGTCACTTTCGATCGCGAGGCCGGCGAGCGCCGGCGCCTTCGCGCGAAATGCGGCCAGCCAGTCGCGGTTGTTGACGCCCGCGAGCCCGCAGCCGAAAACGAAGCGCGGCCAGTCGGCGGCGATGCCGGCGCGCTCGCACGCTTGCGCGCTCGCAGCCAGAATCGCGTCCCACGCGCGCTCGACGCCCAACGCAAGGCCGGACGGCCCCGCCGCGCCTTGCGCGAGTTCCTGCCCTCCGGCGTTCGCCAGCACGACGCGCGTGCCGGTGCCGCCACCGTCGACGCCGATCAGATAGAGGTCTTGATTCATCGATATGCTCATTGATGTGTTAACGCATAGCGTGGCAGGTCTTTTCGCCCGCGACAATTAGCCGATCGGCCAGGTTGCGGCCGAAAGCCGATCCGCTATGCTGGCGTGGCCCGACAGACGGGCGATCAACCAACCATGCAGGAGCCTGAACGTGGCGGAGCAGCGATGCAACTGGGCGACGACGAGCGAAGCGCTCGCACACTATCACGACACCGAATGGGGCGTCCCTTCGCGCAGTGACCAGCATCTGTTCGAGATGCTGGTGCTCGAAGGCGCGCAGGCCGGGCTGTCGTGGTCGACGATTCTGAACAAACGCGCCGGATACCGGCGCGCCTTCTCGAACTTCGACATTGACAAGGTCGCGCGCTTCACGCCGAAGAAGATCGACGCGCTTGTGCTCGACGAAGGCATCGTGCGCCACCGCGGCAAGATCGAATCGACGGTTCTCAATGCCAAGGCCGTCATGCAGATTCAGGCGGAGCATGGGTCATTAGCGGATTTCGTGTGGTCGTTCGTCGATAACACGCCGATCCAGAACGCGTGGACGAGCTACACGCATGCGCCTGCATCGACGGATGTGTCGGACGCGCTCAGCAAAGCGCTCAAAGGCTATGGCTGCAAATTTGTGGGCACAACCATCTGCTACGCGTTCATGCAGGCAGTCGGTATGGTCAACGACCATCAGACCGATTGCGCCTGCTATGCGCGGTGCGCCCTGCTCGGGAAGAAAGGCCGCAAAAAGAGCGTGAAGTGACGAGTGCGGCTTGTTCCGGTGGGTTGTGCGTATGTGTCGCGCCGTTGCAACACATGGCATAATCGCGCCCGGCTCGAACGGGCATGGCCTGCTGCATAGCGTCACCCGCAAACCCGCTTCCCGCAAGGCCTCGAACAAAGCTTGACGAGCGGAGCGACGGCCGTTCGTGCCCGCATTGAGCGCTAGCCAACACAACGGCTGACCTTTACCGCATTCCGCTCGTTATAACTAATGTATGCGATGTCGTTCGACGCGCCTCCGGACGGGGATAGTCAGCCGGGTGTCGGCGGCGTCGCTGGTGCAGGGCGTGCGCTTCGCAAGCCGTGAATTAGGCGGTAAATGATGCTCTCGTCGCCGCTTCGGGCGTGAGCACGTCACGGAATACTGTCGGCGATTGCACCAGAAAGGAATGACCGCTGCGCAGTGCGCGGGGGGAGACCAACATGAAAAATCATAACTTCCTGACACATCAGGAAATTTTCGACCGGGCAGTCGAGCATCTGTTCGGCCAAGGCCGCGCGGCGCTCCTGCCGCGCGGTGGCGGCGCCTACCGCGGTTATTGCGGCGGCTGCCCGGTCGGCAGCTTTATCCATCCGCGCGACTACATGACCGCGATGGAAGGCATTCCCGTGCGATACGTCGGCAAGACGCCTTCTGATACGCCCATGTACATGGACGTCGGCGTGGCTGCGCTGAAGAAGGCGTTGTTGCGCGCGCGCCTGAACATCTACGATCCCGTCACCGTCGAATTGCTCAGTTGCCTGCAAAACGTGCATGACGTTTTCGGGACTTGGGAATGGCGCGACCGGCTACGCTCGATCGCCCGCCAATTCGTCCTTTCCGACGAACGCGTCAAAACGGCCGCCTGATATTCAGCCTCACGAGCGACGGCAGCGCACGAAGCTTCAGCGCGCCAGGTCCGGCAAGCGAACTAAACCGCACAAATGAAAAACGGCGGTGTGGCTTCTTTCGAAGCTCACACCGCCGTTGGCGTGCTTTTGCGTACCGGAGGAAGCGTGCTTAGTGCAGCTTCTTCGGCAGCATCTGGCTGCGCAGGCGCTTGTGCAGGCGCTTCACTGCAGCTGCCTTCTTGCGCTTACGTGCCGTCGTCGGCTTTTCGTACGCCTGGCGCTCACGCAGTTCTGCGATCAGGCCATTCTTTTCGATTGCGCGGCGGAAGCGGCGGATTGCCACTTCGAACGGCTCGTTTTCCTTCAGAAGAATCGTCGTCATGTAATTCCTAAATACGCTTGATACGGTTAATGGCGTGGCGGTCAACCCACTCACGCGCCGGCCCTCCGGTCGTTTCAGACTGGCGAAGCACAACTGAAAACGAGAGGCAATGCGGCCACGGAGGCCGGAAAAGAGAGGTGGGAGTTCACCGCGAAACGCGGGCAGCGCACGTTGCGGCGCCGCGCCTAGCTAGCGTTTCGCCACCAGTAACCCATGACGAAACGAGCAAAGATCTCAATTCACTCCCGATCATACCAGGAAATTCGCTTTCAGACCAGCATTTTAGCGATTCTGTTCAGGCACTTGCGTCGTTCAATATGCGCAAATCCGTGTCGGTAAGCGTCAGATGCACTGCTGCGACAAGACTTTCGAGCTGTTTGACCGACGTCGCGCTGGCGATCGGCGCCGTGATGCTGGGCCGCGCAATCAGCCATGCCAGCGCTACCGAGGCAGGCGTGCTGCCGTGCCGCTGCGCCACTTCGTCGAGTGCGTCGAGGATCGCGAAGCCGCGTTCGTTCAGATAACCCTCGACCTTGCGGCCGCGCGCGCTTTTCGACAGATTGTCGCGTGAACGGTACTTGCCCGACAGAAAGCCGCTCGCGAGGCTGTAATAGCAGACGACACCCAGCCGCGCGGCGAGCGCAACGGGTTCGAGATCGGTTTCGTAGGCCGCGCGGTCGTACAGGTTGTACTCCGGCTGGATCGCCTGATATTGCGGCAAGCCGTTGTCCCGAGCGATCTGCAGCGCTTCCTGCAAGCGCGCGCCGCCGTAGTTCGATGCACCGATCGCCCGCACCTTGCCCGCTTCGACCAGCTGCTGATACGCGCCCAGCGTTTCCGCGAGCGGCGTCTCCTCGTCGTCGAGATGCGAGAAATACACGTCGATATAGTCCGTCTGCAAGCGCCGCAGCGAGTCTTCGACAGCCGCGCGGATATTGCCCGCGGATAATCCCTTGCGGCTTCCCAGCATGCCGACCTTGGTCGACAGCACGATTTTGTCGCGCTTGCCCGACTTCGCAAACCACTTGCCGATGATCGTCTCCGACTCGCCGCCGTGGTTGTTCGGCACCCAGGCGGAATAGACGTCGGCGGTATCGATGAAATTCAGGCCGCCGTCGGCGAACGCGTCGAGGATGGAGAACGACGTCGCTTCATCCGCCGTCCAGCCGAACACATTGCCGCCGAACATCAGCGGCGCGACCTGCAATTGCGACGTGCCGAGATTGCGTTTCTGCATGACATCTCCACGAGCAAAGAAAGCGGGCCAACAAGGATACGCCGTCTTGACATTCGTCACAGACGCCCCCGCGCGCACCCGCGCCACACCCATGCGCCCCCAAATTTCGCGAGATCGCCCCTAAAGTTTTCTTCTGACCACGCCGTCAACCAGGACAGGCGGCGACGCAATGCACACGTCAAGCGCGACGCCGAGCCAAAACAGCCTCTCCATCCGAGGCGTTTTAAAAACGAGGACGCAAAATGCTGAACATCAACACCAACATCGCTTCGCTGACCGCGCAGAACAACCTGTCGGGTTCGCAAAGCGCGCTGTCGCAGGCGATCAACCGCCTGTCGTCGGGCAAGCGTGTGAACACCGCTGCTGACGACGCGGCAGGTCTCGCGATCTCGACGTCGCAAACGGCTTCGATCAACGCACTGACGCAAGGTGCTGCAAACGCGAACAACGGCATTTCGATGGTGCAAACCACGAACGGCGCGCTGCAATCGGTCGTCGACAACCTGCAACGTATCCGTCAGCTGGCTGTGGAAGCAGGCGACGGCTCGCTCGACTCGAACGCGCTGGCAAACCTGCAGTCGGAAGTGTCGACGCGTCTGACGGAAATCACACGCGTTGCGCAACAAACGACGTTCAACGGCCAGTCCGTCCTGACGGGTATCAGCTCGGTCAACTTCCAGATCGGCGCGTTCAACGGCCAGCAGATCACCGCTGACTTCGGCACGCAGTCGTGGGATTCGAGCAGCCTGGGCATCAGCGGCCTGACGGTTGCAACGGCTTCGGACGCTCAGGCAGCAATGAGCCAGATCGACAACGTTCTGACGAGCGTCAATACATTCCAGGCAACGCTGGGCGCAACGCAGAACACGTTCCAGGCTGCAATCTCGACGACGCAAACGCAAGCAACGAACATGAGCGCAGCACGTTCGCAGATCACCGACGCAGACTTCGCGACGGAAACGGCGAACCTGTCGAAGGCTCAGGTTCTGCAACAAGCCGGTATCTCGGTGCTGGCGCAAGCGAACTCGATGCCGCAGCAAGTTCTGAAGCTCCTCCAGTAAGACTGACGACTAGCGGCGCACCGCACGGCGCCGCGCCCCGAGGCCGCGGCTCGCGCCCGGCTTCGGTACGCAACTGGATCGCATGGTTGGGAGGTTCGCCTCCCATCATGCATTTACAAGCCACGAACAAACGGCATCCTGTTTCGCCAATCGGAGCACCCGCATGACCACCACGTCGACTTCGACTTCATCAACTGACGTCGCCACCCTGCTACAACAGGCGGCGCAGTCCATTATCAGTGGCTCGACCAAGTCGACCCTCGATGTCGACTCGCTGGTGTCGGCGCTCGTAACGGCGAAAACGGCCGCTCAATCGTCGCAAATCACGACCAAGCAGAATTCGGACAACGCCGAACTCTCTGCAATTGGCAAGATCAAATCGGCACTTTCGTCGCTGCAGACCGCACTGAGCGGCCTGTCGGACGGTACGGCGCTCAACCAGCTCGCAGTCGCTGTCACCGGAACGGGCCAGGGCGTCACGGCAACAGCCGCACCCGGCAAGGGCGCGGTGGCTGGCAACTACACACTCGACGTCACCAACATCGCGACGGCGAACAAGATTTCCTCGCAGGCCTTCGCTTCGAACGCGCCCCTCGGCAGCGGCACACTGACAGTTGGCGTCGGCACGAGCACGATGTCGATCAACGTCTCGTCGACCGACACGCTGGCAAGCATCGCCAACTCGATCAACACGGCGAACAACAATCCAGGCGTATCGGCCGCCGTCATCACGGCAGCGGACGGCCAGCACCTCGTGCTCACCTCGACGCAGACGGGCCAGGCCAACCAGGTCACGGTTTCGGCAGGCACGGGCGTCAACGCCGGCCTGAACACAGCAAGCTTCACGCAGGTCACGCCCGGCGCAGACGCGCAGTTCTCGATCGACGGCAACCCGATCACGAGCGCAAGCAACACCATCACGACGGCACTCACGGGCGTCTCCATCGATATCTCGGGCGCGTCGGCAAGCAGCACGCAGACGATCTCGATCACCAACGACACGACGGCTTCGACGAAAGCGATCAACGATTTCGTCACCGCGTACAACAACTACATCACGACCGAAACGGGTCTGACCTGGGATCCCACGCAGGCGACGGGCTCGCAGGCCGGTGCGCTGCTCGGCGACTCGATGACGAACACGATCACTAACGGTCTGGGTGGCCTGATCGGCGGCGGCATTACCGTGGGCGGCAAGACATTCAGCCTGTCGTCGATCGGCATCGACCTGCAGCACGACGGCACGCTGTCGGTCGATACGACCGCGCTGCAAAACGCGCTGACGAGCAACAGCTCGGCCGTGGCAGCCGTGTTCAACACGACGAACGGCATCGGCACGACGCTGAACTCGTTCATCAACACGTACACGCAGACGAGCGGCACGATCGACCAGCGCACGCAGAACCTGAACACCGACCTGAGCAATCTGTCGGATCAGGCGACGCAGCTCACGAACTTTCAGAGCCAGTTGACCGATCAGTACAATGCGCAGTTCTCGGCGCTGAACACACTGATGACGACGATGCAGAACAACACTGCCTACCTGAACCAGCTGTTCGGCGGCGGCGGCCTCTCCGGCTCGCTGAACTCGAAGTAACGCGGAACGGGACACCGCTCAATGGAACATACGATGAACGACTCACTGACTCGCGCACTGGACCTGACACACGCTCTCGAAAGCGCGGTTTCGCAACAAGACTGGGCGCGTGCGTCGGCGATCGTCGAAGAGCGTTCGCCGCTGCTGATGTCGCTGTGTCCGGACCAGACGCCCGAAGCGCTCGACAAGATCCGTTCGATCCAGCGCATCGACGCCGGCATTTCCGCGCGGGCTCGCAGCGGCATGGACCGACTTTCCGAGCGGCATGGCGATGCGCTGCAGCGTATCAAGTCGGTGAGCATGTATCACACGACAGGCATGCTCTGAGCAACAGATCTGAAGAACGCCGTGCGACGTAGTGAAGAAGAACTGCGCGGATTGATAAAGCTGCAGCGATGCAGCTTTTTTTTGCCTGCTTCGAGGCGTGATGTTCGCGACTGCGCCGTCCGGGCGTGATCAGGCGTAGTCGCTGATTCCAGAGCGGGATTGTCTACCTCACGCCTTGTTCGTACACGCGCCACATGCCGTCGAGCGCGTCCTCGAAGTTGCGCGCGAACCGGCGCGCATCGCACATCGGCGATGCAAGTACATGCTCGCGTAACGTCGCACGCAATGCTGCCAGCGCGTCGGGATCGGCGGCCAGTTCACTCGTCTTCGCGATGTAAGCCGCCCGGTCTCTGCAGATCCACGCACCGAAACCCGCGGCATGCAGCACGCTCTCGCAGATATGCCCGAGGAACCGGCTGCCCTTCATGGCCACGACGGGCACACCCATCCACAGCGCTTCGGCCGTCGTGGTTCCGCCTGGGTACGGAAATGGACTCAATACGATATCGATCCGGTTGAACGTCTCCAGGTAGGCCTTGCGCGCCGAACCGCCTTCCAGCAGCAGGCGCGACGCATCGATGCCGCGTGCTGCGAAACGCGCATACGTCGCCTCGAGTGCGTGCTTGCGATCCAGTTCGTGCGCCTTGACCAGCAGCCGCGAATCCGGTGTGGCGCGCAACACCTGCACCCACAGATCGAGCACTTCGTCGGCCATCTTCGCGAGCTTGCCGAGATAGCCGAAAGTGACGATGCCATTCGCGCGCATCGGCAGCGGTCCGACGCTCACGTCGTGCTCCGGTGTCGACATGCACAGATAACTGTCGGGCAGCCGCCACGGCTTTTCGATGAAGTGATGCGCTTCCTCCGGCGGCAGCACGTATCGGTCGCCGAGCACATAGTCGATTTCCTTGACGCCCGTGGACGCGAAAAACCCGATCCACGACACCTGGATCGGCGCCGGCTTCATCGCGAACACGGACAGGCGATTGAAGGCGGTGTGGCCCGACATGTCGAACAATATGTCGATGCGATCGTCGCAGATGCGCCGTGCCGCAGTGTCGCGCGACATGCCCCACAACGGCGTCCACGCGGTGAACAACGGCTTGAGCCGTTGCGTCGTATCGTCTTCGAGCTCGTTGGTGGGATAGGCAATCAGTTCGATCCGGGAAGGATCGATATGCCGCAGCGCGCTTTCGGTGAAGATGCCAACTGGATGCTGGCGCAGATCGCCCGATACGAAACCCACGCGCAGCGGCCGTGCGCCGCGTGCCGCCGGCGTATGCGTGAACGGCGTGGCACCGGCAGCGAGCCGCTGGCCGAAATAGACCGCATCGGCCAGATAGTCTTCGACGGGCCGCTGCACCAGCCCTGCTTCGCAAAAGAGCAATGCCGTATGCGCCGCTTCCGCATCCGGCGAACGCTCGATCGCGCTCCGGTAGCTCGCGGCAGCCGCATCCAGATCGCCGAGCGAACGCAGCACGTCGCCCAAATTGATGTGCATGCGCGCCGATCCCGCTTTCAGCTCGAGCGCCTTGCGGGCAAACGTCAATGCATCGTCCGCGCGGGTCGTCTTCAGGTAAGCGACGGCGAGATTGTGCTGAACCTCGGCGTCGTCATCCGCGAGCGTGACCGAGCGCAGATAATTCTCGATCGCCTCGTCATAATGGTACAGTCCAAACCACGCATTGCCGAGCGTCGCGTATGCTTCTGCAAGCGACATGCGCGGCTCCGCCCCGCGCGGTGGCGCAAGCGGCGCAGCCGCTGCCGCGCCGCCCTGATATGAATCGATGATTGCCTGCGAAAGCTGCATCGCGTTGCGGTAATGCACAGCCGCTGCCTCGCGCTCACCCATGTCACGGAGCGTGTTGGCCAGATTGTTGTGCACCCCGGGCCGCGCGGCATCGAGTTCGATCGAACGGCGCAGACTCACCGCCGCGCCCGCCAGATCACCGCGCGCGAGCAGCAGCGTGCCGAGGCTGTTGTGCATCAAGGCACGATTCGGATCGTGTGCGATGGCCTCTCGGTAACTGTCGATAGCCGCCTCGTACTTGCCCTGCTCCATCAGCACGTTACCAAGGTTGTTGTGCGCGTCGGCGTAGTCCGGCCTGAACGAAATCGCCTTGCCGTACGCCTTCACCGCGCTCTCCATTTCGCCGAGATCCTTCAGCGCATTGCCGAGATTGTTGTACGCCTCGGCGTAGCCCGGCCGCAGTTCGATGGCCTGCGCGCAACTGCGCATCGCCAGATCCGGCTGACGATCCTCGCGCAACGCGTTACCCAGGTTGTTGTGCGCCTCGGCATAGCCCGGATTGAGCGTCACGGCCTCGCGATATCCGTCGATCGCGTGCTTCAGCTGTCCATGCTCGCGCAGCGCGTTGCCGAGATTGTTGTAGTAGATCGCGTTTGGAAAGATGGCGATCGATTGACGCATCAGCGCAATGCCGGCCTCATGCTGCTGAATCTGGCAGGCGAGCAGCCCGAGAAAATGCACTGCATCCGGATGCCGCGGATTCGCGCGCAGGATCTGGTCGTAGATGGCCTTGGCCTCGGCGAGCCGCCCGACCTGATGATGCGCGAGCGCCGTATTGAGCAGTTTCGAGTGGTCCACTGTCATCCTTTTGAATCATGAGTGTGAGGCCGGCTTGCCCGCCTCATGCGTCGCGGGCGACGACATGCTGCGCCCACATACCTTCGAACGCCGCCTTGAGGTTCTTCGCGAAGCGGCGCGCGTCGCATAACGGCGACGCCAGGGTCTGCTCGCGCAAGCCGGCGCGCAAAGCGGCAAGTCGCTCGGGCCGTGCGGCCCATGCGCGCGCCAGTTCGAGATACGCAGCCTCGTCGTGTGCGATCCAGCAGCCTTGCCCGGCAGCATGCAGCACGCTTTCGCAGATGTGCGTGACGAATCGGTCGCCTTTGAGCGCCACGACGGGCGTACCCATCCATAGCGCTTCCGCCGTCGTCGTGCCACCTGGATAGGGGAACGGGCTCAGCATGATGTCCACGCGGTTGTAGGCCGCGAGATATGCGTCGCGAGGCGACCCACCCTCGAGCACGAGACGCGATGCCTCGATGCCGTGTGCGGCAAAGTTCTGCTCCGTCGACCGGCACGCATGCACTGCGTCCAGCTGGTGCGATTTCAACATCAGCTTCGATCCCGGCACCGCGTGCAGGATGCGAGACCACACGCCAATCACAGCGGGCGTGACCTTCGAAAGCTTGCCGAAATAGCCGAACGTCGCATGCCCTGCCTCGCCGTTCTGCATCGTCGCGTTTTGCAGCATCGGCAACGGGCCGACTTTCACGTCGTCGCTGGGCGGGGTAAAGCACAGGTAGCTGTCGGGAAGGCGCCAGATCTTCTCGACGTAATGCGATTCTTCGTCCACGGGCAGCACGAGCGGGTCGCCGAGCACATAGTCCATCGTCGCCAGTCCCGTGGTGCCGAAATAGCCTAGCCAGCTCACCTGCAACGGCGCCGGCTTGCACGCGAACATCGGCAGGCGGTTGTAGACCGTGTGTCCCGACAGGTCGACGAGGATGTCGATGCCGTCGTCGCGGATCATCTGCACCGCCTGCGTATCGGCGACGTTCACCAGACTTCGCCATGCGTCGAAGCGCGTCTTCAGGCGGCGCGTGATGTCGTCTTCGCTTCTGCGCGTAGAGTAAGCGATGAGCTCGAAGCTGCCGTCGGCGAAATGCTCCATCACCGACTCGATGAAGATGCCGACAGGATGCAGCAGCAGATCACCCGACACGAATCCGATACGCAGCTTGCTCCCATCGTGACGCGGCGGCGGGTGCTCGCACACGCGCGCCCGCGCGGCCATGCGTGCGCCGAATTCGCGCGCGGCCGCGAGCGTGGTGGAAGGCGGCGTCGCCGCGTGCGTGGCGAGATCGAAGATCAGGCGGTTGTGCGCCAGTTCCTTATCGCCGTCGATCGCGAGACCGCGCCTATAGCTGTCGATCGCGCCGTCCGCGTCGCCGAGCATGCTCAGCGTGTCACCGAGATTGAAGTGCGGCACGGCCAGATGCGGCGCGAGCGCGACGGCCTCGCGCGCGTGCCCAAGCGCTTCGTCGGCGCGACGCTGTTTGAGCAGTGCGACTGCCAGCCGATGATGGACGTCCGCATCACGCGGCGCGAGTTCCACGGCCGACTGATAACAGAGGATCGTCGCGTCGAGCTTGCCGGCCTGCTCATAGGTGTCGCCCAGTTCCACATAAATCGAAGCGTCGTTGCGCGCGATCTCCGCGGCGCGTGTCAGCCATTGCGCGGCTTCGTCGCAACGCTCCGCGCCGCGCAACCACCGCGCGAGCGTGCGACGACGTTCGACGTCCATGGAATCGAATTGCGCCGCGCGTTGCAGGCAACCGATTGCGCCTGCGATATCGCCGTTTGCATGCAGCAAGGTCGCGAGGCTGTCGAGGTCTGCCGTGCGCGTCGGATCGATCGCGATCGCCTGACGGAACGCCGCAATCGATTCGTCGCCATGTCCGCGCCCCGCCTGCGCGCGCGCCAGATTGCTGAATGCTTCCGCGTAGTCCGGCCGGAAGGACACGGCCTTCTGGTAAGCGAGCGCCGCGCTGTCCCGATCGCCGAGCGCTTTCAGCGCATTGCCGAGATTGTTGTAGGCCTCGGGATAGCCGGGCCGCAGCTCGATCGCCTTCGCGCAACTGAGCATCGACGCGTTCGCGTCGCCCGCTTCGCGCAGCGCATTGCCGAGGTTGTTGTGCGCCTCCGCATAATCGGGACGCAGCGCGACGGCATGGCGGTAACCGTCGATGGCTTCCGCAATCTGGCGGCGCTGCAGCAACGCGTTGCCCAGATTGTTGTAGTACACGGCGTTCGGATTCGCCGCAATCGACGCGCGCATCAGCGCGAGCCCCGCTTCGCCGCGATTCGTCTGGCACGCGAGCAGTCCGGAGAAATGCAGCGCGTCGGACTGTCCCGGATCGGATTGCAAGATAGCGTCGTAGAGCGCCTGCGCATCGGCGAGACGGCCCGCCTGATGATGCGCGAGCGCGACGTTCAGAATATCTGGGATGTCGTGCATGATCGAACTTCCGCAGCGCGTTCAGTAGGGATGCGCTTGCGCGAAGAAATCGACGAGGCCGCCGTCGTGCTCGATCAGCACGTTCTTCGTCGCGATGCCTTCACGTTCCATTTCGGCAATGATGTCGCGCGCGCGCCATTGCGTCGGGATGACGATCACGTCCACTTGTGCCTCTTTCAGCACGTCGCGGAATTCGATCCGTTGACCGGTGCCGGGCACATAGGTACCGACCTTGCCGCGATCCGAATCGACCACGAGCGGAAAGCGTGCGGCATCCGCGCCGAATTGATGAATGAATGCGGCCGCCTTGCCCGTTCCGCCCCAGATCGCGACGCGCTTGCCCGAAGCGCTCAGTTGCGATAGTTGCTGCGCGATCGTCGCGCGGCTCTTGACCGTGCGAACAGCGAACTGCGTCGCAGCCTGGGCCCGCGTTCGGGCACCCGCCGGCACGCCAAGCTTCACTAGCGCATAGACTACTTCACCATCGTAACCATGCGCGAGCGTGACTATCTCGCCCGCACGCGACATCAGCGTGCGAAACGATTCCGTCGTGAAATGCGATACGTGTTCATAGAAGAAATCGGCGAGACGCTGCGTGTCGAACACGCGGTCGATGCACGGCACTTCCGCGAACAGCCAGCAGTCCTTGCCCGCCGATGCCGCGCCCCACGCGAGCGCTTCGACGAGCCGTGCCGGTTCGGTCAGATGTTCGAGCACGTGACGGATCACCACGGCGTCGGGACTGAACGCGGACATGTCGGCGAGCGGTTCGAAAAGGCGCGGATGAAACTCGACGCCGAGTCCCGTTTCAGGTGTCGCATTCGGATCGAAGCCGATGAAGCGCCCGCCCGGCTGCGCTTGCGCGAGTCCGCGCACGAAGTGTCCTTCGCCGCAGCCAATCTCGACGACGTTTGGCGCATCAGGCAGACGTGACAGCACAAGATCGCGCGTGTGCGCGAGATGGCCTTTCCAGATGCTGCCGCTGTTAAACATCCGGTTGGGGTTGCTTTGATACGGAATCGCGTCGTATTCGAAGCGGTGATTCCATACGTGCGCGCACGACGGACACTGCACGAAATCCTGTGCGTGGCGCGGCAGCGACTGCGCAGCGTGCGCGGAAGCGGGCCACGCGAGCGTCGCGAGCGTCTGCTCGCCAGCGGGGAAAAATCGCGCGGCAACCGTGTTCGCGCAAACGGGGCAATCCGCTTCAATCAGATCGCAATTCATCACTTCACTACCTTCCTGAAATACGCGATGGTTTCCCTCAAACCGTCTTCGAGCATTACGCCCGGCTGCCAGTCGAGATGCCGGCGAGCCTTCGCAATGTCCGGGCGGCGCTGCACCGGATCGTCCGACGGCAACGGGCGGTATTCAATGCGCGAGCGAGAGCCCGTGAGACGCAGCACCGTTTCGGCCAGTTCGCGGATCGTGATCTCGCTCGGGTTGCCGATGTTGAAAGGACCGGGCTCGCCTTCGTGATTCATCAGACGCAGCAGCCCTTCGACAAGGTCCTCAACATAGCAGAACGAGCGCGTCTGGCTGCCGTCACCGTAGATCGTGATGGGCTCGCCATGCAGCGCCTGCACGATGAAATTGGACACCACACGGCCGTCGTCGGGACGCATGCGCGGACCATAGGTGTTGAAGATGCGTGCGACACGAATATCGACGCCATGCTGACGGTGATAGTCAAAAAACAGCGTCTCGGCGCAGCGCTTGCCTTCGTCGTAACAGGCGCGTGGCCCGTTCGGATTCACGTTGCCCCAGTAGCTCTCGGGCTGCGGATGTTGCTGCGCGTCGCCGTAGACTTCGCTCGTCGATGCCTGAAGGATGCGCGCGCCACAGCGCTTCGCGAGACCGAGCATGTTGATCGCGCCGAGCACTGCCGTCTTCACCGTCGAGACAGGATCGCTCTGGTAGTGCACGGGGCTTGCAGGGCACGCCATGTTGAACACGCGATCAACTTCGACGTACAGAGGCAGCCACACGTCATGGCGGATCACTTCGAAATTGACCTTGCCGATCAAATGGTGAATGGTCTGCTTGCTACCCGTATGAAAGTTGTCGACGCACATCACGTCGTGACCGGCCGCTACCAGCCGGTCACACAGATGCGAGCCGAGAAACCCCGCGCCGCCGGTGATCAGGATCGACTGTGCGTTCACTGCGCCGCCTCGGCGGGAAGCGTGGCCGGATGCGCCAGGTGCGCGTCCCACATACCGTGCAGCGCCGCTTCGAAATTGCGCGCAAAGCGCGCCGCGTCGCACAGCGGCGAGGCAAGCAGTTGCGCACGCAGTCCGCTGCGCAACGCCGCGATGCGTTCACGATCCGCGGCGAAGGCGACGGCTTTCTCGACATACGCGGCGTCGTCGGCCGCGATCCAGTCGGCGAGACCGGCCGCGTGGCACATCGTCTCGGCGATATGCGTCACGAAGCGCTCGCCGCTGCGGCATAGCACAGGGACGCCCATCCAGAACGCTTCCGCCGTGGTAGTGCCGCCCGGATACGGGAATGGGCTCAGCATCGCGTCGACGCGGCGATATGTCGCGAGATATTCGTCGCGTGCGGAGCGGCCCTCGAGGATGAGGCGAGACGCAGGAATGCCGCGCACCGCAAAGCGCTTGATGAACGCGTCGCGCACATAGGCGTCGCCAAACTGGCCGGACTTCAGCAACAGTTGCGAGCCTGGCACTTTCTGCAGCGCCGCGGACCAGACAGCGATGACCTGATCGGTGATCTTCGTGACGTTGCCGAAATAGCCGAAGGTCACGTGACCGTTCGCCAGCATCGGCAGCGGGCCCGGTTCGACAGACTCGTTGGGCGGCGTGAAGCACAGGTAGCTGTCGGGCAGGCGCCAGGGCTTTTCGACGAAGTGGGCTTCTTCCGCTTCGGGCAGCACATGCCTGTCGCCGAGAATGTAGTCGATCGCGCTCACGCCCGTGCTCGCGAAATAGCCCGGCCAACTTACCTGCACGGGCGCCGGCTTCCATGCGAACAGCGGCAAACGGTTGTGCGTGCTGTGGCCCGATGCATCGATCAGGATATCCACGGCGTCGTCGCGGATGCGCTTTGCAGCCGTTTCGTCGCTCATGCCCGCGATGCTCGTCCACGCGGAGAACGCAGGCTTGATGCGGATCGTCAGTTCGTCTTCGAGATTGCGCGTCGGGTACGCAACCAGCTGAACGCGCGATGCGTCAATATTGCCGAGCACGCTTTCGATGAAATAGCCGACGGGATGCTTTTTCAGATCGCCGGACACGATGCCGACGCGCAGTGGACGGTCTGCGCGCGAGTCTGCATCGACAAGCCACGTCGTGAACGGCTTCGCGCGTGCGCTGACCAGTTCGCCGAAACGCACGGCTTCTTCGAGATAAGCTTGCGGCGTCGTCCCACCCTGGTAGTTCAGCGCGAACAGCAGATTGCTGCGCGGCTCCGCGTAGTCGGGGCGCAACGACGTCGCGTTACGCCAGGCTTCGAGCGCGGCATCCAACTCGTTCAACTCCATTAGCGTGTTGGCGAGATTGTTATAGGCCTGCGCGTGATCCGGCTTGAGATTGATCGCATGGCAAAACGACTGGACCGCCTCGTGATGGCTCTTCAGCGCGCGTAACGCGTTGCCCAGATTGTTGTGTGCATCGACATAGTCCGGCTGCAACGCAAGCGCCTGGCGGAAACATTCGACGGCCGCCGCATGGCGATTGTTCGCCTGCATCACATTGCCGAGGTTGTAGAGGTAGAACGCCTCAGGCTTACGCGTAATGGCGCCCATGATCAGATCGCACGCGGTCTGGTACTGGCCGAACTCGTGAGCGATCAAACCCAGCAGGTGCATTGCATCGGCGTGATCCGGATCGATGGCGAGGATCTGCCGGTACAGCGTTTCCGCTTCATCGAAGCGCTCGGCCTGATGGTGCTCGACGGCTGCCTGCAAGGTCTGCGCGATGCGCTCCTGGGCCTGCGTATCTAGCGCTGCCTGCGCTCGAGGCGCTGCGCCGAAGTTGGTGGGCGTCGGAATGCGCTGCCACGAATGGTTATGGTTCGGGTTGAAGTCAGTCATGCGAAATTGCGCTCCGCTTGATTGCGGGCGTCCTCCATTAGGTGTCGATCCCGTTGTGCGACGTGCCGGTCGTCGGCGTGAAGACATGCGACGTAGCGCGTCCACATGCCGCGAAATGCGTGCTCGAGATGGCCAGCGAAGCGCGCCGCGTCGCACAGCGGCGACGCCAGCAGCCGCTCACGCAGCGTGCTTCTGAGCGCCGCCAGATGATTGGGTTGCGTGCTGAAGCGGACGGCCTTCGCGACGTAGTCATCGTCGCTTTGCGCGATCCAATCAGGCAGATGCGCCGTGTTCACGATGCTCTCGCCGACGTGCGACAGGAAGCGCTCGCCCCGGCGCGTCAGGACGGGCACACCCATCCACAGCGCCTCGACGCTCGTCGTGCCTCCCGCGTATGGGAATGGATCGAGCGCGATGTCGACGCGGTTGTATGCAGCGAGCAGTTCCGCGCGAGGCGACTGGCCTTCGAGCATCAGACGTGCGCCGTCGACGCCATGTGCCGCGAAACGTTCGCGCGTCGTCTGCTGGACCGTCAGGTCATCGAGCTGTCGCGTCTTCAGCAGCAGGCGCGAGCCCGGCACGGCGGCGAGCACACGGGCCCACAACGCCATCACGGCATCGTTGAGCTTCACCAGATGATTGAAGCAGCCGAACGTGATTGCGCCGTTCTCGCCGCTCGCCGTGGCGGGTAACGGACCCACGTCGATATCGATGTTGGGCGGCGTAAAGCACAGATAGCTGTCGGGCAGATGCCACGCCGTTTCGACAAATTGTGATGCTTCAGACGGTGGCAGCACGTGACGGTCGGCGATCACATAATCGATCGAGGCAAGCCCCGTCGTGGCGAAATAGCCGAGCCATGTCGCTTGCACGGGCGCGGGCTTCCATGCAAACACCGGCAGACGGTTGTGATTCGTGTGGCCCGACAGGTCGACAAGAATATCGATGCCGTCGTCGTGGATGCAGCGCGCGCAGGCCTCGTCGTCGAGCCGCGACACGTCACGCCATGCGCTGAAATGCGACATCAGGCGCTGCGAAACCGCATCGTCGCGTTTGCGGGTCGCGTAGGCGACGAGTTCAAGCTGAGTCCCGTCGAGGTGCCCAAGCACGCTCTCGAGAAAAAAGCCGACGGGATGCGAATTCAGATCACCGGATACGAAGCCGATGCGCAGACGCTTCGCCGCAGCGTCGGATTGCGTCAGATGCATGACGTGCGCCGGGTGCGCAAAGGCCCGGGCTTTCGATGTCTGGCACTCCCCGTAGGCGCGCGCTTCGGCGCATTGCTCGTCGAGCAGTACGTCGGGCCGCGTGTTCAGCAGCAACAACAAATTGCTGTGCGCCTGCGCGAAGCCAGCATCGAGCGAAACGGCTTGCCGGTATCGCGCGCAGGCTTCGTCGAGTTGCCCCTGATCGCGCAATACGTTACCTAGGTTGTTGTGCAGCATCGCGCACGCCGGTTCGAGCGCGAGCGCCCGCCGATAGCTGGCGACGGCTTCGGCGCTGCGCCCGTACTTTTCCAGAATGTTGCCGACGTTGTTGTGTGCGTTGACGTCGTTCGGGTTCAGGGCGATCGCCTTGACGTAGCTCTCTAGCGCCTCTTCGTCGCTGCCGAGGTCGAGCAGCGCGTTGCCGCGATTGACCCACGCCTGGGCGAATTCGGGATTGAGCCGGAGTGCGTGATAGCTGCATTCGAGCGCTGCCATGGGGTCGCCCGATTCGCGCAACGCATGGCCGAGGTTGTTGTGTGCTTCCGCGTAATCGGGCGCTATCGCCAGCGCCGCCCGATACGCGGCCACCGCGCTCTGAAAGTTGCGCGCGCGGCCCCGCATGTTGCCGAGGTTGTTCAGATAGATTGCATTCGGATGCAGCTGGATCGACTTTTCGATCAGGCCGATGCCTGTCTCCAGATGCCCGGCGTCGCATACCAGCACGCCGAGAAAATGCATCGCGTCGGGATGCGCGGTGTCCTGCTGAAGAATCTGCTTGTAGAACGCAGCTGCTTCGGCGAGCCGACCTGCCTGATGATGTGCAAACGCGCTCTGGAGCAACGCTGCGGCGTCGAACGGAGCCGATTGCGCTGGCGACGGTGGCAACGTGAGCACCGTCGCGTCCTCGCGGACGTCGATGCTTGCGCATGGTTCGTGGTCGGCTCTTGCTTCCATTGGCTGATCGTGTTTCGCGTGTCGCTGCGCGGCGCGTCTAGACGCCCGTGTACTTGCGCATGTAGCGCTCATAAGCTGCGTGCCACGGTGGCGTGTTGAACGCGCCGCCGCTCTCGTGAATCACGCTCATCGCCCAGGTGCCCATCCGCAATCCGCGCGCTTCGGCCTGGCGGCAGAAATCGAGGTCGTAGAAATGGAAATCGAACTGCTCGTCGAAGTTCAGGCCGCTCGCGATCAGGCGCTCGCTATCGGCAGCGAGCAGCAACCCGTCGAGCAACTTGCACTCGCGCGCGGGCGGTCCGTAGACCGAAATCTTGTCGCATGGGAAGCCCTTTCCGTGTCCGACGACGCCGCTCAGGTTCTGCGCATCGTCGGGCGTGAAGGTCATATCCCGGAAGAACCACGAAGGTTGACCCGGCAGACGGCGCACGTTGCCCGCCAGACCGACGACGTCGAACTGCGCTACCGCTTCGCGCAGCCTGTCCATCCAGTAGAAGTCGGACAGATGCACGTCGTCGTGCAGGAAGACGAGGATGGCGGGATCGTTGCGCGACTGCTCGATCGCGTAGTTGTAGATCGACGAAAGACCTGCCCGGTTGTTGTCGAACAGCATCAGTTGCGGCGGCACCGCGTGGCGGCCCAGCGCGAGCGTGCGGCCGAGCGCGGTCGTGCGCGGAAAGTCGTCGTAGGTTGCGCGCGTGCCGCAAACGAGGCGAATGGGCTTCATTGGTATTGAATCCGGCAATGGTCGAGCAGAAAGGGGCCGCCACCACAAGTCGTGGCCGCACCGCAGGAAATCATCCAGACGATGGCCTTCACGATTGCTTCACGAAACCCCACTTGCTCGCATTATGTTGGCCACTTGTGCACTTCGATCGGCGGATCAAGCCGGCTAAATACCCCTAATTCCGGCAAACCAACGCATCACCCGGCGTCGGACATGAACACGAGTCCGGTCAATTGTCCAATTTGGACCTGTTTTGGGTGTTTTTTCCCCGTCTCGAGTTGCGACGATCTCCCCGATACTGCCACCGTGAAATAAATCAGTTCCCTGTGCGGTGCAGCCGCGCGAACCCTTAAAGCGTGGCGCTATGACGCGTGACAGTCCGCCTCGCCAAGGTTTGCAGCGCGACTCCAAACCGGTTGGCGGTTGGCGTGCTGCGATGTCCCACAAGGTATTTCGACCGGATTAGACGCTTTCAAGCGTCATAAGGGTGTGTATGCGAGTTCTAGTAACAGGGGCGGCGGGCTTTATCGGCAGCCACGTGTGCGAGCTATTCCTCAAGGAAGGACACGAGGTCATCGGGCTTGATGATCTTTCGACGGGATCTGAACGCAACGTGTCTTCGCTTGCCGCCAACCCGAAGTTTCGTTTCGTCCAGGCGGATATCCGGCATCGCGAGAGCATCGGGCAATACTTCGAAGGCGTCGACTGGGTGTTGCACCTCGCCGGCCGCTCCGACATCGTGCCGTCGATCGAGCAGCCGACCGACTACTACGACGTCAACGTATCCGGAACGTTGAATGTTCTGGAAGCGGCCCGCCGGCATGGCGCGAAGCGCTTCATCTATACGGCTTCGTCGTCGTGTTACGGCATCCCTGACGTTTATCCGACACCTGAAAGCGCACCCGTCAAGCCCGAATATCCGTACGCGCTGACCAAGGCAATGGGTGAACAGTTGGTGATGCATTGGGCAAAGGTCTATCAGTTGCCTGCACTGTCCCTTCGGCTCTTCAACGTCTACGGACCGCGCTCGCGAACGAATGGCGCATACGGCGCCGTGTTTGGCGTATTTCTCGCGCAGCGCCTGAAAGGCCTGCCTGTGACCATTGTCGGCGACGGCGAACAAACGCGCGACTTCACGTTCGTCAGCGACGTCGCTCGAGCCTTTCTCGCCGCGGCCCAGTCGTCTTTGAGCGGGGAGATATTCAACGTCGGCAGCGGCAATCACTACAGCATCAACCGGCTGGTCGATCTGCTCGACTGCGAACGCACCTACATTCCCAAGCGCCCCGGCGAACCCGACTGCACGTTTGCCGATACGCGCGCGATCCGCGAGCAACTTGAATGGGCACCCAGAACGACCTTCGAAGAAGGCGTCAACGCCATGCTGGGCTGCATCAATGACTGGGCAAGCGCGCCGGTATGGACCTCCGAATCCATCGCCGAAGCTACCCGCACCTGGTTCAATCATCTGGGACGCGAAGCATGAATACAGAGAACTTCTTGTCCGCGTTGAACCAGTTTCAGCGCGTTTTGAAAGAAACCCAGGTGATGGTGCCCGCGCAACCCAGCGTCAGTCTGGAAGAAGGCCTGCGATGCGCGCTCTCCATTCTGCAGCGAGCGCAACGCGAATCGTCCGATGTGTATCTAATCGGGAATGGCGGTAGTGCGGCGTTGGTCGCTCACGTTCACAACGATCTCGTCAACAAGGCCCGGGTTCGCGCACATGTCCTGCACGAACCGTCGCTGCTGACCTGCATGAGCAATGACTACGGTTACGAAAACGCATACGCATTGCTCGCGGAGCGCTACCTGAAGCCACGAGATGTCCTGATCGCGGTCAGCAGTTCCGGCGCCTCCAAAAACATCCTTGCTGCAGTCGATGTCGCCATGTCGCGTGAGGCAGACGTCATTACGTTGTCGGGCTTCTCTCCCGACAATCCGCTTCAGTCGAAAGGAACCGTGAACGTCTGGTTGCCGTCCGCCGACTACGGCGAAGTGGAAGTGGGTCACCAGTTCGTTCTTCATTACCTCTCTGACGCTTTGGCCGATGCAAAATGAGCACATCCAAGATCAAAAGCCTTGAAGAACTTGGCGAACTGTCCCGACGCGCAAGTCACGACGGCCTCAAGGTCATTCATTGTCACGGCACGTTCGACCTGATGCACGCCGGGCATATCAAGCATTTGCAGCATGCGCGCAGCCTTGGCGAGATGCTGGTCGTCACCGTGACTTCCGACGCCTTCGTGCGCAAAGGACCCAATCGCCCTGTGTTTCCCGACACGCTCAGGCTGGAAAGCCTGGCAGCGTTGGCCTGCGTAGACTATCTCGCAGTCAGCGACGCTGAAACGGCCATTCCGGCGATCAATCAGATTCGACCGCATCTGTATGTTAAGGGCAGCGACTATATCGATGCCAGTCAGGATGCGAGCGGCAATATTTCGCGTGAGGTAGAAGCCGTCCGCAGGCACGCCGGAGAAGTCTACTTCACGGACGAACTCACCTTCAGTTCGACCAAACTGCTGAACAACCATTTCGATGTCTTGCCGGAAGAGACACGCCTGTTCCTTGAGCGCTTCAAGCAGGACTGTCCGCTCGATCGCTTCCTCGCGCAGGTTCACTCGCTCTCCAACATGCGGGTGCTTGTGATAGGTGATGCCATTCTCGACGAGTATCACTACGTCAATGCGCTCGGCCAGACGGGGAAGGGAAACTCGCTTGCCGTGCGCTTTCATAGCGAAGAACGGTTTGCGGGAGGTTCGATCGCGGTTGCCAATCACGTCGCCGGGTTCGCGCGCGAAGTGACGCTGCTCACGGCACTCGGCAAATACGATGACTCGCTCGAATACGTCAAAAGCAAGTTGCGCGACAACGTCACGCTCGAGTGCCGGCATTTCAAGAAAGCGCCGACGCTGATCAAGCGGCGCTTTGTCGACCAGGACCTGCAACGTCTGTTCGAAATCTATCTGGGTGGGGAAGAACAGGGCGATTCGGAACTGGAGCACGACTTCTGCAACTGGATCGAACAATTTGCGGACAAGTACGATGCTGTCATCGTGCCGGACTTCGGCAATGGGCTGATTGGTCGAAAAATGGCCGCCGCCATTTCGAAGCACGCGCGCTTTCTGGCGCTCAATACGCAAATCAACAGTGGAAATCGCGGGTATCACAGCGTCACTCGATACCCTAAGGCCGACTTCATCTGCCTGAATGAACCGGAGGCGCGACTCGCCGTTCACGATCGGCATTCGAATATCGAAGACGTGGCAGCGGATGTCCTCGCGAAACTGAACGGCAAGGCGATGGCCGTCACGCGCGGGTCGCTTGGCGCTTTGATCGTCACTGAAGCCAAGCCTGTAGCGATACCTGCGCTGTCGTCCCATGTCGTCGACCGGATTGGCGCGGGCGATGCCTTTCTGTCGCTTGCGGGACCGTGCATGGCGGCAGGCGCGCCATCCGAAATCGCAATTCTTGCGGGGAGCATCGCGGCGGCTCTCGATGTGCAGATCGTCTGCAATCGTGAGCCTGTCGACCCTGTTCTGTTCGCAAAGTACGCGACCACCCTTCTAAAATGACGGACTAGTCATGGACACATTTCTCATCGATAGTCACAAGCTGATTTACCATCCGCGACGCGTCGCGGATGTGATCGAATCCGGCGACGACTGGGCTAAGGCGAAAAGCATTTACCCCATCTATCTCGAACTCTCTCCCGTGGGTGCGTGCAATCACCGTTGCACGTTCTGCGCAGTCGACTACATCGGGTACAAAGCCGTGATGCTCGACTATGAGATGCTGCAGCACCGCCTGCCCGAAATGGGGCGGCTTGGCGTGAAAAGCATCATGTTCGCCGGTGAAGGCGAGCCGTTGTTGCACAAGAAGATCAATGACATCGTCGCGTTGACGCATTCGTCCGGAATCGACGTTTCGTTCACGACAAACGGCGTGCTGTTGAACAGCGAGTTCGTCGAGCGTTCGCTCGATAAAGTCTCGTGGATCAAAGTCTCCCTCAATGCGGGTACGGCAGCATCGTATGCGGCGATTCACCGGACCAAGGAGCGTGATTTCCAGCGAGTGGTCGACAATCTGAAGCACGCAGTGGCGTTCAAGCGCCAGCATGGCATCAACTGCACGATCGGCGTGCAGGCCGTGCTTCTGCCCGAGAATGCGGCCGATATGCCGGAGCTCGCACGTATTTGCCGCGATGAGATCGGCGCGGACTATCTGGTGATCAAGCCGTACTCGCAACATCTGTATAGCGAGACACATCAATACGAGGGTATCGACTACAACCCGTACCTGGCTATGGAGAAGCAGCTCGACGGAATGAGCACCAGCGAATTCCAGCTGATTTTCCGCAGCCATACCATGCAGAAGTATCTGGAGAAGCCCGAGCAACGTTACAAGAAGTGCCACGCAACGCCGTTCGTCTGGGGCTACGTGATGGCAGACGGAAGCGTGTACGGGTGCAGCGCTTATCTCCTCGACAAGAAGTTTGAATACGGCAACCTCAACGCATCGTCTTTTCAGGATATCTGGGAAGGCGAACGTCGCAAGGAGAATTTCAACTTCGTGCGAAACCAGTTGAACATCCAGGATTGCAGAAAGAACTGCCGCATGGATGAGGTTAACCGGTATCTCGACAGACTGGTGAATCAGTCCGTTCCCCACATGAACTTCATCTGATCATGGCATCGTCACCGCTTTCGCTCGCACTACTCGAGCGCATGCTGTTGGTCCGTCGGGTCGAAGAGGCCATTGCACGCCACTATCCCCTTCAAAAGATGCGCTGCCCGGTGCATTTGTCGATTGGCCAGGAGGCGGCTGCCGTAGGAATCGCGCACGCATTGACTTCACGAGACCAGGCTGTGAGTACGCACCGCTCGCATGCTCACTACCTGGCGAAAGGCGGCGATCTCGACGCGTTGATCGCGGAGCTGCACGGTAAGGCGACCGGTTGCTGCGGCGGCCGCGGCGGTTCCATGCACCTGTCCGATCTTGACGCGGGATTTCTCGCCAGTACTGCCATCGTCGGCAATAGCATTCCCGTTGGTGTCGGCATGGCGTTGGCGCAACAGCTGCGTCAATCCGGCGATCTCACTTGCGTCTTCCTTGGCGACGGCGCGACGGAAGAAGGCGTTTTCTTCGAAAGCGCAAACTTCGCCGCGGTGCGCAAGCTGCCTGTTCTTTTCGCCTGCGAAAACAATCTTTATTCCGTCTACAGTCCCTTGTCGAAGAGACAACCCGCCGGACGTTCGCTGACAGCTTTTGCCAGCGCTATCGGTTTGTGGAGCGCGTCGGTCGATGGCAATGACGTGGAAGCGGTGTACGAGGTGGCAAAAGAAGCCGCTGCGCGAATCAGAGCGGGTGATGGGCCGTGCTTCATTGAAATGTCAACTTATCGCTGGCTGGAGCATTGCGGGCCATACGACGACGATCAGCTGAATTACCGCCCCGAAGGGGAATTGCAGAAGTGGAAGGAACAAGACCCACTGCTCAAGCAGGTTGCGCGCAGTGGCGCGGACGAACGCTGGCTCGAACAGGTTGAGCAGGACCTGGCGCGACGGATCGAGGCCGCATTCGTAGGCGCGGACGCCGCGCCGTTTCCGCCGGCATCGTCGGCGCAGACGGGCATCTACGCCACTGACCTTGGAGTCTTCTGATGAGCCACATCAACGCAGCCCAGGCGATCAACGAAGCAATGCATGTGGCGATGGAGCAAGACCCGTCCATGATCTGCTACGGCCTGGGGGTCGACGACCCAAAGACGATTTTCGGCACGACGGCTGAATTGCAGCAACGGTTCGGAGCGGGGCGTGTATTCGATATGCCGACCTCGGAAAACGCGATGACGGGCGTGGCTGTCGGCGCCGCGCTCGGCGGTCTCCGTCCTGTCATGTGTCATCAGCGCCTCGACTTTTTTCTGCTGGCGATGGATCAACTCGTCAACAACGCCGCGAAATGGCGCTACACATTTGGCGAACGACACCGCGTGCCGCTGACGCTGCGACTTATCCTCGGCAGAGGCTGGGGGCAGGGACCGACGCATTCGCAGAATCTGCAGGCGTGGTTTGCGCATGTGCCCGGTCTCAAGGTGGTGATGCCCGCCACCGCCGCAGACGCGAAGGGCTTACTGCTGTCGTCGATTTTCGATGACGACCCCGTCGTTTTTCTCGAGCATCGCTGGGTGCATCCGGCGACGGGCGACGTCGAACCCGGCGACGTGCGTGTGCCAATCGGCAAGGCACGCCGCGTGCACGAGGGCGACGCGGTAACGATCGTCGCCATGTCGTATCTGGTTGCGGAAGCACAGCACGCATGCCGCGCATTGGCGACGGCCGGCATTCACTGCGATCTCATCGATCTTCGCACAATCAAGCCTCTAGACATGGCCACCATCGAAAGCTCGCTGCGCAAGACGGGGCGCCTGCTGGTTCTCGACACCGGCGCGGCAACGGGTTCCGTCGCGGGCGAAATCATTGCCCGGCTGACGATGACGCATTGGTCGCATTTTCGCTGCCCGCCTGCGAGGCTCACGGCGCCCGATTGTCCCGAGCCGACCAGCTACGGTCTCACCAAAGAGTTCTATACAGAGGCAGCCGATATCGTGACCGCGGTCGCAAGGATGATGGGTCTCGCCTCGCCGCCACTCGACGCATTGCCACCCGCGCGGGAACATCACGATGTCCCCGGCAAATGGTTCACCGGTCCGTTCTGACATACGGACGACTTCACATCTCAAGAGCAAGGCAGCCGCTATCGAGCGGCATGGCCTTGCTCAACTCTTGAATGGAAACTGGCAAACGTGATCTCGATCGTCATCCCTGCCTACAACTATGCGCGGTACCTCACCGATGCCATCAATAGCATCGTGTCACAGGACATTGAAGATATCGAAGTGATCGTCTGCGACGACTGCTCGACCGACGATACGAAAGAAGTCGTCGAGCGTTTTGCTCGCGACGACGGTCGTGTTCAATATTTCTGCAATGAGATGAATCTCGGCGCCATCCTCAACATCAATCAGGGGATGAAACGCGCCCGAGGCGAATACGTCGTCCTGCTAGGCGCAGACGATATGCTGGCTCCAGGCAGCCTGCGAACGCTCAAGGACATCCTGGACGGGCACCCGGAGTGCGGCTATGCATTCGGTCGCTACACGATGCTTGACGAAGCGAATCAACACCTCCCGCTTCAGCATCCGGGATGGCTCGATCGCGATTACGCTGGCACGCGCGACGAGTTTCCGGATCTGTTGAAGCATGACCTTTACATCAACATCTCTGCGTCGATGTTTCGCAGGGATGTGATCGCGGATCAGGAATTTTTCGATGTATCGCTTTCCGCTTTCGAGTCAGAGCGATTCTTCAGGGCGACCGACTGGGACCTGATGCTGCACCTGTCGCACAAGGGCGTAAAGAGTGCGTACGTCAACAGAAACATTTCCGTGTTCCGGGTACACGGTGCGCAAGCTTCGTCAGGAGACCGGTACAGCCGGTCGGGTATCGCGTTTTTCGAGCACTCGATTCTTCTGCAGCGCTACTTCACGCCGGAATCCGTCGGGCGCCTCATGCCGAATCTGGACGGAATCGCCACGCTGTATTTTTCCAAGTTCCAGTACTTTCAGACGCACGCGTTGCCCGACGTTCCAGAGCGAGTCGAAGCGGCCAAAGTGAAGGCCAATGAAGTACTGTCGAACATCAACCAGATCGCCACCGAATATAAGTCGCGCAAAGCACCCGCGGCAGTTTCGCAAGACGCGGCCGCGCAAGCTGTCGTTGCACGCGCGGTCGCACCCGTGGTCGAAGGGGCCCGGTCGACGAACTATTTCTTCACCGTGATCCTGTCGATTTACGACCGGCCGCAGCTTGCGATCAACGCGTTGCAAAGCATTGCCGAACAGAGCTTTCGCGATTTCGAAGTGATCGTGGTGAACGATGGCGGCGTGTCTCAGGAAACGGTCGTCGATTGGGCTGGCCGTGATATCGACGTGACCTACATTCGCCAACCGAACCGTGGCGTAGCGGCAGCACGCAACCTCGGTCTCAAGTTGGCGCGTGGGCAATACATCGTGTATCTCGACGACGACGATGTGATGTATGGGCACCACCTTGCCAGATTGCACCAGGAAGCAACGAAGAATCCGGGCGCGCTCGTGTTCGGCAATGCACACCGGATCAGCGAACAGATCAAGTGTGGTTTGCGCTTCGACCTCAAAGCCACGCTCATGGGCTGTCAGGCATACGACTTCAACAGGCTGCAGGTATTCAACTACATTCCCGTCAATACGATTGCTCACCCGCGATCGGTCCTGGATACGGTCGGTGATTTCGATGAGGCGTTGGCATCGCATGAAGATTGGGATATGTTGATTCGCATGTCCCGCGCGATACCTTTCGTGCACTTCGCCGACGCGACCGTCCAGGTGCGTCAGCGGCCGCGCGACAACCCTGAGCCGGATTCGCGGACCATGAAGGCGTGGCACGGAATGCGTCGCGACTTCGAGATCATTTACAGCCGATACGATGACCTCGGCGTTCCGATGATCAAGGAGCTACGCGCAAGAGTGCTTGCTGCCGACCATCCGACTCAAGCTTCGTTGGCGTATAGCTAACTCGCAGAGAAGGGGCACAAGAAGGGGCGAGATACACGCGCCCCTTCATCTTTTTTAAGCTGCATCGACGTGAATGGACGGTTGTCGGTCGAAGCCAACCGATGCTGGTTCGCGGTTCAGTCAGCGATTGCTCATGAAAAAACACGCCGAAGCCCGGATCGGTGTCCAGCCTTCGGCGTGTCGTATTTCCACTGCTGCTGCAATGACGCCGGGCCGCTACTCGCGACCCGATTCAGGTTACGACGTCAGATGAAATTGACGTGCTCCGGCGGATTCTTCAGATCCCAAAGGAACTTGTTGACGTAGTCCTGCCGGCAGCCTATCGCGCAGTCCTTGTGCACGTCGACCGATTCGGTGACGTCGCGATGCACGGCCCAATACCGGTCGCCCATCACCATGTCAAAGAACGACTGCTCGTGCAGATCGCCGATGTAGAAGCGCTCCTTGTTGAAGAAGGGACCACACGGGTAGACCTTTCCGTTGCCGGAAATCTGCAGCAGGAAGGGCGTTCCGTGGCAGACATCGTACTTGCGAATACCGTTCTTATAGAGGGCGGACTCGGACGCTGCGTTGATCTTGTTCCATTTGGCCTGGACGACGTAATCGGCCGTCGAGTAGCTCTCGGCTTCCTTGAGCACGTCGCCAATCGTCAGATAGTCCTCGTAATTGATACCGATCTCTTTGTATTCCGAATCGGAGCAATGCTTGATGACGAAGTAGTCGACACCCAGCTCGGCACCAAGCCGCGCCTCCGGAAGCACTTCGTCGAAGCATTCGGGAATGAGGACCATCTGCAACCCGAGTGTGCACTTGTATCCATACTGCTTCTTGATCTGGACCAGCGCACGGATCTTCTCGATGAGCAGATCGAAGTTCTCTTCCTTCGATTGATGAACACGCCGGAAACCTTCGCGGGTGCCGGCCGACAAATTGAAACGGATCCAGCTCATGTTCTTCAGCAGGTCATGAGCGCGGTCCATGTCGAGCAGAAGACCGTTCGTCGCCATCGACGTGTCGACGCCGAGTTCGCCAGCCCTCACTGTCGCATCGTACAGCGCCGGATTGAGCGTCGGTTCGCCGTCGCCGATGAAGCCGATCGAGCGCACGCCGAGACGGCCGCAGTCTTCAATGTAAGAGAGCAGCGCTTCGCGCTCGATCAGCGTACCCCTTGTCATGTTCTGAACCACCGCGTAACAGTAAAGGCATGCGGTATTGCAAAACTTCGTCAGGCCCATGTCGATATGCACGGGCGCGAAGCGCTCGCCTCGCTCCCAGGCGAGGAGGCGGTCGAGGTGATGCATCATCTTGTGGCCATCGAAGCGAAAACGCTGACGCGGATTGCGGTAGCTTGGCCCCGTAAACTGATTGGGCACCGGGCCTCCTTCTTCCTGATCCGCAACCCGGATCACACCCACCTGATTGCCCTCGCTGTAAAACTCGATCTTCTGACCCGCAACCTTGTCGAGCCTGCTGCTGTCAATGAGTGTTTCGCCGCTCGATAGCGCCTGACGGTTCACGATGACGTTGGACGTGCGCAGCTTATGCCCGGGATTCGGGTTGAGCGGCGCTTCGACGGGAATCATCGTGATGGTCTTCTGGCCAAACCGGTTGATGCCCTCTTTGGGTTTGTTCTCGCTCATGGCGAATTCCTCTGTTTTTCAGAACGGTCCGGACAAAGCCGAACCCTTAGACGTGGGGTTGTGGGCAGGCGGATGCAAGCGCGTCGCTTTCGCGCATGCGCAATGTCGAAAAGAAGATTCCCTCACATGCGACCGTATCGGCCAAGCTCTACGCCGAGCCGATAGAAGGATGCTATCTCCCGTTTCCAGGAAAGAAGTATCCCCGGGATGCCGGGCGCGCAAAGCGCGGAAATGATGGTGAAAGTCTTGCCAATTGCACGGATCGGTATGTAGACCGGGATTGGCGAGGATGGAAGGCGTTGATGGAGGAGTGGGTTGGCGTAGCCGGGACCGTCAGAAATGACGCAGCAGCGTCGGATACCTCCGGCAACGGGAGGGACTGACGAACGCATGTCGCCTGCGAAGCGGGCTAAAACGTCGACGCAGCGGAAAAGGAAAGCGGTGATGCGGGAGAAGCAGCAGCGAAGAATTGCCAAACCCGTTGCAGGTTTGGCGCGCCCGGCTGGGATCGAACCAGCAACCCCTGCCTTCGGAGGGCAGTACTCTATCCATTGAGCTACGGGCGCATTCGGCAAAAAGCGCTGCAAAATCACGCAGTTGATGCGAGATATGGCGCTAAAGCGAGACCGAGAGCATACCCGGTTTCGGACGGCCCGTCCACCGCGAGCGGGCTGGCGCGGGGCGCCGGACGCCGTCGCACGGCCCGGAACGGTTCGCCGACTCCGGCCAGCCACGCAACAAACCCAAAAAATGTTCGCGTAAACGCCTACTGAACACCTCCCGGGCCCGCTCGCCGACGCTGAAACCTTCCGTCTATAATCGTCCGTGGCTGATCAAGAACAAAGTTGTTGCCGTCGCGCTGTACCGCTCACAATACCCACGGGAGACGAGACAAGCATGAGCGAAGCACCACACGGAGCCCCGATCAAAACCCCCGGACAGCTGATCGCCGCAGTCATCGCGGGTTTTGCTGTTCCCGTCATCATCATCATTCTGCTCGCCTATTACGTCGACAACTCGACCCGCACGGGCGCGGGCACCGACGGTCTGTCCGATGCCGCAGTCGACGCGCGCACCCAACCCCTCGCCAAGGTCGACATCCGCGACGCCAATGCGCCGCGCGTCTACAAAACGGGCGAGGAAGTCTACAAAGCCGTGTGTTCGACGTGTCACGCGTCCGGCGCGGCAGGCGCGCCGAAGTTCACCAACACGGCCGACTGGGCGCCGCGCATCGGCGAAGGTTTCGATACGCTCTGGCACAACGCGCTGACGGGCAAGGGCGCAATGCCTGCGCGCGGCGGCACGAGCCCGGACGATTACAGCGATTACGAAATCGGCCTCGCCGTCGCATACATGGCGAACAACGCGGGCGCGAAGTTCGCAGATCCGCCGAAGCCTGTGCCCGGTCAGCCGGCCGCAGGGCCGGCCGGCGCGTCCGGCGCAGCGGCCGCTTCGGGCGCGGAAGCGGCATCAGGCGCAGCCGGCGCCTCCGATGCAGCAGGCACCCAGGCCGCCGCCGCAATGGCCGCCATGGCCAACGTGCCGCAAGCGGCGGCGCCCGCATCGGGCGCGACGCAGAGCGCGGACGCATCGCAGGCGGGCAAGGCGCTGTATCAGCAGGTCTGCCAGGCCTGTCACGCGGCGGGCGTGCTGAACGCGCCGAAGTTCGGCGACAAGGAAGCCTGGGCGCCGCGCCTGAAGGAGCCGATGGAAACCGTCTACAACTACGCGCTGCACGGCAAGGGCGCGATGCCGCCGAAAGGCGGATCGAGCGCGTCGGACGCCGATGTGAAGGCCGCCGTCGATTACATGGTCAACGCATCGAAATAAGCACCGCGCATCTTTCAACGCGCAAACAAAAATCCCCGCCTCGAAGAGCGGGGATTTTTTATGCCTTCAGCATGCACACACAGGGTGCGTTCGCCTGATCAAGCCTTCTGCAACAGCGCCTTGAGACTCGCGAGGCGATCCTTCGGCGACATCGGCGCTTCTTCCGGCGTCGGCGGCGGCGCTTCGTCGAGCCCCATCTCGGGGATAAAGCGCGACGGCTCGCACACCACCGTCTCACGCGCCCGCTTGCGCTTCTTGCACCAGTTCAGATGCAAGCTGCGCTGCGCACGCGTAATCGCGACATACATCAGCCGACGCTCTTCCTCGATGCGCTCATCGTCGATCGGGCTGTCGTCTTCGCTGCCGCCCCGATGCGGCATGATGCCTTCCTCGACGCCGACCAGGAACACATGCGGATATTCCAGCCCCTTTGATGCATGCACCGTCGACAACCGCACCGCATCGGGATCTTCGTCCTTACCCTCAAGCATCGACATCAGCGCAACCGTCTGAATCAATCCGAGCAGATTCTTGCCGGTGTCGGCGAGACCATCGGCGCTGTCGTAGCCCGTCTGTTCCGTGCCCGCTGCCGGTTCAGGCTTTGTGCCCTTGCGCTTCAACCACTCCAGAAACTCCAGCACGTTTTGCCATTTCGACTGAGCCTGGCGCTCGTCGAATGCGTCGTACAGATAGGCTTCGTAGTGGATCGCTTCCATCATGTCGTCGAGCACAGACGTCGCCGCATCCTTATCGGCCCGGTCTCGCAGACGCTGCATGAAATCGCAGAACATGCGCAGCGGCTCGACCTGACGCGCCGACAGCCGCGCCTCGAGGCCACCCATGTACACGGCCTCGAACAGCGACACCTTCGCCTGCCCCGCGAACGCGCCGAGCGCTTCGAGCGTCGTATTGCCGACGCCTCTGCGCGGCGTCGTGATCGCGCGGATGAACGCGGGATCGTCGTCGGCATTGGCGATCAAACGCAGGTACGCGCAGATGTCCTTGATCTCGGCCTTGTCGAAGAACGACTGGCCGCCCGACAGCACATACGGAATCCGCTCGCGGCGCAGCACCTGTTCGAAGATGCGCGCCTGGAAATTGCCGCGATACAGGATCGCGTAATCGCGAAACTGCGCGCGCCGCTCGAACTTGTGCGCTGACAGGCGAAACACGACCGACTCCGCTTCGTGCTCTTCGTCGTTACATCCGGTGACGGAAATCGAATCGCCCATGCCGTGCTCGGACCACAGCTTCTTCTCGAAGAGCTTCGGATTGTTCGCGATCACGTTGTTCGCCGCCGTCAGGATGCGGACCGTCGAGCGGTAGTTCTGCTCGAGCTTGATCACGTGCAGCTTCGGAAAATCCTTGCCGAGCTGCGCGAGGTTTTCGAGCGTCGCGCCGCGCCAGCCGTAGATCGCCTGGTCGTCGTCGCCGACGGCCGTGAACGCGGCGCGCGGGCCCGCCAGCAGTTTCACCAGTTCGTACTGACACGCGTTGGTGTCCTGATACTCGTCGATCAGCAGATAGCGCAGCTTGTTCTGCCAGCGGTCGCGCACCTGCTCGTTGTTCTTGAACAGCTCGGCGGGCAGGCGGATCAGATCGTCGAAATCGACGGCCTGATACGCGTGCAGCGTCGCGACGTAGTTGCGATAGACGATCGCCGCCTGATGCTCGTCCTCGTTCGATGCGATCGCCATCGCTTCGTCCGGCATGATGAGCCCGTTCTTCCAGAGCGAGATGATCGTCTGGATCTTGCGGATGAAGCCCTTGTCCGCCGAGCCGACCTGCTCCTGGATCATGCCGAAGCAATCGTCAGAATCCATGATCGAGAATTGGGGCTTCAGCCCGACGTGCTCCGCCTCCTGACGCAGAATCTGCACGCCGAGCGAATGGAACGTAGACACCGTCAGCTGGTTGACGGGCACCTTGCGGCCTTCCTTGCCGGGCGTCGTGAGCGTCTTGCCTTCGAGCAGCTTGCTCACGCGCTCGCGCATTTCGGCGGCGGCCTTGTTCGTGAACGTGACGGCAGCGATATGGCGCGGCTCGAAGCCTTTGTTTTCGATCAGGTGCGCGATCTTCTGCGTGATCACGCGCGTCTTGCCGCTACCCGCGCCTGCGAGCACGAGGCACGGACCGTCGAGATAGCGCACCGCTTCGCTTTGGGCGGAATTCAGGCCTGCGGACATCGTGTGTGGATGAGTAGTCGATTGAGGACGCGATTCACAAGGAACGGCCCGAGAACATGCAGCGAGACGGCGCTGGCGACGCGTCGGATCAGGTGGCCGCGCGGCGCGCCGTCAACCCGCCGCCGATGCGCCACGCAATTGATTCCATGCGCTTTTTGCCGTTCGCGTGAGAACCGCGATGTTAACACGAATGCCCTTTCCAATGCCTCGGCTTATGTCTTCCTGATGAGATCCGCGCGGCGCGCGCCGCCCGATGCGCGACGGAGCAAAGCGCAGCTATGCCAAAATTGCGGCGTTGTGCGCCGCCCCCGCGGCGCGCCGGTTCTGCAGGGAACACGCATGTCTTCATCGCTGAAAATTGGCTTGATGGGCTACGGCTTTGCCGGCGCCACATTTCACGCGCCGGTGATCGAACACTGCGGACGCGCGAGCGTCGCCGCGATTGCCACGGGCCAGCCGGACAAGGCGCGCGCCGATTATCCGAACGCCACGATCGTCGCCGATATCGACGCGCTGCTCGCGCTGTCGGACATCGAATGCGTCGTGATCGCGACGCCGAACGACACGCACTTCGACCTCGCGCGCCGCACGCTCGAAGCGGGCAAGCATGTCGTCGTCGACAAGCCCGTCACGCTCTCCGCCGCCGATGCCCGCACGCTCGCCGATATCGCGCAAAGCAAGGGGCTGGTGTTCGCGCCGTTCCACAACCGTCGCTGGGACGGCGATTTCATAACCGTGCGCGAACTGATCGCGAGCGGCGAACTCGGCCGCATCACGCATTTCGAATCGCACTTCGACCGCTTTCGACCGGGCATCCGGCAACGCTGGCGCGAAGAGGCGTCGCGTGGCGGCGGCCTGCTGTTCGATCTCGGCCCGCATCTGATCGATCAGGCGTTGACGCTGTTCGGCGTGCCCGAAACGGTCTATGCAACGGTGAAGGCGTATCGCGACAACGCGGGCGCGCCGGATTACGTGCATCTGCTGCTCGGCTACGCGAACCATGAAGTGGTGCTGCACGCGAGCGCGCTGACGGCAATCGTCGCGCCGCGTTTCACGATCCACGGCACGCGTGGTAGCTATGCGAAGGTCGGGCTCGATACACAGGAAGACCAGTTGAAGGCCGGGCTGCGTCCCGGCGATGCCGGTTTCGGGGGTGGCAACGCAGCGGGCACGTTGCGCTTGCTCGAGGGGGAGCAGGAAGTCGAGCGTGAATTGCCGACTCGCGATGGCGTCTATGTCGATTTCTACCGGGCGCTGTCGGCATCGGTTCACGACGGCGTCGCGTTCCCGGTCAGCGCGCAAGACGCCGTCGATGTGATGACGATCATCGAACTTGCGAATCGTAGCGAACAGGAAGGCGTACGGCTGCCGTTCAAGCGCGGCGTCTGACGGCTGGTTCGCCGCTGCGGCCGTCAATGCGCCCTCAAGGCTTTTGCAAAACGCACAGCCTTGGCTGACGGACAAATCGTCGTCGCGCCCTTCATTGCGCCTTCAAGGGTTCTGCAGAACGCAAAACCTTGGCTGACGCCCCGATTGCAGCCAATCGATAGTTAAAAAATGGTCGGGTGGTGCGTCATCGCGCGCCGCTCGACGGCCGTTGCTACCCGTACGAACCGCCTCGCAGGGCACACGGACCGTAGCGAGACGGCCCCATCACAAAGGAGAACCCTATGCAACGTATCGTTCGCGCGCTTGGCTGTTGCGCGCTGGTGTCGTCGCTGGCGGCGTGCTTGGTCGCGCCGCAGCAAACGGCTCAACCGCGTCCCGCGCCGAATCCGCATGAAGCGGCCGTGAAGCGCCTCGAACAGGTGGACGGCCGCATCGACAACATGGGCCGCCACATCGACGCCCGCGTCAGCCAGGGCTACTACCCACCGCCCGAAGGCGGCGCCCTTCATCGTCGTCTGGGCACGATCCGCCAGGAAGCGCACGACATGGCTGCGCAACACGCCGGCGGACTTTCCGGCGACGAACAGCGCGCGCTAAATGAGGAACTGGATACGGCGTCGGCGGCGATCAACCGATAACGCAATCGCTAGACGCGGCGGCGTGCCGCCCCGGTTCACGCCATCGCCGCCGCTATGACACGTTCCCGCAGTTGCTGATACACGGTGAGATACTCGGCGCGCCCCGTGGCGATGGCCGACTGCTTGAGCGCATCGAGCATCACCAGTTCCTGTGGGACCTTCAGCGCCTTTTGATAGAGGAGCGGCAAGACAATCGGGTTGTACGACATCGTCCGCCAGCTTCGGTCGGTCGCGAGCAGCAGCGAGACCAGACGCTCAGTGACGAACACCTTCACCGGCGACTCTCGAAGGTTGTGCCGCGTGCCCGAGTTGAGCGCATGCGCGAGCGGGGTCCGGTTGGCCTCTGCGACGTTGAAGACAATCTCGGCGTGGCGCAGCCAGTGCCGCCAGAACCGTGGCTTCGCAGCGAAGTAATTGCAAAAGACCGTGTTCGACGAATCCATGACCAGCGTGTTGAGATCGACGCTCGGCGTCAGTAGCGCGGCGACTTCGACAAAAGTCGGCCACGCGTTCGGATGCTCGAGCGCGCCATGTTGAAACACGTTCAAAAACAATGCGCTGGCGTCGAAGAACGGCGAAAACGAAACGACATCCGTCGATTCCGGCACGCTCGCGATAAACGCGTGAACGTCGCTCGCTTCGAGATTTGTCTTCAACGCGAACTTCGGCGACAGAAAGCCGTAAAGCGCGTCGTCGTCCAGGTCGTTGTTGAGCAGGAAATTGCGGATCGGCCAGTATTCGCTCCAGTCCGGCCGTTGACCCACGTTGTCGAGGGGAATGAAGCCCTTGTCCAGATTGCTTCGGGTTTGCTCCGAATAGTAGATCTGGTAGATGTGCGCTTTGCTCATGGGTAGAACGGAGAGTTTGGGAAACAAAGGCCGCATGGTGCCTATGTGCAAGTATCCGATGCTGCTTTGCAATGCAATTGCCCAAGCAGGCAGCGTATTCGGCACCAATTCCATCGATCACGCGCGACCCGGCCCGTGAGCGCTGGCCAACATAGAGCGCTTTTTTTGACGCCAGGGCCGCATCCGTCGCCGCCGCAGGGCCGTAGCCGCGCGGCCTCACGGGCTCGAATTGACAAGCCTCAGGCCCTCGCGTACATTCGCCGCACGCGTCGGGAGAGCGCGCCGTCCGCTGTCGTTTTCTGAAACGTGCAGCAGCCAGCGCCGCCGAAGGGGCACACCCGCAAACTCTCAGGCAAAAGGACCGACCGCGTCGAAAAACCCGCTCGTCATCTGGTCATAGTGACCTCATTCGAATGAGCGCCCGTTTTTCGCACTCTGGAGAGCGGCAGTAGCGCCGTGCATTAAGCCGCACGCGCAGGCTGCCCACCGAAGGGGCGCGCGCCACGCTGACAGCACTCGCTGACGGCAGCGCAATCTCTCAGGTATCGAGGACAGAGGGGGCATGCAGTTATCGCTCGTTGGCCCGAGATGGGATCAGGCCGCGAGGGTTTCGCCGCATGGCCTTTCCTGTTTAGCGACGCCCCGAGGCCCCGATGATCGAACTCAAACACACCCCGCTCCACGCCACGCACCGTGCGCTCAATGCCCGCATGGTCGACTTCGGCGGGTGGGACATGCCCGTCAATTACGGCTCGCAGATCGAAGAGCATCGCGCCGTGCGCACCGACGCCGGCATGTTCGACGTATCCCATATGTGCGTCGTCGATTTCACGGGCGAGCGCGTACGCGCTTTCTTCGAGCGCGCGCTGGCGAACAACGTCGGCAAGCTGCAAGCCCCGGGCAAAGCCCTTTACTCCTGCCTGCTCAACCCCGAAGGCGGCGTGATCGACGATCTTATCGTCTATTACTTCGGCGAAGATCATTTCCGCGTCGTCGTGAATGCCGGCACGGCCGAGAAAGACGTCGCGTGGTTCAACAAGCTCAATGACGAACAAGGCTTTGGCCTGACCATCAAGCCGCGCCGCGACTACGCGATCGTCGCCGTGCAAGGTCCGAACGCGCGCGAAAAAGTGTGGGCGACCGTGCCCCACGCTCGCGCTGCCAGCGAAGCCCTCAAGCCGTTCAACGCCGCGCGCGTCACCGAGACGCCGTTTGGCGAGCTGACCGTCGCGCGCACCGGCTACACGGGCGAAGACGGCTTCGAAATCATCGTCCCCGCTGATCACGTCGAAGCGCTGTGGAACGCGCTGCAGGCACAAGGCGTGCGTCCCGCCGGTCTCGGCGCGCGCGACACGCTGCGCCTCGAAGCCGGCATGAACCTGTACGGCCAGGACATGGACGACAACGTGTCGCCCCTCGACGCCGGCCTCGCATGGACGGTCGATCTGACCGCGCCGCGCGATTTCATCGGCCGCGCGAAGCTCGAAGCGGACGGTTCGCAGGCGTCGTTTGTCGGCCTGATCCTGCACAAGGACAACGGCAAGGCCGCTGGCGTGCTGCGCGCGCACCAGAAGGTCGTCACGCCCGCTGGCGAAGGCGAAATCACGAGCGGCACGTTCTCGCCGACCATGCAGGAATCGATCGCCTTCGCGCGCGTGCCGAAGGGCGTGCAGCCGGGCGACGTCGTCCACGTTCAGATCCGTGACAAGGCACTTCCCGCCAGCGTGGTTAAACTGCCATTCGTGCGCAACGGCAAAGTGCTCGTCGGCTGATCGGTCACACGATGAGCGTCACGAGACAGACACCGGACAGACACGAAATCGTCGCGTGCGTCCCATCATTTAAATCAACCGAATTACCGCATAGGAGCATCCGATGAGCATCCCGGCCGATCTGAAATACACCGAATCGCACGAATGGGTCCGCACCGAAGCAGACGGCACGCTGACGGTCGGCATCACCGACCACGCGCAGGAAGCGCTCGGCGACATCGTCTTCTTCGAAGTGCAGCAACTGGGCCAGACCGTCTCGGCAGGCGATACCGTCGCCGTCATCGAATCGGTGAAGGCTGCGTCCGATATCTACGCCCCTGTTTCGGGCGAGATCATCGAGGCCAACCCGAACGTCGCCGATACGCCGGACGCCGTGAACAGCGCGCCGTACGACAACTGGCTGTTCAAGATCAAGCCGGCTGCGGGCGCCTCGGAAGACCGTCTGATGGACGCCGCCGCGTACGGCAAGTCGATCGGCGAATAAGCCACTTACTCACGACCGGCGCGGCGTTCGCCACGATAGAAGAACGCCGCGCCAGCAGGAACATTCCATGAAGCTCGAACACCCGGATCATCTGATGAACCGCACTCCTCTCTCGCTCGCCGCGCTCGAAGTGCATGACGCCTTCGCCGAACGGCATATCGGCCCGGATACGGCCGATCAGCAGTCGATGCTCGAAGCCCTCGGCTTTGCGTCGCGCGCCGCGTTGATGGACGCGGTGATTCCGAAGACGATTCGCCGCCAGGACGCGCTGCCGCTCGGCCCCTTCGCCCAGCCGAAGAGCGAAGCCGAAGCGCTCGCCGCGCTGCGCGAACTCGCGGACAAGAACCAGGTGTTCCGCTCATACATCGGCCAGGGCTACTACAACGCGCACACGCCCGCCGTCATCCTGCGCAACGTGCTCGAAAATCCGGCGTGGTACACGGCATACACGCCGTATCAGCCGGAAATCTCGCAAGGCCGTCTCGAAGCGCTGCTGAACTATCAGCAGATGATCGTCGACCTGACGGGCCTCGCGATCTCGAACGCATCGCTGCTCGACGAATCGACGGCCGCCGCCGAAGCGATGACGCTGCTGCAACGCGTCGGCAAGCCGAAGTCGAACATTTTCTATGTGGCAGACGACGTGCTGCCGCAAACCATCGAAGTCGTGAAGACGCGCGCGAAGCCCGTCGGCATCGAAGTGAAGGTCGGACCGGCTGCTGATGCGGCGGCGTCGAACGCGTTCGGCGTGCTGCTGCAATACCCGGGCGTACACGGCGACGTGCATGACTACCGCGCGCTCGCTGAAGCGATCCACGCAGCGGGCGGCCACGTGGTCGCTGCTGCCGACCTGCTCGCGTTGACGATGCTCACGCCGCCGGGCGAATGGGGCGCGGACGTGGCCGTCGGCAATTCGCAGCGCTTTGGCGTGCCCGTCGGCTTCGGCGGCCCGCATGCGGCGTATCTCGCCGTGCGCGACGAATTCAAGCGTCAGATGCCGGGCCGTCTGGTTGGCGTCACCGTCGATGCGCAAGGCAATCCCGCGCTGCGTCTCGCGCTGCAAACGCGCGAACAGCACATCCGCCGCGAAAAGGCGACGTCGAATGTGTGTACCGCGCAAGCGCTGCTCGCGATCATGGCGAGCATGTACGCCGTCTATCACGGCCCGCGCGGCCTGAAGATGATCGCGCAACGCGTGAACCGCATCGCCGCTCTGCTGGCCGCTGGCGCGAAGCAACTCGGCTACACGCTCGTCAACGAATCGTTCTTCGACACGCTCACGTTCGAAACGGGCCCGCGCACCCAGGCACTGCACGACGCCGCCACGGCGAAGGGCATCAACCTGCGTCACGTGAGCGAGACGCGCGTCGGTCTGTCGCTCGACGAAACGACCACCCGCGCCGATCTCGCCGATCTGCTCGCCGCGTTCGCGCAAGCGGCATTTGTCGAAGCCGTGCCACAAATCGATGAACTCGATGCAAAGCTTGGCGCGTCGAACACGTTCCCGGCAGCACTCGAACGCGAAAGCGCGTATCTGACGCACCACGTGTTCAACCGTCACCATTCGGAAACGGAAATGCTGCGCTATCTGCGCAGCCTGTCGGACAAGGATCTCGCGCTCGACCGCTCGATGATCCCGCTCGGCTCATGCACGATGAAGCTCAACGCGACGTCGGAAATGCTGCCCGTCACGTGGCCCGAGTTCGGCCAGATTCACCCGTTCGCGCCCGCCGAGCAAACTGTCGGCTACCGCGAAATGATCGATCAGCTCGAACAGATGCTGGTCGCCGCAACCGGCTACGCGGCCGTGTCGCTGCAACCGAACGCGGGCTCGCAAGGCGAGTACGCGGGTCTGCTGATCATCCACGCGTATCACGAATCGCGCGGCGAAGGTCATCGCAATGTGTGCCTGATTCCCGCTTCGGCGCACGGCACGAACCCGGCGTCGGCGCAGATGGCGGGCATGCAGGTCGTCGTCGTTGCGTGCGACGCGCAAGGCAACGTCGATATTGAAGACCTGAAGAAGAAGGCTGAACAGCATTCGGCCAAGCTCGCGGCGATCATGATCACGTATCCGTCGACGCACGGCGTGTTCGAGCAGAATATCCGCGAAGTCTGCGAGATCGTGCATGGGCACGGCGGCCAGGTCTACGTTGACGGCGCGAACATGAACGCGATGGTCGGTCTCGCGGCGCCGGGCCAGTTCGGCGGCGATGTCTCGCACCTGAACCTGCACAAGACGTTCTGCATTCCGCACGGCGGCGGCGGACCGGGCGTCGGCCCTGTCGCAGTCGGCGCGCATCTGGCGAAGTTCCTGCCGAACCAGACGTCGACGGGCTATGAGCGCGACGCGAACGGCATCGGTGCTGTCTCCGCTGCGCCGTATGGCTCGGCATCGATCCTGCCGATCTCGTGGATGTACATCGCGATGATGGGCGCGAAGAACCTGACGGCCGCCACCGAAACCGCGATCCTCAACGCGAACTACGTCGCGAACAAGCTCGCGCCGCATTACCCGGTGCTGTATTCGGGCCCGGGCGGACTGGTCGCGCACGAGTGCATTCTCGATCTGCGCCCCATCAAGGAAACGAGCGGCATCTCCGTCGACGATGTCGCGAAGCGTCTGATGGACTACGGCTTCCACGCGCCGACGATGAGCTTCCCGGTGCCGGGCACGCTGATGGTCGAACCGACCGAATCGGAATCGAAGGAAGAGCTGGATCGCTTCATCGAAGCGATGATCGCGATTCGCAACGAAATCCGCGCCGTCGAGGAAGGCCGCAGCGATCGCGAAGACAATCCGCTGAAGCATGCGCCGCATACGGCGGCTATCGTCGTCGCGAACGAATGGAAGCACGGTTATGCGCGTGAAACGGCGGCGTATCCGTTGCCGTCGCTGGTTGCGAAGAAGTACTGGCCGCCCGTCGGCCGTGCCGACAACGTGTACGGCGACCGCAACCTGTTCTGCTCGTGTGTGCCCGTGGCCGATTACGAGTGAAGTAGAAGTGTTGAAGTAGCGTGAACCGTGCGCCGCTCGAATGGGAACGGCGTGCGGTTCTGCCCGCAGTCCTGTTGCTCCGCGCGTCAAACCGTTACCATCTCACACCGAATCAGCCCAACGAAGGAGTTTCGCATGGTGCGACAGGTGCGAATGATGCAACCGCCGACACACCGTACGCGTGCGCCGCAACGACCCTCTCCTGCCTTCCCGCTTACCGCGCTGTTGATCGCGGCCGCCGCGTTCTGCGCCCAGAGCGCCTACGCCGCGATGAACCTCTGCGCCGCGCCCGCGCTGCAAACCAGTGAGCGCACCAATTCCGATCCGGGCGTCAAGGCTTTGGTGAGCAATGTCCAGGCGCATCTGAACGAGCCCGCGCACGCGGTGCGTCAGTTGCATACGGAAGGCACGCTGCCTCACGAGGGCATCTACGACCAGAGCAAGGAAGCGGAGAAAGATCTCGACCTGTTGCGCGATGCTGCCCTCGCGTGGCGCGCCACCAGCGACGACCGCTATCTGAAGCTGGTCGACCGCCTGCTGTATGCATGGGTCACGACCTACCAGCCGTCGTTCAATCCGATCGACGAAACGCCGTTCGAAGGGCTGATCCTCGCGTACGACATGACGGCGAGCGCCCTGCCCGTGAAGACGCGCAACGCAACAATGGCGTTCCTCGCGAAGCTCGCGAACGGCTATATCGCGCAGATCGACGCGCAAAAGCGGCCGCTGACGGGCACGTTCCGTAACAATTGGCAGAGCCATCGCGTGAAGCTGATCGCCATGGCGGCTTTCACGCTCGACAACCGCAAGATGATCGAGGCGGCGCAGCGCCTGTACGTCGAGCACGTCAACGACAACATCGCGCCCGACGGCACGACCGTCGATTTCGGCGAGCGCGATGCGCTGCACTATGTGACTTACGATCTGCAACCGCTGGTGACGGCCGCGCTCGCCGCGCGCCGCCATAACCGCAACTGGCTCAACGAACGCGCGCCGAGCGGCGCGACGCTCGCCGCCGCGTTGAACTGGCTCACGCCGTATGCAATGGGCGCGAAAACACACGACGAATTCGTGCGTTCGAGCGTGCCTTTCGACACAAAGCGCCGCGAGGCCGGTTTGCCGGGCTATAGTGGACAGTGGGACCCGAAGAATGCGGCTGAGCTGTATCACCTCGCCGCGCGGCTCGACGGACGCTACACGCCCGTCGCGCTGAAACTGGCACCGACGCCGCCCGCGTGGCTCGCCGTGTGTCTGCCGTTGCCGGCGCGTTGATCACGCGCGGCACATTCTGCTGCCGCGCTACCCGCGCAGTGCAGCACAAACGAATTTCCAGCTAGCAGGAGCAGTGATGGCAGTCAGCGTTTTCGATCTCTTCAAAATCGGCATTGGCCCGTCGAGTTCGCACACAGTCGGTCCCATGCGCGCGGCGCTGATGTTCGCGCAAGGGCTCGAGCGCGACGGACTGCTCGACAACACGGCATCGGTGAAGGTGGATCTGTATGGTTCGCTCGGTGCGACGGGCAAAGGTCACGGCACCGATCGCGGCGTGATGCTCGGCCTGCTCGGCGACGCGCCCGATACCGTCGATCCCGACACGATTGCGGCCCGCCTCGAACAGGTCCGCACTTCACGCACGCTCGCGCTGCTCGGCACGCACGCTATTCCGTTCGTGCAGAAGGACCACATTTCGTTCTACCGGCAGGCACTCCCCGAGCATCCGAACGGCCTCAAGCTGCGCGCTTTCGATGCGAACGGCGAGACGCTGCGCGAATCGACGTATCTGTCGGTTGGCGGCGGTTTTGTCGTGACGGCAGGCGCGCCGAATACGAAGGTGCTCGCCGCCGTCGAACAGTTGCCGCATCCGTTCCGCAGCGGCACCGATTTGCTGGAGATGTGCAAGGCGACGGGCAAGAGCATCGCGCAACTGATGTGGGAAAACGAGCGCGCATGGCATACGGATGAAGAAACGCGCGCGGGCCTGCTGAAGATCTGGGACGTAATGCAATCGTGCGTTGCGCGCGGCTGCGGCATCAACAATCCGGACGCGGACGGCAATCTGCCTGGCCCGTTCCAGGTGAAGCGGCGAGCGCCGCAACTGTATCGCGGGCTGACGGGCAATCCGGAGCGCGCGTTGCAAGACCCGCTGTCGATGATCGACTGGATCAATCTGTACGCGATCGCCGTCAACGAAGAAAACGCGGCGGGCGGCCGCGTGGTCACTGCGCCGACCAACGGCGCGGCGGGCATCATCCCTGCCGTGCTGCATTACTACACGCGCTTCATGCCGAACTCGAACCAGCAAGGCGTGTTCGACTTTCTGATGACGGCGGCTGCAATCGGCATTCTGTACAAGCTGAACGCGTCGATCTCCGGCGCGGAAGTGGGCTGCCAGGGCGAAGTGGGCGTCGCGTGCTCGATGGCGGCGGGCGCGCTCGCGGCCGTGATGGGCGGCACGCCGCTGCAGGTCGAGAATGCCGCGGAAATCGGCATGGAACACAACCTTGGCCTCACGTGCGACCCCGTCGGCGGGATGGTGCAGATTCCTTGCATCGAGCGCAATGCGATGGCTTCGGTGAAAGCGGTGAACGCTGCGCGCATGGCGCTGCGCGGCGATGGCAGCCATTATGTTTCGCTCGATTCCGTCATCAAGACGATGCGCGAGACGGGCGCCGACATGAAGACCAAGTACAAGGAAACGTCGCGCGGCGGGCTGGCAGTGAACATCATCGAATGTTGATGCCGCTTTTACGAATGACATCCGCGAGGGTCTCGGCGTAAGCTGTCGAAGCTCTTCTGACTGGAGGTGTCTTCGCAATGTCGCTGTCTTCCGATGCTTCAAATATGACTACTGGCGCGCGGCTCATGGTCGACGCGCTGTTGACGCATGGCGTCGAGCGCGTGTTCTGCGTGCCCGGCGAGAGTTTTCTGGCAGTACTCGATTCGCTGCACGACGAAACGTCGCAAATTCAGACGGTTGTGTGCCGCCACGAAGCGGCCGCCGCCAACATGGCGGAAGCCGTGGGCAAGCTGACTGGCCGGCCGGGCATTGCAATCGTCACGCGCGGCCCGGGCGCGACGCACGCATCGATTGGCGTACACACCGCGTTTCAGGACTCGACGCCGATGATCCTGCTCATCGGCCAATGCGCGCGCGAGCATCTGGACCGCGAGGCGTTCCAGGAAATCGACTATCGGCGCATGTTCGGCCAGATGGCGAAGTGGGTCGCGCAGATCGACGACGCGCGCCGCATTCCCGAGTACATGAGCCACGCGTTCCACACGGCGACATCGGGCCGCCCGGGTCCTGTCGTGCTGTCGCTGCCGGAAGACATGTTGAGCGACGCGTGCGCCGCGATGCCGGGCGCGCCCGCCTATCAGCGCGTTGCCGCAGCGCCTGCGCCGCAGCAGATCGAGCGTTTGCGCGGCCTGCTCGAAAGCGCGAAGAAGCCGATGGTAATCGCAGGCGGCAGCGGCTGGACGCCGCAAGCCTGCGAAGGCTTGCGCACGTTCATCGAAAACTGGCAGCTTCCGATTGGCCTCGCATTCCGCTTCCAGGACACGCTCGACAACGAGCATCCGAACTACGCGGGCGACGTCGGACTCGGCATTAACCCGGCGCTAGCCAAGCGTATCCAGGATGCCGACGTGCTGTTTGCGCTTGGTCCACGCCTGGGCGAAGCGACGACGAACGGCTACACGCTCTTCGACATTCCGAAGACGAAGCAGACGTTGATCCACGTCCACCAGGGTGCGGAAGAACTCGGCCGCGTCTATTCCGCCGATCTCCCCATCGTCTCGGGCATGCCGGAAATCGCGTCGATGCTGGCGCAACTGAAGCCATCGACGAAACCCGCATGGGAAGGCGCGGCAAAAGAAGCGCACGACGCGTACCTCGAATGGCGCAAGCCGCGCAAGATTCCGGGCGACGTGCAGCTTGGCGAGATCATGTTGCAACTGCGCGAGCACTTGCCGAATGACGCGATTTTGACGAACGGCGCGGGCAACTACGCGACGTGGCTGCACCGGCACTTCGCGTACCGCCACTTCCGCTCGCAGCTTGCGCCGACGAGCGGCGCGATGGGCTACGGCGTGCCGGCGGCGATTGCGGCGAAGTCGCTGTATCCGGATCGCGCGGTGGTGGCCTTTGCGGGCGATGGCTGCTTCATGATGTCGTCATCGGAAATCGCGACGGCGATGCAATACGATCTTCCCGTGATTTTCATCGTCGTGAACAACAGCCAGTACGGCACGATCCGCATGCATCAGGAGCGGCACTATCCGAACCGCGTGCATGGAACGGGGCTGACAAACCCGGACTTCGCAGCGTTCGCGAAGTCGTTCGGCGCACATGGGGAAACAGTGGAGCGCACGGAAGACTTCATGCCGGCGTTCAAACGCGCGCAGGAAACGAAGAAACCGGCGGTGATTGAAATTCGCTTGCTGCAGGAAGCGAGCACGCCGGGCGCGACGCTGGAGCAGGTACGCGAGCAGGGCAAGAAGTTGCGCGGGGAGTAAAGAGGTTCGCGCACCACACAGCCCCGGGCCGTTGAGGGCCCGTGGGCAAACGTCAAGCGGCTCGGTGTGAGCCGCTTTCTTTTGCCTACTTTTCTTTGCGGCGGCAAAGAAAAGTAGGTGCCGCCCCGCACAGGGGCGACGTGTGAACGGCAAACACCGCATCGCGGATGCCCGCGACAAGCGTAAAAAACACAAAAGCCTCGCAGAGCAAAAAACCCTACGAGGCTTCGAAAACAACCGGCAGCGCTCAGCTAATCACCAAGCGCCGCAAGGCAAAAAACCTTACTTCCCACCCACGCTCTGCAGCGTCGTCCACTTACCATCGACAACCTTATACAGCGTGATGCCACCGTTCTTCAGATCGCCCTTCGGATCATAGGCCAGATCCTTGGTCGTCACAGCCGGCATGCTCGTCTTCGCCAGCACCGGCAGGTACTTAGCCGGATCGGTCGAATTAGCCTTCTTCATGGCATCGAACATAGCCATTGCGCCGTCATAAGCGTACGGCGAGTACGTCTGAACGTCTTCGTTGAAACGCTTCTTGTACTTCGCAACGTAGTCCTTGCCACCCGGCATTTCTTCCAGCGGCAAACCAGCCAGCGAGGCAACCGTACCATTCGCCGCATCGCCTGCGACCTGCAGGAACGTCGGCGTATGAACCATTTCGCCGCCCATCAGCGGAGCCTTGATACCCAGCGTCTTCATCTGCTTGACCATCGGCGCAGCCTGCGAATCAGCACCGCCGTAATAGATCAGATCCGGCTGAACCGACTTCAGCTTCGTCAGAATCGACTTGAAGTCGACGGCCTTGTCGTTCGTGAACTCACGATCGACGATCGTGCCGCCCGCAGCCTTCGCTGCCTTCTCGAACTGATCCGCGAGACCCTGGCCATAAGCCGTACGGTCGTCGACGATCGCGATCTTCTTCATGCCCAGGGTCTTCACAGCGAACGTGCCCGCGACGGAGCCTTGCTGCGTGTCCGAGGTCATCATGCGGAACGTCGTCTTGAAGCCTTGCTGCGTGTATTCCGGAGCCGTCGCCATCGCGATCTGCGGAATGCCCGCGTTCGCGTAGATGCGCGATGCCGGGATCGTCGTGCCCGAGTTGAAGTGGCCGAGCATGCCCTTGATGTTGTCGTCGACCAGCTTCTGCGCGACCGTCGTGCCCGTACGCGGGTCAGCCTGGTCGTCGGCCGTGTCGAGCACGAAGCGAACCTGCTTGCCGCCGATCACCGGCTTCGTCGCGTTCATGTCTTCGACTGCGAGCGTGATGCCGTTCTGGAAGTCCTTGCCGTAGTGCGCCTGTGCGCCCGTCATCGGGCCGGCGAAGCCGATCTTCACGTCTTCGACCTGCTGTGCGTGCGCAGTCCCCGCCAGCGACATGGCAGCGAACAGCGTCGCGCCTGCCAGCTTTTTCATCGTATGTTGCATAGCTTCTCCTTGGTACCAGGTGTGGACGGCGCGGTGATCGGGGTCGCCGTCTCGCGCCATTTTTTTGAATCGATCAAGCGAGGTTCGCTCAGCCGATCGTCATCAAATTCGCATTACCGCCTGCTGCTGCCGTGTTCACGCTCACCGAACGCTCCGTCAACAGACGTTCGAGTGCGTAATCCTCATCGCCGCTTTCCAGCGCCCGCGCCGCGACGCCCTGCACCGACACGATCGGACCCGCGCGCTTCGCGATGTCCTTCACGAGTGTCAGCAGCTCGTCGCTGTCGCCTTCGAACAGCGCGGCATCGAACGATGCTTCCGCGCTCTTCTTCACGCTCGCGTACTGCTTGAGCGACGCGGGTAGCGCAGCATACAACTGCTCGCCCGCCGCGCCTTCGAACAGCGCCTTGTTGCCCGTCGCGAGCGCCGCCGCGAACTGCACGCGCGCGCCGCTTGCCGTCGATGCAACGCACAGCACCGTGCCGCGCGCGCCGAGCGTGTACGTGTTGCGCTCGCCCGTCGGACCGGACAGCACGGCCGTCGCGCCCGCCGGAATGTTTGCCAGATAGCCGTCGCAACGCGCGGCCAGCACCGGCTCGCGTTCCGCGATCAGCCAGTCGCGCAGCGACGTCAGCGCTGCGGCAGGATTATCGCTTGCCGCGTTGCCGTTTTGCGCACCATTCGATGCAGCTTGCGAACCATCAACCATCAGCGTTTGCGCGAGCGACTTCGGCAGACCAGCGGGGCGCGTCGCGAGCAGACGTTGCAGATACAGCGCGCCGCCTGCCTTCGGACCTGTGCCCGACAACCCTTCGCCGCCGAACGGCTGCACGCCGACCACAGCACCGATCACGTTACGGTTCACGTAGATGTTGCCCACGTGCGCGCGGCTGATCACATGCGCGATGGTTTCATCGATACGCGTATGGATGCCGAGTGTCAGGCCGTAACCCGTTGCGCGAATCTGTTCAAGCAGTTTGTCGAGCGCGCTGCGGCGATAACGCACCACGTGCAGCACCGGACCAAACACTTCGCGCTTCAATTCGTCGATGCTGTCGAGTTCGATCAGCGTCGGCGGAACGAAGGTGCCGGCATTGCAACCATCCGGCATCGGCAGCTGCGTGACCTTGCGGCCCTTCTCGCGCATCCCGGCGATGTGCGCGTCGATACCGCGCTTCGCGTCCGCGTCGATCACGGGACCCACATCGGCCGACAGACGGTCCGGATTGCCGACAGCCAGTTCCTTCATCGCGCCCGTCAGCATTTCGAGCGTGCGATCCGCGACGTCGTCCTGCAGACAGAGAACGCGCAGCGCCGAACAACGTTGACCGGCCGAATCGAACGACGACTGCAGCACGTCCGCGACCACCTGTTCCGCGAGCGCCGACGAATCGACGATCATCGCGTTCTGGCCGCCCGTTTCGGCGATCAGCGGAATCGGCTTGCCTTCGGGGTCGAGACGGTTCGACAGCGTCTTGTTGATCAGACGCGCGACTTCCGTCGAGCCGGTGAACATCACGGCGCGCGTGCGCGCATCGGCGACCAGAGCGGCGCCGACCGTTTCACCGTCGCCCGGCAGCAGTTGCACAGCGCCTGCGGGCACGCCGGCTTCGCGCAGAATGCGCACGGCTTGCGCGGCGATCAGCGGCGTCTGTTCAGCCGGCTTCGCGAGCACCGTGTTGCCTGCTGCGAGCGCAGCCGCAACCTGACCCATGAAGATCGCCAGCGGGAAATTCCACGGGCTGATACACACCACGGGACCGAGCGGACGATGCGTGTCGTTCGAAAATTCGTCGCGAATCTGCGTCGAGTAGTAGCGCAGGAAGTCGATAGCTTCGCGGATTTCGGCGACGGCGTTCGGCAGCGACTTGCCCGCTTCGCGCACGACCAGACCCATCAGCGTATGCATCTGTGCTTCAAGCAGATCGGCGGCACGCGCGAGGCAATCGGCGCGTGCTTCGACGGGCGTCGCCTGCCAGATCGGCGCGGCGGCGACAGCGTGCGAGAGCGCGGCGCTCACGTGTTCGGGCGTCGCTTCGACAACCGTGCCGACGAGGTCGCGATGATCCGACGGATTGCGCACGTCGCGCGCATTGCCGACAGCGATCTCGTTGTCTTCGAGCATCGGCGCGGCGCGCCACGGATGATGCGCGCTCGCCAGCAACGCCGACGACAACGACGCGAGACGATGTTCGTTCGACAGATCGAGGCCCATCGAATTGGTACGCTCCGCACCGAACAGATTGCGCGGCAGCGGAATCTTCGCGTGCGGCGCGCCGAGCGGCACAACCTTCGCGGCTTCTTCCACCGGATCAGCAACGAGGTCCTTGATGGCCACGCTTTCATCGGCGATACGGTTCACGAACGACGTATTCGCGCCGTTTTCCAGCAAGCGGCGCACAAGATACGCAAGCAGCGTTTCATGCGTGCCGACAGGCGCATACACGCGGCACGGACGGTTCAGCTTGTCGCGACCCGTGACTTCTTCGTACAGCGGCTCGCCCATGCCGTGCAGGCACTGGAACTCGTACTGGCCAGGATAGTAGTTCTGGCCCGCGAGGTGATAGATCGCGGACAGCGTGTGCGCGTTGTGCGTCGCGAACTGTGGATAGACGGCATCCGGCGCGCCGAGCAGCTTCTTCGCGCACGCGACATACGACACGTCCGTATAGATCTTGCGCGTGTACACCGGATAGCCTTCGAGACCATCCACCTGCGCGCGCTTGATTTCCGTATCCCAGTACGCACCCTTCACCAGACGCACCATGATGCGGTGACGGCTGCGGCGCGCCAGATCGACGATGTAGTCGATCACGAACGGGCAGCGCTTCTGGTAAGCCTGCACGACGAAGCCGATGCCGTTCCAGCCTTGCAGCTCCGGATCGAAGCACAGCGCTTCGAGCAGATCGAGCGAGATTTCCAGACGGTCCGCTTCTTCGGCGTCGATGTTCAGGCCGATGTCGTAGCGGCGCGCGAGGATCGCCAGCGCGCGCACGCGCGGCAGCAGTTCGCTCATCGTGCGTTCCTGCTGCGAACGCGAATAGCGCGGATGCAGCGCGGACAGCTTGATCGAGATGCCGGGGCCTTCGTAGATGCCGCGGCCGCCTGCCGCCTTGCCGATCGCGTGGATCGCCTGTTCGTACGACGCGTAGTAGCGCTGCGCGTCGGCTTCCGTCGTCGCGGCTTCGCCGAGCATGTCGTACGAGTAGCGGAAACCGCGCGCTTCGAACTTGCGGCTGTTCGCCAGCGCTTCCGAGATGTTTTCGCCCGTGACGAACTGCTCGCCCATCAGACGCATCGCCATGTCGACGCCCTTGCGGATCAGCGGCTCGCCGCCCTTGCCGATCATGCGCGTGAGCGCCGACGACAGACCCGTTTCGCTATTCGTCGTCACCAGCTTGCCGGTGATCATCAGGCCCCACGTCGCTGCGTTCACGAACAGCGACGGCGCATGACCGACGTGCGAGCGCCAGTCGCCCTTGCTGATCTTGTCGCGGATCAGTGCATCGCGCGTGGCGCGATCGGGAATGCGCAGCAGCGCTTCCGCGAGACACATCAGCGCGACGCCTTCCTGGCTCGACAGCGAGAATTCGTGGATCAGCCCTTCGACGCCACCGCCCTTGCTCTTGCCGCGCAGCGTTTCGACGAGCTTGCCCGCCAGGGTCTGCACTTCGCTCGCGATATTCGCGGGCAGGCGCGCCTGGCCAAGCAGGAACGGCACGCACTCCGGCTCGGGACGGCGATACGCCGCCGTGATCGCCGCGCGCAGCACCGACTGCGGCTGCACGCTCTGCGCGAATTCGAGGAACGGATGCAGCCCGTCGCTTTCGTCGGAATCGGCGGCGCCTTCGACCAGTTCGGTTGCGTTATGGTGGCCCGACAGTTCGGCGGGAAGTTGACCGTGTTCGATCTTCTCCAGGTACGCGAAGATCGCCTGCTTGATCAGCCAGTGCGGAGTGCGTTCGAGACGCGTGGCGGCATCTTTCAGCCGGGTACGCAACAGATCGTCGACTTTGACGCCAAGGGTGGTGCTCGCCATGGTTCCTTCTTTATGCGCCGGGCGGACGCCGGCCAAAGACTTAAGAGTTGGCCGAATCGTACCCCTCTCAATAAAAAGGTGCAACCAGTGGCGAGAAACGGTTGCACCCTTTGGCAACGCCCGTCACACAAGGGTTTGCGGCCGGTATGCACCGTCTGGATGCATGCGGTTGCGCTCGGTGTTTTCCCTGGATCGGTTTATTTTCAGGCAACCCTTATCGAAACGAAAATTGCGCCGTTATACCGGTCATGAGATGCGCAATGACGCACGGTACGGGGTTCGAAGTCTCGCTATACGGGGTGACCAAAATGGAAAAATGGCTGGTAGTGACGGGGGTCTGGATGATGTTCGCGACGTGCATGGTGCTGTTCATCCGCGGCGCGACGGGTGTGTCGCGCCGCGAACTGGTACCCATTGAAGTGCGCGACGACGAGCGCGACGCGCAGCCGAAGTCGACTCGCGGCTAAGCGTTTCGAGGTGCGTGGCGCGCTGCAGATACGCGCCTCGATGACGCGGATGCCGTCAGCGCATCGGCGCGAACCGGCGGCAGCTGTCGCGCGGTGCGACGAGCTGGTCGTGAACCAGACACAGGCGGCTGTCGGCAACACTGGCGCCGAAGCCCGAACCGAACACAGCGAGGCCCGGAATGCTCTGCTCAAGCGAATGCCGATCCTCGGCGCGAAACCGGCAATCCGCGCAGCACGGCCGGCGTTCACCGGGCTGCGCGTCGATGGCGTCGTCGAGGACGGGCGCGCTCACGAGCCCTGCCCCAAGCTATTCCAATACGGTGCGAACACGTGCGCGGACAGCGCGTAGCCGATGGCGATATTGACGGCGACGCCGACCGTGAACGCGATAAACGGCTTGATGCCCGTGGCCGCCAGTGAGCGCACGCGCGTCGTCAGTCCGATGCTGAAGAAGCAGAAGATGAACGCCCATGTGCGCAGCGCGGTAATCGGCGCGACGAATTCCGGCGTCACCACCTTGCGGTAGTCGGCGAGCGAGTAGTGGCTCGCGATCCACGTGACGAGCGCGGACGCGATCACGAAACCGATCACGAACTTCGGAAAGCGCGCCCAGATTTCGCGCGCGTCGGCCTTGGCGGTTACACCGCTTTCGCTGGACTCCCAGCGCGTCGTCGCGACGATCGCGAGCAGGAACGCCCAGATGCCGATCCAGATGTCGCGGCCAACCACCTTCATCAGCGTGAACGCCTGAAGCGACGCTTCGGGCGATCCCGCGATCGCGCCGCCCGCGTGCTTCGCGAAGTCGCCATAGGCTTGTGCTGCGGCGATACCCGCGGCGTCGGCGAATTCCGAGGTGCCGATCCATGCGCCCGCAACGGCCGTCGACAGTCCGAGCGAGCGCGACGCGAACGGCAGCACGAAGATCATCACGATCGCCCACAGGATCACCAGCGTGATCGCCACCGACGCATGCTCGCGTTTCGCGCGCACCGCGCCCGCAATCGCGATCGCCGCCGACACGCCGCACACCGCGCCGCCGACGCCAAGCACCGCGGCGAACCGCTTGTCGAGCCCAAGCGCCTTCGCGGCGAAGAAGATCACGAAGAACGTGACGAGCGAAACGATGGTCGCCTGTCCGACAGCAACCGGGCCCGCCCAGACGAGCAGCGTGAACGGCAGCGTCGCGCCGAGCAGCACGATCCCCACCTTGATGTAAAACTCGACGCGCAATCCCGCCGAAAACCATTCGGGCAGGCGGAACACATTCGAGATCAGCAAGCCAAGCGCGAGCGCGACGAGCGGCGGTTCGAGGTTGTACTTCGACGCATTGGCCCACGCGCCGACTTCGAAAATCAGCACCGACACGACGAACAGGATCGCGAACGACGCCAGGAAGTGCGCGATGCGCTGCTTCAGCACGCTCAGGCTGACGCCGAACAGCACGGTGAACACGACGAACAGCGCGATGTAATTCGGCAGATGCTTGACCAGATCTTGTCCGGCCGCGCCGGGATCGGTCCATTTCGCGGGCGCCGTCGCGAGCCACTTGATGCTGCTGCCCGACGCGAATAGCGCCCAGGCAACGACGATCACCAGCAGGCCGACCCATACGGCCCACCAGTCTTCCGTCGAAAAAAGTCCGCCGCCGCCTGTCGTGCTTGCCCGTCGCGAAGGCTGTGCGCCCGCCGGCAAGGTATGTCTCGTATCGCTCATCGTTGTGCCCCGGTCAAAGTTGGCGGCGCACGCGCTATCGATTGTTGTGATTCATGCGCCGATCCGGCGAAATATAGTCGAGCGATGTCGCGAAACGAAACGACCTTTCGTTTTATCGATATGACTTAAATGGATTTGCGAGCAGATGCGTGCAGCTTGCCGACAAATTGCTTACAGCACGGCTCGCTAGATGTCGAGCGGATCGACCTCGACGCTCCAGCGCAGCACGCCTTTCAGCGTGCGCAACACGGGTTGCCAGGCGCGCAGCGTCGTCTGCAACGCTGCCCGAGACGCACTTTCGATCAGCAATTGCGCGCGATGCACGTGCATCACCTTGACGATGGTGAGCGGCACAGCGTCGTAGACGGTCACGCGGCTGGCGGCAGGAATGTCAGTCAGCACGGCGGCCGCCTGCTGCAGGAACGTCAGCGCGGCGTCCAGTGTGCGGCCTTCGGCGCGCAGCATCGCCTGATAGACGAACGGCGGCAGATGCGCGTCGCGCCGTTCGGCCAGCGTCGAATTGGCGAAGCCGACGTAATCGTGGCGAGCCAGTGCGTGATAAAGCGCATGACGCGGATAGCGCGTTTGCACCAGCACCTCGCCTGGCAGACCGGCGCGGCCCGCCCGGCCGCTCACCTGCATCAGTTGCGCGAAGAGGCGCTCGCTCGCGCGGAAGTCGTGGGAAAACAGCGCCGTGTCGGCGTTCAGCACGCCCACCAGCGACACACGGCGGAAATCGTGGCCCTTCGCGATCATCTGCGTGCCGACGAGAATATCCACCTCGCCCGCATGCACGTCGGAAAACAGCGCCTGCGCGCTGCCCTTGCGTCGCGTGCTGTCGGCATCGATGCGCAACACGCGCGCGCCCGGCACGGCGCCGGCGAGCGCTTCTTCGATACGCTGCGTCCCGCGTCCGAGCGGCGCGATATCGACATTGCCGCATTCCGGACACGAGCGCGGAATGCGCGATTCCCAGCCGCAGTGATGGCAGCGCAGCGCGCGCTCCGGCTTGTGCAGCACGACGTAGGCGCTGCATCGCGGGCATCCCGCCACCCAGCCACATGCGTCGCACGCCAGCTGAGGCGCGTAGCCGCGACGGTTGAGGAATACGAGACTCTGTTCGCTTCGCTCGAGGCGCGCCTTCAGCGCCGCGATCAGCGGCCCCGACAAACCCTCCACTGGAGCGCGTCCACGCCGCTGCTCGTCTTCCAGATCGACGAGGTGGACGGTTGGCAGCACTGCGTCAGCGACGGCGCGGCGCGATAACGTGAGCCGTTTGTAGCGTCCTTGCTCGACCTGCCACCAGCTTTCCAGCGACGGCGTCGCCGAGCCGAGCACGACGGGCACGCCCAGTTGCTTCGCGCGCCAGATGGCGAGATCGCGCGCGGAATATCGCAAGCCTTCCTGCTGCTTGTACGCCGGGTCGTGTTCCTCGTCGACGACGATGATGGCCAGATGCGGCAGCGACGCCAGCACGGCGAGCCGCGTGCCCAGCACGATGCGCGCGCGCCCCGTGTGCGCGGCAAACCAGTTGCGGGCGCGCTCGCCCTCGGCTAGCCCGCTGTGCAGCGTGACGATTTCGGTATCGTCCATCGACGCGAAGCGCGCGCGGAACGCAGCCTCGAATTGCGGCGTCAGGTTGATCTCGGGCACGAGGACGAGCGCCTGCGCTTGCGGATTGGTCGCCAGCAAGCCCGCCAGCGCCCGCAGGTAGACCTCCGTCTTGCCGCTGCCCGTCACGCCATGCAACAGGAACGGCGCGAAGGCTTGCGCGTCGCGGATCGCTTCGACGGCGGCCGTTTGCTCGTCCGTGAGCGTCGGCAGCGTCGCGCTGCGCGGCGTGTGATCCCGCGACAGGCTGTGCGCGGCAGGATCGACCACTTCGAGCGCGACCCAGCCTTCGGCTTGCCACGCTTCGAGCGTCACGGTTGCCTTCGCGTGCAACGCACGGGCTTCCGCGGCGGGCAGCGTATCGGCTTCCGCGAGTGCGGCTGCAAGACGGCGCAACGCCGTGGCACGCGCCGGAAGCGCGTCGGGCAGCGCGGCGCGCCCTGCGGGCAACAGACGATAACGCTCCTCGGGAGCGAAAAGCCGCGTCCAGCGCGCCGCATCGCGCAATGCCTGGGGAAGCGCCGGCAACGCAACTTCACCGATGCCGCGCTGGTAGTAGTCGGCGGCGAACTGCGTGAGTTGCAGCCAATGTTCGGAGAGCGGCGGGCAGGCGGCGCAGACGCTATGGACCGATTTCAGGCGGTCGGCGGGCACGTCACTGTGAGCAGTCACTTCCATGACGAGGCCCACGACATGCCGCTTGCCGAACGGCATGCTGACGAGCATGCCCGGCGCCGGCGCCAGTGAGGCGTCACAGCGGTAATCGAAAAGCGTCGGCAGAGGATGATCGAGCGCGACGCGGACGTAGGTGCCCGTCAGATCGACGACCCGCATAGGCACCGTTCGTAAGGAAAGTTATTCACCGACCGAGAGCCGCCGCCGACACACTTAAAGTAAAACTTCAATTTCGGCGCTAAGTTTTGATTTTGCATCGACAATTGCGCCCGATCCCGCCTGCCTGTGGATAACTTTGTTGAGAACTTGGCCCTGATGTCCCGCAAGGGCCGTGGTACGGGCCTCTGTGTGGGATAGCGCACATTTGTCTTAGGAACCCGGAAAGCCTTGTCGCTCAAGGCCTTCAACAGATTTCCGCGTACTTTTCAAGGCAGCTGCGACGATCGATCCCTCTACCGCGCCGCAGCGTGACAAGTGTGCATAAGTCAAGTCTTGACAACGCTAAGAGGGCCTCGGGGCGGACTTTGGAACGCTATTTTCCCCTCAGACCGAGAGCCCACGTCGTTGCGTCGCAACAAAAACGTCACAATCCGGACGATTCCTTCACGCCTTGGCGTCGCCACCCGCCGACCGGATCGTGCGGCTATGCCGATGCACTTCATCGACCAGTTCGGCGACGTTCTCGGGCGGCGTGAACTGCGAAATACCATGCCCAAGATTGAAGACGTGACCGGGGAAATTACCGAAGCTGTCGAGCACCGCGCGCGCTTCGATGCGAATCGTCGACGGCGGCGCGAACAGCACAGAAGGATCGATGTTGCCCTGTAGCGCCACCTTGCCACCGACGCGCTCGCGCGCCTTGCCCAGATTCACCGTCCAGTCGAGCCCGACAGCATCGACACCCGTCGCGGCAATCTCTTCGAGCCACAGGCCGCCGCCCTTCGTGAAAGTGATCACGGGCACGCGGTTGCCGTCGTGCTCGCGCTTCAACTGACTCACGACCTGCTGGATGTAGTGCAGTGAGAAGCGCTGATAGATGCCGTCGGCAAGCGCCCCACCCCACGTGTCGAAAATCATCACGGCTTGCGCGCCCGCTTCGATCTGCGCGTTCAGATAGGCCGCCACCGCCTTCGCGTTGACGTCCAGGATGCGATGCATCAGGTCGGGACGGGCATACAGCATCGACTTCACGGTCCGGAAATCGTCAGAGCCGCCGCCTTCGACCATGTAGCACGCAAGCGTCCACGGGCTGCCCGAGAAGCCGATCAGCGGCACGCGCTGACGGCCTTGCGCGTCGGTGAGCGCGGTGCGGATCTGGCGCACGGCGTCGGTGACGTAACGCAACGTGCTGTCGATATCCGGCACAGCCAGACGCGCGACGTCCGCTTCGGTGCGGACCGGACGCGCGAACTTCGGCCCTTCGCCGACCTGGAAATCGAGGCCGAGCCCCATCGCGTCGGGGATGGTCAGGATGTCGGAGAAAAGAATCGCGGCGTCGAGCGGATAGCGTTCGAGCGGCTGCAACGTGACTTCCGTCGCGTAATCGGGATTCTTCGCGAGGCCGAGGAAGCTGCCCGCGCGGCTACGCGTCGCGTTGTATTCCGGCAGATAGCGTCCTGCCTGGCGCATCAGCCAGATCGGCGTGTACTCGGTCGGCTGGCGCAACAACGCGCGCAGGAAAGTGTCGTTGAGGAGGTTGTGGGCCACGGCGCTCGCGACTGAAGGCAAAGACGCATTTTAACCGCTGAGCGCCCGACGCCGCCTCCGTAATCCTGGCAATTGCTGTTTGTCCTATGCCATCCGGTCGATGGTCACCGGTAGTTGTGCGGACTATTATCGATTCCGTTGCACCCACATAGATAACGATAAAGGAGACTCAATGAAGAAAGCTACGTTGGCCCTTCTTGGCGCCATGTGCTGTGCCGGCACGGTCCAGGCGCAAAGTGTCGCACCTGCGGCGGCGTCTCGGCTCGATGAGATCCTCGCGCGCGGCACGATGCGAGCATGCACGACGGGCGACTACAAGCCGTACTCGTTCTATAAACAGGACGGCCAGTTTGAAGGGATCGACATCGAAATGGCCGAGTCGCTGGCGAAATCGCTCGGCGTTAAGGCGGAATTCGTGAAGACGTCATGGTCGAACCTGATGACCGACTTCGTTGCGAAGTGCGATGTCGCCGTCGGCGGTGTGTCGACGACACTGGATCGGCAGAAGCGGGCTTTCTTCACGGTGGCGTATCAGGTGGACGGAAAGTCGCCCATCGTGCGTTGCGACGACGTCGACAAATACCAGACCGTCGCGCAGATCGATCAGCCGTCCACTCGCGTGATCTTCAATCCGGGCGGCACCAATGAGCGGTTCGCCAAGCAGTTCTTTCCGCATGCGAGCCAGGTCCTCTATCCGGACAACGTGACGATCTTCAAGCAGATACTGGCCGGCAAAGCGGATGTGATGGTCACGGACGCGTCTGAGACGCTGTTGCAGCAAAAGCTCAATCCCGGTCTGTGCGCGGTACATCCTGACAAACCGTTCCAGTATGGAGAAAAGGCATGGCTGGTGCCGCGTGGCGATGTGGTGTTTCAGCAGTATGTCGACCAGTGGTTGCACCTCGCTCGCGCGTCGGGGGAATACCAGTCGATATCCGATAAGTGGCTGAAATAACGCCGAGATTGTGACGGCCGAGGCAGTCGCACTTACCGATTGGTACAAGCGGCTGCCTGAAGTTCGGTCTGGCGGTTTTGTGTCCTCGCGTGGTCGCTGACAAGTCCCGTCAGGACGGTCGGTTATTGCTGTGCTGCAGCATTTTTAGCACCAGATGGCAAACGGAAGTTTTAAACAAGTATCCGCGTGATCCGTATGAGCATTCGACTTCGGAGCCTTGCGTGGGCGGGCTGGACGAACGGTACACCACTGAAAACGGGATAGCGCAGCGCAGTATCCGATTCGAACGGTCGGGCGAAAGGCGGGGCAATGGACTCGAAAGGTATCGGCAATATTTGCCGAACAAGCGTTTCGATATCGCAAAAAATCCCGCAACGCCTTATCTGGCGGGCGTTACAACCTGAAACACTTTGTTACCGCGCGAGCCGGGTAATTCGCCCACAATGCCTTTCACGGGTTCAGCACGGATGCGGCCGGGTAGTAGTGTCTTTGAACACACCTCCTTGGCCGGTTGGCGTAAAAGCGTCGAAGCTCTGCAAAGGGGCATCTCTGCTGGAATCGTGATCGGCGTCGAGCGCGCCGAGTAGTCGGTTCCTCCAATGGTCTCCTCGCGCTAACCCCGTAGCGTGTGGTTTTTAGCGGGCTCCAGGCCCGCTTTTTTTTTGCCCTGCCAAACGTTTGCGCGCCATCAAGCTTCTGTGCGCGAGCGGGCACTTCCCCTCAAAGCGAAACGCCGTGTGCCCTGCACACGGCGTTTCGCTTTTCTGCTTCGGGATGCAACCGCGCTACATCAGGCGGTCTTGTCTTCTTTCAAACGAAGCTCGTCGATCATCCGTTCGCGCATCACGAACTTCTGAACCTTGCCGGTCACCGTCATCGGAAGCTCGTCGACAAAGCGGATGTATTTCGGAATCTTGTAGTGCGCGATCTGGCCGCGGCAGAACTCCTGCACGTCTTCGGCCGTGAGACTCTCGCCGGCGCGCACGACGATCCACGCGCACACTTCCTCGCCATACTTCGAGTCCGGCACGCCGAACACCTGCGCGCTCTGAATCTTGGGGTGGCGGAACAGAAACTCCTCGATTTCGCGCGGGTAGATGTTCTCGCCGCCGCGAATCAGCATGTCCTTCAGACGGCCGACGATGTTGCAATAGCCCTCGGCGTCGATCGTCGCCAGGTCGCCCGTGTGCATCCAGCCGTCGACAACGCTTTCGCGTGTCTTCGCTTCGTCGCCCCAATAGCCGTTCATTACCGAATAGCCGCGCGTACACAGCTCGCCCGTTTCGCCCACGGGCACGATATTGCCGAGTGGATCGACTACCTTGACCTCCAGATGCGGCTGAATCCGGCCGACCGTGGTCGTCCGTTTGTCCAGGGGATCGGTCGTCGAGCTCTGGAACGACACCGGACTTGTCTCAGTCATACCGTAGGCAATCGTGATTTCGGCAAGGTGCATCTGCGACACGACGCGTTTCATCGTTTCGATTGGGCACGGCGAGCCCGCCATGATGCCCGTGCGGAGACGCGTGAGATCGAAAGTCGCGAAATCGGGATGGTCGAGCTCGGCAATGAACATGGTCGGCACGCCATGCAGCGCCGTGCATTTCTCCTCGGCGACGGCTTTCAGCGTCGCGCCGGGGTCGAACGCCTCGCCGGGGAACACCATCGCAGCCCCCACCGAAACGCACGCCAGCACGGCGAGCACCATCCCGAAGCAGTGATACAGCGGTACCGGGATGCACAGGGAATCCTGCTCCGTGAGCCGCATCGCCATCGCGATGTAGCGTGCGTTATTCACGACGTTCCGGTGCGTCAGCGTCGCGCCTTTCGGATTGCCCGTCGTGCCGCTCGTGAACTGGATGTTGATCGGGTCGTTGGCGTTGAGCGTTGCGCCGATTGCGTCGAGTCTTGCGGGATCGAATGCGGTGCGTCCCTGTTCGATGACATCTGAGAACGTGAGCATGCCGGGCGTTTCGGTGTCGCACATCCGGATCACGATGCGCAGATCGGGTAGCCGCGCGGCGCGCAGATCGCCGGGCGTGGCCGACGCCAGTTCGGGCGCCAGCTCCTGCAGCATCTGCAGATACATCGACGACTTGAATTTCTCGGCCGAGATAATCGCCTTGCAACCAACCTTGTTCAGCGCGTACTCAAGCTCGGCCAGGCGGTAAGCGGGGTTGATATTGACGAGCACAGCGCCGATACGCGCCGTCGCAAATTGCGTCATCAGCCACTCGACGCGGTTCGGCGACCAGATGCCGACGCGGTCTCCCTTCTGGATGCCAAGTTCCAGCAATCCCGACGCCAAAACGTCGACTTCTTGCTGAAACTCCCGCCAATTCCAGCGAATCTCCTGCTCACGGAACACCACAGCCGGCCGCTCGGGGAAGCGCCGTGCCGTATCGACAAGAAACTGTCCGACCGTCGACTCGCTGAGTGGTACGTCAGTCGAACCGCGCACGTATGACAGCCCGTCTTTCGGTTCGATGACTGCGCCCACTCCTGCCGCTTGCGTTGCCATGGTGTTGTCTCCAGAGATGAATCCCAGTATAGGAATGAGTTTGCGACCGATTGTGCCCCGCGGATGATCCGTCCGGCATCAAGTCTTACCCGCAGCTTTCTAGCTGTTTCGGGCTCGTCGGTATGATTTTGCTTACCTTTCCGTAAACGTCAAGTATGCGATAAAAAAAGCAGCCACGAGGGCTGCTTTTCAATTGTGCTGCTTATTGTTGTCCGCGCAGTTTACGCAGACGCTGGATCGCCGCCAGCTGAGCCGTCGCATACGCGAGTTCCGCTTGCGCAGTCGCGTATTCGAGGTTCGAGCCGGTGTTCTGCAGCGCTTCTTCTGCGCGCTTGCGAGCCTGCTCGGCCTTCGCTTCGTCGAGATCCTTGCCGCGGATCGCCGTGTCGGCCAGAACCGTCACCGCGCCCGGCTGAACTTCGAGAATGCCGCCAGCGACGAACACGAACTCCTCTTCGCCGTTTTCAGATTCGATGCGCACGGCACCCGGACGAATCCGCGTGATGAGCGGCGTGTGGCCCGGCAGAATGCCGAGCTCGCCCGCTTCGCCCGGCAGCGCAACGAACTTCGCCTGGCCCGAGAAGATCTGCTCTTCCGCGCTGACGACGTCTACCTTGATGGTTGCCATTTATGTCGACTCCGAGTTGAGCGTAATTGCGTGGACGCTGAATCACCGATACAGCGTCCGCCTGGTTACACCCAGCCGTTACTGGATCTTCTTGGCCTTTTCGAAGGCTTCGTCGATCGTGCCGACCATGTAGAACGCCTGCTCCGGCAGGTGATCGCACTCGCCTTCAACGATCATCTTGAAGCCACGGATCGTTTCCTTCAGCGGCACGTACTTGCCCGGCGAGCCCGTGAACACTTCAGCAACGTGGAACGGCTGCGACAGGAAACGCTGGATCTTACGAGCGCGCGCGACCGACAGCTTGTCTTCCGGCGACAGTTCGTCCATACCCAGAATCGCGATAATGTCGCGCAGTTCCTTGTAGCGCTGCAGCGTTTGCTGAACACCACGCGTGATGTTGTAGTGCTCTTCGCCGATCACGTGCGGGTCGATCTGACGCGAGGTCGAATCGAGCGGGTCCACTGCCGGGTAGATACCCAGCGAAGCGATGTCACGCGACAGAACGACGGTTGCGTCCAGGTGGCCGAAGGTCGTAGCCGGCGACGGGTCGGTCAAGTCATCCGCAGGGACGTACACGGCCTGCACCGACGTAATCGAGCCCGTCTTCGTCGACGTAATACGCTCTTGCAGCTTGCCCATTTCTTCAGCCAAAGTAGGCTGATAGCCCACTGCGGAAGGCATACGGCCCAGCAGTGCCGACACTTCCGTACCGGCCAGCGTGAAACGGTAGATGTTGTCGACGAAGAACAGCACGTCGAGGCCTTCGTCACGGAAGTGCTCGGCCATCGTCAGGCCCGTCAGCGCGACGCGCAGACGGTTGCCCGGCGGCTCGTTCATCTGGCCGTACACCAGCGCGACCTTGTCCAGAACGTTCGAGTCCTTCATTTCGTGATAGAAGTCGTTCCCTTCACGGGTACGCTCGCCCACGCCCGCGAACACGGAGTAACCGCCGTGCTCCTTCGCGATGTTGTTGATGAGCTCCATCATGTTGACGGTCTTGCCCACGCCAGCACCACCGAACAGACCGACCTTACCGCCCTTTGCGAACGGGCAGATCAGGTCGATAACCTTGATACCCGTTTCGAGCAGTTCCGTCGACGGCGACAGTTCGTCGAACTTCGGCGCCTTCTGGTGGATCGAACGCGTCGTTTCGCTCGAGATCGGGCCGGCTTCGTCGATCGGACGGCCCAGCACGTCCATGATGCGGCCGAGGGTCGCCTTGCCTACGGGCACGCTGATCGGCTTCGCGGTGTTCTTCACCACGACGCCACGGCGCAGACCGTCCGACGAACCCAGACAGATGGTACGGACAATGCCGTCGCCCAGCTGCTGCTGGACTTCGAGCGTCAGGTCCGAACCTTCGAGAATGAGCGCGTCGTAAACCTTCGGCATGTTCTCACGCGGGAATTCCACGTCGATCACCGCGCCGATGCACTGTACGATCTTGCCTTCTACCAAAGCAGTAGTACTCATCGCTTTTCCTTTAGATACTCAATTCTTCACTCGCGCAACGGCGCAGTTTCGGTGGACTCGCCAGAAGGCGCTTCCGCGTGTCGACGTTAGCGTCAGACTGCCGCGGCGCCACCGACGATTTCCGACAGTTCCTTCGTGATCGCTGCCTGACGGCTCTTGTTGTACACGAGCTGCAGTTCGTTGATCACCGTCTTCGCATTGTCCGAAGCGGCCTTCATTGCGACCATCCGTGCCGACTGTTCCGATGCCATGTTTTCCGCGACGGCCTGATAGACCAACGCTTCGACATAACGCACCAGCAGTTCGTCGACGACGGTTTGCGCGTCCGGCTCGTAGATGTAGTCCCACGACGTTTTCGGCGTCGGACCATCCTTGTCGTCCTTGCGCTCGAACTGTTCCGCCGACAGCGGCAGCAACTGCTCGATCACCGGCTCCTGCTTCATCGTGTTGACGAAGCGGGTGTACGCGATGTACACGGCCGAAACCTTGCCTTCCGAGTACATGTCGAGCTGAACCTTCACAGCGCCGATCAGCTTCTCGAGGTGCGGCGTGTCGCCCAGTTGCACGACGTTCGACACGACCTTCGCGCGCAGACGGTTCAGGAAACCCAGACCCTTGCCGCCGATTGCCGTCGCTTCGACCGTCTTGCCCTGACCTTCCAGCTCCTTGAACTTCTGGAGCGAAGCGCGCAACACGTTCGTGTTCATACCGCCGCACAGACCCTTGTCAGTCGTGACAAGGATGAAGCCTGTCGACTTCGCCCCTTCGTTCGTGACCATGAACGGGTGACGGTATTCCGGAGTAGCACTGCTCATGTGCGCAGCGATATCGCGGACCTTGTCGGCGTACGGGCGAGCAGCGCGCATGCGCTCCTGAGCGCGGCGCATCTTCGATGCGGCCACCATCTCCATCGCTTTCGTGATCTTGCGCGTGTTTTGCACGCTCTTGATCTTGCCGCGAATTTCCTTCATTCCAGCCATTGCTTGCTCCTTGATCGAAGCAGCACGGACGCGCTTTCACGCGCCCACGCTGCTTCAAGGTCCGTTTATGCCTTGCGGATCACTCGCGGATCAATAAGCGCCCGACTTCTTGAAGTCCTTGAGTGCGGCATGCAGCGCGCCTTCGTCGTCCTTCGAGAGGTCTTTGTTGTCTTCGATGCGCTTGATCAGGTCAGCGTGCTTCGACTTCAGGAAATCGCGCAGGCCCTTTTCGAAAGGCAGCACTTGCGACACTTCCAGATCGTCGAGGTAGCCGTTGTTCGCTGCGAACAGCGACACCGACAGCTCCCACACTTGCAGCGGCTGATACTGCGGCTGCTTCAGCAGTTCCGTCACGCGGCGGCCGCGCTCCAGCTGCTTGCGGGTGGCTTCATCGAGGTCCGATGCGAACTGCGCGAACGCTGCCAGTTCACGGTACTGTGCGAGGTCGGTACGGATACCGCCCGACAGCTTCTTCACGACCTTCGTCTGCGCCGCACCACCAACGCGCGACACCGACACGCCGGCGTTAATTGCCGGGCGGATACCTGCGTTGAAGAGATCGGTTTCCAGGAAGATCTGGCCGTCGGTAATCGAGATCACGTTCGTCGGAACGAATGCGGTCACGTCGCCTGCCTGCGTTTCGATGACGGGCAGTGCCGTCAGCGAGCCGCTCTTGCCCTTCACTTCGCCGTTCGTGAACTTCTCGACGTACTCTTCCGAGACGCGAGCAGCACGCTCGAGCAGACGCGAGTGCAGATAGAACACGTCGCCCGGGTAAGCTTCACGGCCCGGCGGACGGCGCAGCAGCAGCGAGATCTGACGGTATGCCCAAGCCTGCTTGGTCAAGTCATCATAAACGATCAGTGCGTCCTGGCCGCGGTCGCGGAAGTATTCGCCCATCGTGCAGCCGGCGTACGGTGCGAGGTACTGCATCGCTGCCGATTCCGAAGCCGAAGCGGCGACGACGATCGTGTATTCCATCGCGCCCGTTTCTTCGAGCTTGCGAACCACGTTCACGATCGACGAAGCCTTCTGGCCGATCGCAACGTAGATACAGAACAGGTCTTTGCCCTTCTGGTTGATGATCGTGTCGACTGCGACGGCCGTCTTGCCGCACTGGCGGTCGCCGATGATCAGCTCGCGCTGGCCACGGCCGATCGGCACCATCGAGTCGATCGACTTCAGACCGGTTTGCACCGGTTGCGACACCGACTTACGCCAGATCACGCCCGGAGCAATCTTTTCGATTGCGTCGGTTTTCTTCGCGTTGATCGGGCCCTTGCCGTCGATCGGGTTACCCAGTGCGTCGACCACGCGGCCGATCAGTTCCGGGCCCACCGGCACTTCGAGAATGCGGCCCGTCGTCTTGACGATGTCGCCTTCCGAGATGCTTTCGTATTCGCCCAGAATCACCGCGCCGACCGAGTCACGCTCGAGGTTCAGCGCGAGGCCGTACACGTTGCCCGGGAATTCGAGCATTTCGCCCTGCATCACTTCCGACAGGCCGTGGATACGCACGATGCCGTCGGTCACGGAGATCACGGTGCCCTGGTTGCGAACGTCTGCGCTCGCTTCAAGGCCCTGGATCCGGCTCTTGATCAGCTCGCTGATCTCAGAGGGATTGAGTTGCATTATTCGCTCCTGATAGTCAATTCTGTTGCGTGCCAGCCGTCACAACCACGTGAGGGCTTCAGGCCGTCAGAGCCGTCTGCATGCTGGCGAGCCGCGCGCGGACCGAGGTATCGAGCACTTCGTCGCCAACCGTCACGCGAACGCCGCCGATCAACGACGAGTCCACCTGGACCGTCGGCTTCAGCTTGCGCTTGAATTTGCGTTCGAGGCTTGCGACGAGGTCGTTCAGCTGCGCACCTTCGAGGGGGAATGCGCTGACGATCAGCGCATCGGCCGCACCTTCGCGGGCGTTCTTCAACTCTTCGAACTGCGTGGCGATTTCCGGCAAGAGCGGCAGACGATGATTGTCGACCAGCATCTGAACCAGGTTCTTCGCCTGCGGGTTGTCCTTGAGCGGCGATTTCACCGCGGCCAGCAGCAGTTCGCTGATCTGGGTACGGCTGACTTTCGGGCTCGAGGCAATCGACAGCACTTCGGGCAGACGCGCAACCTGTGCCAGCTCCTGCACGAGCGTGGACCAGGCGGCGGTGTCACCTGCTTCGGCCACGCCAAACAGCGCTTCTGCGTACGGACGGGCGATGGTTGCAAGTTCGGCCATGATCAGAGCTCGGCTTTGAGTTGATTCAGCAGGTCGGCGTGAGCCGCCTGGTCGACTTCGCGCTTCAGGATCTGTTCGGCACCCTTCACGGCCAGCGCGGCGACTTCGCCACGCAGCGTTTCACGCGCCTTCACGACCTGCTGATCAGCGTCGGCTTTCGCCTGAGCGATGATGCGCGCAGCTTCGGCTTGCGCCTGTGCCTTGATTTCGTCGGCGACCGCGACTGCACGCTTTTCGGCGTCAGCAATACGTTGCTGGCCGTCGTTGCGTGCCTGAGCGAGTTCCTGGTCGACGCGCTTGTGCGCGGCTTCGAGTTCCAACTTGCCCTTTTCAGCGGCCGAGAGGCCGTCGGCGATCTTTTTCGAGCGCTCGTCGAGGGCGTTGATCAACGGCGGCCACACGAACTTCATCGTGAACCACGCGAGGATCAGGAACACGACCATTTGCGCAAACAGGGTTGCGTTGAGATTCACGGTGTTTCCTTAAACGTTGCTTGGTCGGAGGAGGAAACGGCAAGGCGCTCATCGATTCATTGCTCGATCAGCGCCTTAGTGCCCGTTCCGCTTCGCGCCTTATCAGTTATAGATCAGGCGCACACTTCCGAGGAACCTCAGCCTGCCAGCTTCGACAGCAGCGGGTTCGCAAACGCAAACAGCATTGCCACACCAACGCCAATCAGGAACGCCGCATCGATCAGACCAGCCAGCAGGAACATCTTGGTTTGCAGCGGGTTCATCAGTTCCGGCTGGCGAGCGCATGCTTCGATGTACTTGCCGCCCATCAGACCGATACCGATACAGGCGCCGATAGCACCCAGGCCGATGATGATGCCGATACCGATGGCGGTCAGACCCTGGATGTTGGCGATGAAAGCTTGCATGATCACTCCTTGTGAAAAGTCTTTTTGGAACTGGGATTTAAAAAACTACGATACTTGAAACTCTGATTCTTTCTTACGACGCCACGTTAGTGGGAGTCGTGTGCCTGGCCGATGTACACCAGCGTCAGCATCATGAAAATGAACGCCTGCAGCAGAACGATCAGGATGTGGAAGACCGCCCACACGCTGCCCGCGATCACGTGGCCGATGAAGCCAAGCACCGTCGTGTCCGCGCCGAAGCTCCAGATGCTGCCGAGCAGGGCAATCAGCAGGAACAACAGCTCGCCCGCGTACATGTTGCCGAACAGCCGCATGCCGAGGGAAACCGTCTTCGCGACGAACTCGATGATGTTCAGTGCAAGGTTCGGGATCCACAGCAGCGGATGCGCGCCGAACGGAGCGGACAGCAGCTCGTGCACGAAGCCGCCTGCGCCCTTGATCTTGAAGTTGTAGTAAATCATCAGCGCGAACACGCCGAGCGCGATGCCGAGCGTGCCGTTCAGGTCGGCAGTCGGAACGATGCGGTGGTGCGGGATGACTTCCGACAGACCCAGCCAGCCGATCACGCGGCCCGGCAGGTCGACGGGGAGAAAGTCGAGCGAGTTCATCAGCGCGACCCAGACGAATACCGTCAGCGCGAGCGGCGCGATGAACGTGCGGTTGCCGTGGATCATCGACTTCGATTGATCCTCGACCATCTCGACCAGCATTTCGATTGCGCACTGGAAACGGCCCGGCACGCCGGACGTCGCCTTACGCGCAGCGAGACGCAAGATGAGGATGGTGACGAGACCGCATACGATCGACCAGAAAAGCGTATCGAGATTCCAGACGTGGATGTCGAAAATCGACGTCTGATGAGCGGTGGAAAAATTCTGCAAGTGGTGCGCAATGTACTCGGACGGATCCAGAGCGCGCGTTCCTTCGCTAGCTGCCATATCGTTAATGCCACCCAAATTGTCGAAAATCTTTCCGGGCCGCTCCCGCCGCAATACTTTATTGCGGGAACACGCCAGCGCGGGACTTTGTCGAACCCGCGCGCCTCGTGGCTGACGCCGCGTTGTTCACGCCTCGCATCAGCCTAATGTCTCGTTTGCTTCATCGCCAGGCGAGCGCGATCCAGTACGTCTTGAGAGCGATGAGATAGGTCACGAGCAGCGGAATCCACCGTACGTCGTGATACCAGAAGGCGATGGCAATAAACATCGCGATCGTTGTCCCCATCTTGAGCGCTTCACCGATCATCCAGCTCATCGCTGTCTGGGCGCCGCTCAACTTCTTAAGACGTGCCGCGAACAATGCGCTCGGCACCCAGCAAATCGCTCCTCCCAGGAAGGCTGACAGCGCAGCAGCGCCCGGCGGCGTGTAGAACAGCCACCACAACAGCGTCGCACCCAGGGACAAAACCATTTGCGCAATCACGACCTTGAACGGCGTAACGCGCGATGGACGACTCACGTTCGGGCCGAACAGTTTTTCGGCCTCGGCCCGCGTGAGCGGAACGATATTGTTATCTTGCTGCTCGGCATCCCATGCCTCGTCATGCACGGCGCGCTGACCACCAGTCGCTCGCGGGCCACTGCGCCCGTCGCGGTGTTCGTCGTGCCGTTGTTGCGGCGTTTGGTTCGACGCTTTGACCGCCATCGCAGTGTTCCGCAGAGTCCTGTTCAGTCCGCGAGCTTTCGCACCGCTTACGGGATTGCCTAGCAAATAAATCCGGGCGATTGTAAGCGATAGTTGCAGGCAATTCAAGACTTTAGCCCGACCAATAACCCGCATGAAACGGTGCTTCACGATACGGGAAAACTCCGATTTTCATGCTGTCGGACTGCAAATGTAAGGACGTCGCGGGAGACCGGGAAATCCGGGCCGGACTGTGCTAGGGCATCACGTTCCAATGCGTGTTTTTGCCACACGCAGGAGTGTCAAAAATGCAACAGAAGCCAGCCGCCGATTGCGCCGCCGACGACCCAGAACGGGATCGAAAAGAGATGAAACTGCGCCCACATTCCGCGCTGTCCTGAAAGCCTCATTGCAATCAGATTCGCCAGCGAACCGATCGCGAATCCGAAGCCGCCGACGCTGACGCCGAACGCAAGCGCGCGCCAATCCTTCGAAAACTCGGCCAGCATGATCGCTGCGGGAACGTTGCTGATGAACTGGGACAGCACGGCGCCCGCCGCGTAGGCGCGCAACGGCGTCGCGAGATGCAGTTGCCCGACGGCGTTGTGTACCCACGGCAGCGCTGCGACGCTTCTCAACACAATGAACATGAACACGAAGATCAGCAGCAAAAGCCAGTCGATCTTCAGGACGATTCGCGGGCGCCAGAAGATAAATCCGACGCCGACGCCAATCAGTCCGATGCCCGCCCGATGAGAATCGGCGAGCAGCACGAATGCCGCAAACAAAACAACCGCAACGCCAAGCAACGGACGATCGACGGGATGCGGTTCCGTGTCTTTCGACAGATCCAGCGCGGTCCGCTTGAACGATACCGTGGCCAACGCGTACAGCATCACCATCAGCGCCAGACACAAGGGCGCGAGCGCGAACACGAACCCGCCGAATGAGACGCCGCTCGTTTGCCAGAGAAACAGATTCTGCGGATTGCCCAAAGGCGTGAGGATCGAGCCTGCGTTGACCGCTATCGCGATGAAAATGACGAGCCGCTTGAGCGGTAGCGGTGCCAACTCGTTCAGCGACAACGTAAGCGGCACGACGACGAACAACGCGACATCATTGGTGAGCAACGTCGACAGCGCGGCCGCGAGCGCGATCAACAGATACGCCAGCGCTCGCTGCGACCGGATGTGATGGACGACGCGATGGGCGAGCCACATCAGGAATCCTGAATATTCGACGGCCTTCGTCAAGATCAGGAGCCCGGCGAGCGTCATCACCGTCTGCCAGTCGACCAGCGCGGGCAACGATCCCCACGGATGCGGATGAAAAACCTGCAACACGATCAATGCAACGACGAGCACGGTGAGGACCGGCTCCTTCGTTGCATAGTGGAAGATCGTGCTTAGCAGGTTGCGATGTGAGCTTAGCGCTTGCTCGGCAGCGGGCATCGGAGAAGGTTCTTATGCGGCGGCTGCGTTGCCCCGCAGCCGAACGAGAATGCCTTCCAGTGCATCGAGGTCGCCGAAATCGACGAGCACCTGCCCTCGCCCACGGCGTCCGAGCTTGATCTTCACCGTGGCAGCGAGCAGATCCGACAGTTCCTCTTCGAGCCGTCGCGTATCGCGGCCGCCGTCGTTGTTCGCTTTCGCCTTTACAGTAGGTACAGCCTTCGTCGTCGCCGTGACCAGCTTTTCGGTTTCACGCACCGACATGCGCTTGTTGACGACCTGGTTCGCGAGCGTAATCTGCGTGGCCCCGTCCACGGCAAGCAGTGCGCGCGCGTGGCCCATGTCGAGATCGCCGGCGAGCAGCATCGTTTGCACGGGAGACGCCAGGTTCAACAGACGCAGCAGATTCGATACCGCGCTGCGCGAGCGCCCCACCGACTCGGCCGCCTGCTCATGCGTGAAGCTGAACTCATCGAGCAGCCGCTGGATACCCTGCGCCTCTTCCAGCGGGTTCAGATCCTCGCGCTGGATATTCTCGATGAGTGCCATCGCGGCGGCAGCCTGATCGGGCACGTCGCGCACCAGGACAGGCACTTCTTCGAGACCAGCGAGGCGCGCAGCGCGAAAACGCCGCTCACCCGCGATGATTTCGAACTTCTCCGGAGAAACGGGCCGCACCAGAATCGGCTGCATCAGACCCTGCGCGCGAATGCTGGCCGCCAGTTCCTGCAGTGCCCCCTCGTCCATGCGCGTGCGCGGCTGATACTTGCCCGCCTGCATCTTGTCGAGCGGCAACGTGTGAGGTGCGCCGTTGATCTTCACCGCTTCGGTGATATCCGCGCTTCCGCCGAGCAGCGCTTCCAGCCCCCTGCCCAACCCCTTCTTCCGTGCTACTGCGTTCATCGTGGTTCCTCGATCCGCTTTGGATGATTGACGCTGCGTCATAGCAGGCGCACCCGCTCGATCATTTCCGCGCCGAACTGCACATAAGCCTGTGCGCCGCGCGATGCGCGGTCGAACACGACGCCCGGCAGGCCGTAACTCGGCGCCTCGGCGAGTCGCACGTTCCGCGGAATGACGACGTCGAACACCTTGTCTCCAAAGTGCTCTTTCAGTTGTTCCGATACCTGCTGTTGTAGCGTGATGCGTGGATCGAACATCACACGCAACAAGCCGATCACCTTCAGGTCTCGGTTCAGGTTTGCATGCACCTGCTTGATCGTATTGATGAGGTCCGACAGGCCCTCGAGCGCGAAGTATTCGCATTGCATCGGGATAACGACGCCATGCGCGGCGCAGAGTCCGTTCAGCGTCAGCAGCGACAGTGCTGGAGGACAGTCGATCAGCACGAAGTCGTAGTCCGATACGACGTGCGCAATCGCCTCCTTGAGCTGACGCTCGCGATTCTCCATGCCCACGAGTTCGACTTCGGCCCCTGCCAGTTCACGGTTCGCCGGCACGACATCATACGAAACAGCTTCGGACTTCACTCGCGCGTCGACCAACGACACGCCGTCGACCAGCACTTCGTAAACCGTGTTCTCGCAAGCGGCTTTGTCGACGCCGCTACCCATGGTGGCGTTACCTTGCGGATCGAGATCGATGAGCAGGACCCGCTGTCCCTGCGATGCGAGGCTCGCGGCGAGATTGACCGCGGTCGTCGTTTTGCCGACTCCACCCTTCTGGTTCGCAACGCAGAAGATTTTTGCCATCTGTTAGGTGTCCCTTTGCAGCCTGTTTAATGAAATTTCGATCTGAAATTCAGCCTACCGTGACTTCGATCAGATGCCGCTCGGCATCCAGCGCAGGCACTTTGAGACGAATCACTTGCTTCACGTGGGCGCCTTCAGGCAGGCGCTCGATTTCCCCATCCGGTCGAACGCCCTTCATTGCCCAGATCGCGCCGTCGTCCGCAACGAGGTGACGGGCCAGTGTAACGAAATCCGCCAGCTCTGCGAATGCGCGCGAGACAATTACATCGAACTTTCCTGGAACCTCGGTGCCCGGCCGCAGATTTTCGACCCGCCCCGTGACAACCGACAGATTTCCCAAGCCCAGTTCCACCTTAGCTTGTGACTGGAACGCGGACTTTTTCTGAACGATGTCGTTGACGGTGATCGTCCATTCGGGAAACACGATCGCAAGGACGACGCCCGGCAGTCCGCCTCCTGAGCCGACGTCCAGCAGCGTCGCCGGTCCAAGCGTAGCCAGATGCGGAACGATCGAAAGTGAATCGAGGATGTGCTGAATCAGCATTTGCCGCGGATCGCGGATCGCCGTCAGGTTGTAGACGGCGTTCCACTTGGCCAGCAACGCAACGTAGTCGAGCAGTTTGCCCTTTTGATCCGCGCTCAGCTCGATGTCCAGTTCGCGCAGGCCATCCTCCAGCAGAGCGGCGAGCGCGTCGCGCCCCGCTGTCGTGTCGATACGTGCCGTCATTGAGCCACCGGCGAGTTGTCGGTGCCAGCGTTAGTGGGCTTCTGCGCGCGCCGACCGAGGCCGCGCTTCAGGTGAACCATCAGCAGCGAGATCGCAGCCGGCGTGATGCCGGAAATGCGCGACGCCTGGCCAATCGTTTCCGGGCGGAACTGCGTCAGCTTCTGACGTGCCTCGAACGACAGCCCTCGAACCTCTGAGTAATCGAGGTTTTCGGGCAACTTCGTGTTCTCGTGCGCTTCGTTTCGCTCGATCTCGCCAGCTTGCCGCTCGATATAACCCTGATATTTGACGCCGATCTCGATCTGTTCCTTGATTTGCGCGAGCAGCACTTCGTCATCGGCCAGTACCTCGGCCGGGCCGCAGGCGCCTTCGCGCAAAGCGCAGACGCCGTCGTACGAAACACCGGGACGCCGCAGCAGATCGGCGAGACTGTACTCATGGTCGATCGACTTGCCGAGCAAGGCGGTCGCTTCCTCAGACGAAAGCGTCTTCGGATTGACCCATGTGGTGCGCAGCCGCTCTGTTTCACGTGAAACAGCGTCGCGTTTTCGGCTGAATGCATCCCAACGCTCGTCGTCCACCACGCCGAGTTCACGACCGATCTCCGTCAGGCGCATGTCGGCATTGTCTTCGCGCAGGCTCAAGCGATATTCTGCGCGACTCGTGAACATCCGATACGGTTCGGACACGCCCCGCGTGACCAGATCGTCCACCAGCACGCCCAGATAAGCCTGATCACGGCGCGGACACCACGCTTCCTTGCCCTGCACATATAGACCAGCGTTGATCCCGGCCAGCAGCCCTTGCGCCGCCGCCTCTTCGTAGCCGGTCGTACCGTTTATCTGACCGGCAAAGAACAGACCGTTGATCACCTTCGTTTCCAGCGACGCCTTCAGCCCACGCGGATCGAAGTAGTCGTATTCGATCGCATAGCCCGGACGTAGGATATGCGCGTGCTCCAGGCCCACCATCGACCGGACCAACTCGAGCTGGACGTCGAACGGCAGGCTCGTGGAGATTCCGTTCGGGTAGAACTCGTTTGTGGTCAAGCCTTCCGGCTCGAGAAAGATCTGATGCGACTCTTTCGACGCAAAACGGTGAATCTTGTCCTCGATTGACGGGCAATATCGCGGCCCAACGCCTTCGATGACGCCCGTGTACATCGGCGAACGGTCCAGACCGCTACGGATGATGTCGTGAGTTTGGGAATTGGTATGCGTAACCCAGCACGGCACCTGACGCGGATGCTGCTCGACGCGTCCAAGGAACGAGAACACTGGGACCGGATCGAGGTCACCCGGCTGCTCTTCCAGCTTCGAAAAATCGATCGTACGACCGTCGATACGCGGCGGTGTGCCCGTCTTCAACCGCCCCTGCGGCAGCTTCAGCTCCTTGAGCCGTGCCGACAGCGACACCGCAGCCGGGTCCCCTGCTCGCCCGCCCGTGTAGTTGTTGAGGCCGACGTGGATCTTCCCATCGAGGAACGTACCAGCCGTCAAAACCACCGCACGCGAGCGAAAACGAACTCCAACCTGCGTCACGGCGCCGACAACGCGGTCGCCTTCGACCATCAAATCGTCGACAGACTGCTGATACAGCCAAAGATTCGGTTGATTCTCGAGCCGATGGCGGATCGCCGCCTTGTAGAGAATGCGGTCAGCCTGTGCGCGCGTCGCCCGAACGGCGGGCCCCTTCGACGAGTTGAGAATGCGGAATTGAATCCCGCCCTCGTCAGTTGCAGCAGCCATTGCGCCGCCGAGTGCGTCGACTTCCTTGACCAGATGGCCTTTGCCAATGCCGCCAATCGACGGATTGCAGCTCATCTGACCGAGGGTTTCGATGTTGTGCGTCAGCAAAAGCGTCTTGTTGCCCATGCGCGCGGACGCCAAAGCGGCTTCCGTGCCGGCATGACCGCCGCCAACGACGATTACGTCAAACTCTGTGGGATAAAGCATCGCGGATCTCACGCGGGATCCAGCGTGAGCCTAAAAGAAAGTATGGGCGAAATTATAGCGGGTTCGCTTTTGGCCCGAATTCCGTCCAGACGGTATAGGACGAAAAAACGGCGTGTTTCACGTGAAACACGCCGCTCATTTGACAGCCAATCAGCCAAAAAATCCTTTGACTACGCGACTTTCTTCGTCAGACCCAGATATGTCTCGATGACACGCGGATTTTGTGCCAATTCATTCGCCGCTCCTTCTAGCGCCAGTTCTCCTGTTTCAAGCACATAGCCGTAGTCGGAGATCTGTAGCGCGGCGCGTGCGTTCTGCTCGATCAGCAGCGTGGCAACACCCGTCTGACGCAGTGCGCTGATGATATGAAAAATCTCCTTCACGATCAGGGGCGCCAAGCCCAAGCTCGGCTCATCGAGCATCAGCAGATCTGGCTTGCCCATCAGCGCGCGCCCAACCGCCAGCATTTGCCGCTCGCCGCCCGACAACGTTCCAGCAGCTTGCTTGCGACGCTCCTTCAACCGCGGAAAGAGCTGGAACACGGGCTCAAGTTGGTCGAGATAATTCCGCTCGCCAGCGCGCTTGCGACGATATGCGCCCAGCACCAGGTTGTCCTCGACCGTCATCGCGGCAAACAGCTCGCGTTTCTCCGGCACAAGACACATGCCGCGCCCCACGCGCTTCTCGATGGGAACGTGGCTCACGTCCTCATCCCGGTACATAATCGCGCCCTTTGCATGTCCCGTTACCGGCAACGCGCCCATGATCGCGTTCAGCAGCGTCGACTTACCCGCACCATTCGGACCGATCACCGAGACGATCTGGCCGGGGCCGACGGCGATCTTCGCGCCGTGCAGCGCTTCCACCTTTCCATATCGCACGGAAAGACTGTTGACTTCGAGAATCGGTGCAGCCGTTGTCTGATTCACCATCACTCCACCCCGCCCAGATAAGCTTCCAGCACGGCCGGATCGTTCTGCACGTCTTGCGGCAAGCCTTCCGCGATACGTGTCCCAAACTCCATGACTACCAGTCGATCCGTCAGGTTCATCACGAAATCCATATCGTGTTCGACCAGCAGCACGCTCATACCTTCCTCGCGAAGCTTGCGCAGCAGCGTCGCCAGTTGCTGCTTTTCCTGATAACGCAGGCCGGCTGCCGGCTCATCAAGCAGCAGAAGCGTCGGATCGCAGCACAGCGCCCGCGCAATCTCCAGAATCCGCTGCTTGCCCAGCGCGAGGCTGCCCGCTTCGTCGTACATATGCTCTTCCAGGCCCACGCGCCGGATCTGACGCGCCGCTTCCGCCATCAGACGTGCCTCCTCGGCCGCGTTCAGGCGCGCCACGCTGCGCCACACGCCCGCATGCCCGCGCAGATGCGCACCGATCGCGACGTTCTCCAGCACAGTCATGCCCGGCAGCAGCTTGACGTGCTGGAACGTGCGCCCAATGCCGCGTTTGACGATTTCACGTGAATTGAGCGCATCGATGCGCTCGCCCTGAAACGAAATCGAGCCACTCGTCGGCTGCAAGACGCCCGTGACCAGATTGAACGTCGTCGACTTGCCCGCGCCGTTCGGCCCGATCAAGCCGATGATCTGCCCCGCCTTCACTTCGAAGCTGACATCGTTGACCGCCACCAGACCGCCGAACTGCTTGCGCGCCTTGTCCACCACCAGCAGCGATTCGCCCGCACTTGGCTTGCTGCGCTGCGGCAAAGCATCCGCATGATCCGGCACGTGCGCGCGCGGACCGCGCGGGAACATGCGCGCGACGAACGGCCACACGCCTTGGCGTGCATACTGCAAAAGCAGCACCATCAAGACGCCAAAGACGATGATCTCGAAGTTGCCGTTTTCGCCGAGCAGTTTCGGCAGCAGCGTCTGCAGATAGTCCTGCAGAATCGTCAGGATCGCCGCACCAAGCACCGCGCCCCAAACATGCGCGACACCGCCAACCACGGCCATGAAAAGAAATTCGATGCCGTGATTGAGGCCGAACGGCGTCGGATTCACCGCACGCTGTAGATGCGCGTACAGAAAACCCGAAATCGCCGCCAGCACCGCCGCGTAGACGAAGATAACGACGCGCATCCACGCCGTATTTACGCCCATTGCCTCCGCCATCAAGCCGCCGCCGCGCAGCGCGCGAATCGCCCGCCCCGGCCGGCTATTAAGCAGATTCTGAACAGACACCACGGCGCAGAGCACGACGATCCAGATCAGGTAGTAGATATGTCGGCCCGATTCCAGGTTGATGCCGAGCACGTTCAACACCGGAATCCCGTTGATCCCGTCGTACTTGCCGAGCATTTCCATATTGCCGAACAGGAAGAACAACGCGAGACCCCACGCGATCGTTCCAAGCGGCAGGAAGTGGCCCGACAGCCGCATCGTGACGGCACCAAGCAGCAGCGCGATCAGCGCCGTCAGCACGACGCCGACGATCAGCGCGAGCCACGGCGATACGCCGAACTGCGTCGTCAGATACGCCGTCGCATACGCGCCGACGCCGACGAACGCCGCCTGCCCAAAGCTCGTCATTCCGCCGATGCCTGTCAGCAGCACAAGGCCGATCGCCACGATCGAATACAGCCCGATGTAGTTGAGCAGCGTCACCCAGTACTCGGGCACGCGGATCGGCTGCGGCAGCACGGGCAGCGCGAACATCACGACGAGAAACAACCAGAAGAACCTGTTTTGCATGATGCGTTTCATCGCGTCACTCCTCCTCTTCTTCCGCGTGCGGGCTGGCGAGACTCCGCCAGAGCAGCACGGGAATGATCAGCGTGAACACGATCACTTCCTTGTAGGAACTGGCCCAGAACGATGAGTACGACTCCAGCAAGCCAACGAGTATCGAACCCGCAAAAGCCAGCGGATAACTGACCAGCCCGCCGATAATCGCCCCGACAAAGCCCTTCAGACCGATCAGGAAGCCCGAGTCGTAGTAGATGGTCGTGAGCGGCGCGACGAGAATCCCGCACAGCACGCCGAGACCAGCCGCGAGCGTGAACGCGAGCCGTCCCGCCTGTGTCGTGCCGATGCCGACCAGCTGCGCGCCGAGCCGGTTCACCGACGTCGCGCGCAACGCCTTGCCCGAAATCGAGCGATCGAAATACACATACAACACACCGATCAGCACCACAGCGACGCCGATCACCCACACGCTCTGCCCCGAAATCGACATGCTGCCGACGTTGAACGTGGAGTCCGTGAACGCGTTGGTCCGCGAGCCTTCCGCGCCGAACATCACGAGCCCGAGGCCGACCATCGCGAAGTGTACGGCGACGGATACGATCAGCAGCAACAGCGTCGTCCCTTCGGCAACCGGCTCGTAGGCGAGGCGATAGACGAACGGCCCCATCGGCACCACGATCAGCAGCGTCAGCGCGATCTGCGCGAGCATCGGCAGCGGCTGCATGAATACGCCGCGCGTGACCGCGTAGACTGCAACCGGAAACAGCAGATACTTGCCGACCAGCATCACGAGCGTGCGCGCCGCATGACGCCGCCGCTCTGGATGCCGCGCCATGCCGGTCACCTCGACGACGAAGCACGCGAGCCCCATCGCCATCAGCAGCCAGCACGTCGCTGGAAACTTCTGTGTCTGCAGTGCGGCGAGCGTCAGCGCGCCGTATGACACGAACTCCCCTTGCGGGATGAAAATGGCGCGCGTCACGGAGAACACCAGCACCAACGCGAGCGCGAGCAATGCGTAGATCGCGCCGGTCGTGATGCCGTCCTGCGCGAGGATCGCCGCAATTGATAGATCCATACTTCCTCGTCCTGGAACGTCGAAATCGAAACTAAGAAACAATGAGAGCGGGCCGAACGACTACCCGCCACGAAGCGAAGCTCAAACACATAAAACAACTGCCGCGCCTGAGATACAGCGCGGCAGAGCTTGCCATTGTTATCGATCAGAAATTGCTGCGTGGCTTAAGCGCTTTCGCATACGCTGGCCCCCACGCCCTTGCGCGAGAGGCGCGTACCGTCTTAGTCGTTCTGGAGTTTCCACTTGCCATCAGAGATCTCGACGATCACGCGTGCGCGCTTGTCGAGACCGTTGTGGTCAGTGGGCGTCGTGTTCATGATGCCGTGCGAGAGTGGCAAGTCCTTGACGTTCTCGAGCGCTTCACGCAACGCGACGCGGAACGCTTCCGTGCCGGGTTGGCCCTTCTTCAGCGCCTCGGGAATCGCACGCTGGAGCATCTGGCCGGCATCCCACGCGTGACCGCCGAAGGTCGCCACGGTGCCCACGCCATAGGCCTTCTCGTACGCGTTCTTGTACGCGAGCGACGACTTCTTCACCGGGTTCGAATCGGGCAACTGATCGGCGACGAGAATCGGGCCTGCAGGCAGCAATTCGCCTTCGCAGTCCTTGCCGCACACGCGCAGGAAGTCGTTGTTCGCGACGCCGTGCGTCTGATAGATCTTGCCCTTGTAGCCGCGCTCCTTGAGTGCCTTCGCAGGCAGCGCGGACGGCGTGCCCGCGCCAGCGATCAGCACCGCATCCGCATTCGATGCAGCGAGCTTCAGCACCTGCCCCGTCACCGATGCATCGGTGCGGTTATAGCGCTCGTTCGCGACGATCTTCAGATGATGCGCTTCCGCCGCCTTGCTGAACACGTTGTACCAGTTCTCGCCATACGCATCCGCGAAGCCGATGAACGCGACCGTCTTCACGCCGTGCTTCTCCATGTACTCGGCGATCGCATCGGCCATCAGGCCGTCGTTCTGCGGCGTCTTGAATGCCCACGCACGCTTCGCGTCCATCGGCGAAATGATGGCCGCCGATGCCGCGAGTGAGATCACCGGCGTCTTGCCTTCAGAAGCGGGATCGAGCATCGCGAGCGAATTCGGCGTGACCGTCGAACCGATGATCGCATCGACGTGATCTTCGTCGATCAGCTTGCGCGTGTTCTGCACGGCGCGGCTCGTATCCGATGCGTCGTCGAGCACGATGTATTGCACGCTCTTGCCCGCGATTTCCTTAGGCAGCAGCGCAATCGTGTTTTTCTCAGGGATGCCGAGCGATGCGGCCGGTCCCGTCGTGGACAGCGTGACCCCAATCTTCACCTGTGCCATCGCCGCACTTGCTCCGCACACGAGCGCCATCGCGATCGCGGTACGGACCCATTGTTTTGTCGTTTTCATTGCTTGTCTCCAAACGCTTTAAATGCGTGTCGTAATCCAGTAAGAACCGGGTAACTGAATCTAGTTATCGGGTATAAGCCTGCCAAGCATGGTTTTCCCTGCTCGTTGCAATTGCGTCAAACCTCAAACGCAGGCTCTACCGCTTTAGTCGCCTCCCCTCGCCGCTGCACTGCTTTTTAATTCAGACATCTCGCGTGCAATAAAAAAGACGCGTCAACTGCTCGCGTCTTTTTTGTGAATTCGAATTCGTTAATTCGCCTCGTTTAATCGGAAGCAAGCTTCCATTTGCCGTCGACGATTTGCACCATCACACGCGCACGCTGATCGAGACCCGCGTGATCGTTCGCGCTCATGTTGAAGATGCCGTGCGAGCCGGGCAGATCTTTCGTGTCTTCGAGCGCGACGCGCAATGCTTCGCGGAATTGCGGCGTACCAGGCTGGCCCTTCTTCAACGCGATAGGAATTGCATGCTGCAGAAGCAGGCCCGCGTCCCACGCGTGACCGCCGAACGTCGAGATCGAGCCCGCACCGTTTGCGCCTTCATACGCACGCTTGTACGCGAGCGAAGCCTTCTTCACAGGATTGGAATCGGGCAGTTGATCGGCGACGAGCAGCGGACCAGCGGGCAGATATGTGCCTTCGCAATCCTTGCCGCACACGCGCAGGAAGTCGTTATTCGCGACGCCGTGCGTCTGATAGTACTTGCCCTTGAAGCCGCGCTCACGCAGCGTCTTTTCGGGCAATGCGGCCGGCGTGCCCGCGCCGGCGATCAGCACGGCATCCGGGTTCTGCGACATCATCTTGAGCACCTGGCCCGTCACGGACGCATCGTTGCGGGCAAAACGTTCATTCGCGACGACCTTGATCTTCTTCAGATCTGCCGCCTTGCTGAATTCCTTGAACCAGCTCTCGCCGTATGCATCCGAGAAGCCGATGAACGCCACCGACTTCACGCCGTGGTTCGACATGTGTTGCGCAATCGCCGTAGCCATCAGGATGTCGTTCTGCGGCGTCTTGAAGACCCACGAGCGCTTCGCGTCCATCGGTTCGACGATCGACGCCGCCGCGGCCATCGAGATCATCGGCGTTTGCGTTTCGTTGGCGATGTCGATCATGGCCAGCGAGTTCGGCACGACAGTCGAGCCGATCAACGCGTCGACGTGATCTTCACTGGTGAGCTTGCGTGCGTTCTTGACGGCTTGCGTCGAGTCGGTCGCATCGTCGAGCACGATGTAGTCGATTTTCTGGCCCGCGATTTCCTTCGGCAGAAGCGCGCTGGTGTTCTTCTCCGGGATGCCGAGCGAGGCCGCGGGCCCCGTCGCCGATACCGTCATGCCGATTTTCACGTCCGCGAATGCCGCGCCGCTATATGTTGCGCACACGCCTGCCGCGACGAGTGCCGCGCTGATCCACCGCAATGCCGACTTCATTCCGCTCCTCTACGCCCCGATGTTCGAATGGATTCGAATGTCCCAAAGGCCGACCCGATGGTCGGCGAATGGCGAGTGTAGCGGACGCATAGCGCAGGCGGCAAGCGGTTTGAAGGCTTTGAATCTTTGGGGAAAATTGCCGGGTGCAGCGAGAGAGAAAACGCCAGACTTACAATGCCGCGCGACGCAGGAAGGTGCGCTGAAGAAGATGAGTTCTGAACGGAAAAAGTAAAAAGCGCTGTTGGATTTCGTCCAACAGCGCTTTTGTATGGGCACTTATGCGCCTCATGTCTCCTCGTTCTCCACCTGCAAAATTCGGTGCATCAGAACTGTGTGAAGATTAAACGGGGGACGCTTCACGAGCAACTAGCATTTACCCTAGTGGTGCAGCGCCGCACAAAAATGGGGCGCATTCTTGTAGTTTCGCTCCATGTTCGCGTCATTTCGCTGCGGCTAACCGTTATTTCGGATCGCAAACTAATTTCCTGGCCCACTCAGGCGCGCAACGGTTTGACCCGCTGCACGATCTCGCCAACGATACCGCGCCGGAACGCCAGCACGCACGCGATGAAAATCAGGCCCGTGACGATCGTCGCCGACTCGCCAAGTGATCGGAACCACTCAACACCCGTCACCGACGCCAGCCCGCTGCCGATATCGCCAAGCCGGTCTTCCAGCGCAACGATCAACGCGGCGCCGAGCAACGGCCCGAACAGCGTGCCCATGCCGCCCACCAGCGTCATCAGCACGACGAGGCCCGACATCGTCCAGTACGCATCGCCGAGCGTTTCGAAGCCCAGCACGACCACCTTCAGCGAGCCGGCGAGACCCGCAAGCCCCGCCGACAGAATGAACGCCAGCAGCTTGAAGCGGTTCGTATCATAGCCAAGCGAGATCGCGCGGGGCTCGTTCTCCTTGATCGCGATCAGCACCTGCCCGAACGGCGAATGCACGATACGCACGATCAGCAGGAACGCGAGCACCATCACGGCCAGCACGACGAAGTACAGCGTCAGGTCTGAAGACAGGCTCAACGCGCCGAACAGCTTGCCGCGCGGCACGCCTTGCAGGCCATCTTCGCCATGTGTGAACGGCGCCTGCAGGAACACGAAGTAGACCATCTGCGCGAGCGCGAGCGTCACCATCGCGAAGTAGATGCCCTGCCGGCGAATCGCGAACATACCGACGACAAAGCCCAGCAGCGTCGCCGCCACCACGCCCCCTAGCACGCCGAGTTCGGGCGACACGCCGAGTGTCTGGATCGCGTAACCGGTGATATAGCCGGCCGATGCGAGAAACATCGCGTGTCCGAACGACAGCAGACCCGTATAACCGATCAGCAGATTGAACGCGGCCGCGAACAGCGCAAAGCACAACACCTTCATCACGAACACGGGATACGCGCCGACAAACGGCGCAACGATGAGCGCGATCAGCAGCAGAACGTAGAGCGCTTTTCTCTGCATCATTTTTCCTTGCCGAAGAGACCTGCCGGACGCACGAGCAACACGAGCGCCATGATCACGAAGACCACGGTCGCCGACGCTTCCGGGTAGAACACGCGCGTGAACCCTTCGATCACACCCAGCAAAAGGCCCGTGAGAATCGAACCCATGATCGAGCCCATGCCGCCGATCACCACGACCGCGAACACCGTGATGATCATCGACTGGCCCATCAGCGGCGAGACCTGGATCACAGGCGCCGCAAGCACGCCGGCAAATGCGGCCAGCGCGACGCCGAAGCCATATGTGAGCGTGACCATCATCGGTACGTTCACGCCGAATGCCTCGACGAGTTTCGGGTTTTCTGTGCCCGCGCGCAGATACGCGCCAAGACGCGTCTTCTCGATCACGAACCACGTCGCGAAGCACACGATCAGCGACGCGACGACCACCCACGCGCGATAGTTCGGCAGGAACATGAAGCCGAGATTGGTTGCGCCCGCAAGCGCTGACGGCACGTCGTACGGCTGCCCCGACGAACCGTAGATCGAATGGAACACGCCTTCGACGACGAGCGTGAGCCCGAACGTGAGCAACAGGCCGTAGAGGTGGTCGAGCTTGTACAGCCAGCGCAGCATCGTGCGTTCGATCACGATGCCGAACAGCCCCACGAGCACGGGCGCGAGCACGAGCATCACCCAGTACGGGAGACTGAAATACGACATGCCCATCCACGTGAGCATCGCACCCAGCATGAACAACGCGCCGTGCGCGAAGTTGATCACGTTGAGCAGACCGAAGATCACAGCCAGCCCCAGACTCAGGATCGCGTAGAACGAGCCGTTCACGAGACCGAGCAGCAACTGGCTGAGCATCGCCGGTAGCGGAATGCCAAAGATTTCCATTGAATCCGCCGTCAGAATAGTATCGACGCAGTTCACTCACGAGACACAACGGGCGGCGCTGCGCCGCCCGTTACATCCCGCTGCGAACCGCTTACTTCCAGAGCGCGCAGCGCGATTCCGCTTTCGTTCCGAATGCCTGATCGCCGGGAATCGTTGCGGTGATCTTGTAGTAGTCCCACGGCTCTTTCGATTCCGACGGCTTCTTCACTTCCATCAGGTACATGTCGTGGATCATGCTGCCGTCCTGACGGATGTAGCCCTTCGCGTAGAAATCGTCGATCTTCGTCTTGTGCAGTTGATCCATCACCTTGTCGCTGTCGGTCGTGCCAGCTGCCTGCACGGCCTTCAGGTAAGTGGTGACGGCCGAATAGTCCGCTGCCTGCAGACTGGTCGGCATCTTCTTCATTTTGTCGAAGTAGCGCTGCGCCCACTTGCGGGTATTGGCGTCCTTGTTCCAATACCAGCTATCGGTCGCGACCAGACCTTGCGTCGTTTCAAGTCCAAGGCTGTGAATATCGGTCAGGAAGATCAGCAGCGCGGCGATCTTCATCGACTTTGTGACGCCGAACTCTTTGGCGGCCTTGATCGCGTTGATCGTGTCGCCACCCGCGTTCGCGAGACCGAGCACCTGCGCCTTCGATCCTTGTGCCTGCAACAGGAACGACGAGAAATCCGATGCCGACAACGGATGACGCACCGTGCCGAGCACCTGTCCGCCATTCGCCTTGACCACGTCCGATGTGTTCTTTTCGAGCGCCTTGCCGAACGCGTAGTCCGCCGTCAGAAAGTACCAGGTCTTGCCGCCCTGCTTCGTAACGGCCGAACCCGTGCCTTTTGCGAGCGCCATCGTGTCGTACGCGTAGTGAACCGTGTACGGCGTGCATTGCTCGTTGGTCAGGTTGTCCGCACCCGCGCCGATGTTGATGTACGGCACCTTCTTTTCGCCCGCAACCTGATTGGTCGACAGCGCGGTGGCCGAGTTGGTGCCGCCAATGATCACATTGACGCCGTCGCGGTCGATCCATTCACGCGCACGCGAAGCAGCAATATCAGCCTTGTTCTGGTGATCGGCGTAGACCAGTTCGACCGGCTTGCCATTGACCTTGCCGCCGAAATCGGCAATCGCCATGCGGATCGCTTCGAGGCCACCCTGGCCATCGATATCCGCATACAGACCGGAAAGATCGGTGATGTAGCCAATCTTGACGGTCGCGCCATCGGCGGCCTGCGCGTTACCCGCAGCGAACATCGTGCCCGCGGCGGCCGCAAAGCAGACTGCTGACAGCCTGGCGAAGTTCTTCAGTTTCATGCGTGTCTCCTGTTTTCCATGCTTGTGGTTATCAGAGGCATCTGGGTATGTCGTGCGTCGCAGTTCCCATGACGACCCCGAGTTCTGATCGGGATGCGTCCACCCCACTTAGACGCCGAGCAAATCGTGCAGCACCGGCATTTTGCTTTCGAGTTCCTTTGCACCGAAATGCTCGACGATGCGTCCATGTTCCATCACATAGAAGCGATCGGCGAGCGGCGCGGCAAAGCGGAAATTCTGTTCGACCATTACGATCGTGTAGCCGCGTGCTTTCAATGTGACGATCATGCGCGCGAGCGCTTGCACGATCACAGGCGCAAGGCCTTCGGAGATTTCATCGAGTAACAGCAGGTTTGCGCCCGTGCGCAGGATGCGTGCGACGGCCAGCATCTGTTGCTCGCCGCCCGACAGACGCGTGCCCTGGCTCATGCGCCGTTCCTGGAGATTGGGAAACATCTGGTAGATCTCGTCGATCGACATCATCAACGACTTGTCGCCGACGGGCGGCGGCAGCATCAGATTTTCTTCGCACGACAGGCTGGAAAAGATGCCGCGCTCTTCCGGGCAATAACCGACGCCGCAATGCGCGATGCGGTGCGTCGCCATCGAAATCGTCTCGCGTCCACCGACGCGGATCGAGCCCGTGCGCCGACCCGTCAGGCCCATGATCGCGCGCAGCGTCGTGGTACGGCCCGCGCCATTGCGGCCGAGCAGCGTGACGACTTCACCGCGGCTGACGGTCAGATCGACGCCATGCAGGATGTGCGATTCCCCGTACCACGCCTGCAGCCCCGCGATCTCCAGCGCCGGCTCGCCGCTCACCACACTGACCGATGCGTCTTCCTGTTCGCTCACTGTGCTCATGCATGCGCTCCGGCAAGCGCCGCGTCCGCACTGCCCATATAGGCCTGCATGACCAGCGGGTTCTTCGAGACTTCCGCGTACGTGCCTTCGGCGAGCACCTCGCCGCGTTGCAGGACGGTAATCGTGTCGGAGATGCCGGCTATCACATTCATGTTGTGTTCGACCATCAGGATCGTGCGACCCGCCGATACTTTCTTGATCAGCGCAGTCACGCGGTCAACGTCTTCGTGTCCCATGCCTTGCGTCGGTTCGTCGAGCAGCATCAGTTCCGGTTCCATGCCGAGCGTCGTGGCGATTTCGAGCGCGCGTTTGCGCCCATATGACAGCTCGACGGCGGGCACATCGGCGAAATCGGTCAAGCCTACTTGCGTGAGCAGATCGATCGCGCGGTCATCGAGTTGACGCAACGTGCGCTCGCTTCTCCAGAAATGAAACGCCGAGCCGAGCTGACGTTGCAGACCCACGCGTACGTTCTGCAATGCCGTCAGATGCGGAAATACAGCGGAAATCTGAAAGGAGCGAATGATGCCGCGACGCGCGACCTGCGCAGGACGTTCGCCCGTGATGTCGATGCCGTCAAAGACGATCTGACCCGCAGTGGGCACGAGAAATTTGGTAAGCAGATTGAAGCAGGTGGTTTTGCCTGCGCCGTTTGGCCCGATGAGCGCATGGATCGAACCGCGCTTCACGCGCAGGTTCACACCGTTGACCGCGGTAAAACCCTTGAACTCACGAGTGAGCCCGCGCGTTTCGAGTATCGTATCGCCGAGAATCATGTTCCCTTCCATGCGAAGTAAGGCGAAGCATTACCGCGTTTTATGCCGCGCTGAATCGTCGCGACTGTTATTGGCGATGACACCCCCGTGCCAATCGTGGCGTGGTGCACCAATGCGGACGGTAATCCATGCCGCACCACGCAGCATGGGTGCCATTGTCGCGCCAATGATGCAGCGCAATCATTGGGATTTGCACTTAGTGTTTAATGCGACCTTCGTGCCGCAAAACGTTAAACGTTGCGTGTCATGCAACGGACATCGGTGAAGCGGTGTTGGTTTCGATGGTGTGACTGTCTCTTCGCGCACGACGGTCGGCGCGAATCATGTCGCTCGCGCGTTCCGCGATCATCAGTGTCGGCGAGTTCGTGTTGCCTGAGGTGATGGTAGGCATCACGGATGCATCGACCACGCGCAGTCCTTCGACACCGATCACCCGCAAGCGGCTATCCACTACAGCGCCTGGATCATTCGATGTGCCCATCCGGCATGTGCCGACGGGATGGAAGATGGTTGTACCGACTTGACCCGCTGCAATCTGCAATTCTTCCTCGGTCTGAAACTGGATGCCCGGCAAGATCTCTTCGGGCCGATAGGGTTTCAATGCAGGCGAAGCCGCAATGCGCCGCGTGAGACGCAACGCATTCGCAGCGACGTGACGGTCGTAATCCGTCGACAGATAGTTCGGCGCGATCAGCGGCGCAGTGTGCGGATCGCGTGATTCGATATGCACGCTGCCGCGCGAAGTCGGACGCAAATGGCAGACCGATGCCGTAAAGGCATTGAAGCGATGCAAGGGCTCGCCGAACTTGTCGAGTGAAAGCGGCTGCACGTGATACTCGAGATCGGAACGCGTCAACGATCTGTCGTTCACATCGGACTTCGCAAACGCGCCGAGTTGCGACGGCGACATCGACATCGGCCCGCTTTGCGTCAGCAAATACTGCAGACCGATCATCATCTTGCCCCACCAGTGCGCGGAGGCCGTATTCAATGTGCGCACGCCATGCACCTTATACGCCATGCGCAACTGCAAATGGTCCTGAAGATTTTCGCCGACGCCGCGCAAATCGTTCACGACCTCGATCCCGAGATTCTGCAAACGCGCGCCATTACCGATGCCAGACAATTCGAGTAATTGCGGCGAGTTCACCGCGCCCGAACTCATGACGACTTCGATGCGCGCCTTTGCGATGTACTCGACATTGTCGCCACGATATTCGACACCAACGCAGCGTTTGCCTTCAAATACGACGCGCTGCGTGTGCGCGCCTGTGATGACGGTGAGATTCGCCCGCTGCAACGCAGGCCGCAAAAAAGCCTTCGATGCATTCCAGCGAATGCCGCGCTTCTGGTTCACATCGAAATAGCCGACGCCCGTGTTGTCGCCGCGATTGAAATCCTCGGTGGCGGGAATACCGGCTTCCTGCGCGGCTTCGGCGAACTTCTCCAGAATCTTCCATTTGAGGCGCTGCTTTTCCACGCGCCATTGACCGCCCGCGCCGTGAAATTCATTCGCGCCACCATGATGGTCTTCGCTACGTTTGAAGATTGGCAGCACAGCATCCCACGACCACGACGAATCGCCCGTCACACGCGCCCATTCGTCGTAGTCTTCGCGCTGCCCACGCATATAGATCATGCCGTTGATCGACGAGCAGCCGCCCAATACGCGCCCCCGCGGATACGACAATGCACGTCCGTTGAGTCCGGGTTCTGCCTGTGTTTTATAAAGCCAATCAGTGCGCGGATTGCCAATGCAATAGAGGTAACCGACGGGCACATGAATCCAGTGGTAATCGTCCTTGCCGCCCGCTTCGAGCAGCAGCACGGTGACGTCGGGATCTTCGGTCAGGCGATTCGCAAGCACGCAACCCGCCGTGCCCGCACCAATGACGATGTAGTCGAATTCGCCTTCGAGTTTTCTTGCTGTCGTGCTCACCCCTGTCTCCTTCGCATGGCCACGTTGCATGGCATCTGATTGCGCTTTGGGCGTTTGTGTCGCTACTGCTTTTTGTTTATCAACACCACAAGTGCGATGCGCACGGCACTGCGTTATTGACGACGCAATGCCGCGGCCATTCCAATCTACTGATTCGCGTTACTTCGCAACGGGCATCGTGAACTCGGCGCCCTTCGCGATACTGTCCGGCCAGCGCTGCATGATGCTCTTGTAGCGCGTATAGAAGCGCACGCCTTCTTCGCCATACGCATGGTGATCGCCGAACAGCGACCGCTTCCAGCCGCCGAACGAGTGCCATGCCATCGGTACGGGAATCGGCACGTTGATGCCGACCATGCCGATCTGAATCTGACGCGAGAACGCGCGCGCGACGCCGCCGTCCGACGTGAACAGCGACACGCCGTTCGCAAACTCGTTCTTGTTGATGAGTTCGACAGCCGAAGCAAAATCGGGCACGCGCACCACGCACAACACGGGGCCGAAGATCTCTTCGCGATAGATCTTCATGTCGGTCTTCACATCGTCGAACAATGTGCCGCCGAGGAAGAAGCCTTTCTCGTGACCCGGCACCTTGTGCCCGCGTCCATCGACCACCAGTTTCGCGCCCGCTTCGATGCCAGCGTCGATATAACCCGACACTTTCTCGCGATGCGCCGCCGTCACGAGCGGACCCATTTCCGCCTCGCCTTCCATGCCGTTCATGATCTTCAGCGTCTTCACACGCGGCGTGAGCCTGTCGATCAGTTCGTCGGCGATATGACCGACTGCGACTGCAACGGAAATCGCCATGCAACGCTCGCCCGCCGAACCATACGCTGCGCCGATCAATGCATCGACGGCCTGATCGAGATCCGCATCGGGCATCACGACGAGGTGGTTCTTTGCACCGCCCAGCGCCTGCACTCGCTTGCCGTGCTTCGTGCCTTCCGTGTAGATGTATTCGGCAATCGGCGTCGAGCCGACGAACGACAGCGCGCTGACATCGGGATGCGCGAGCAATGCATCGACGGCCACCTTGTCGCCATGCACGACGTTGAACACGCCGTCAGGCAATCCCGCTTCCTTCAGCAACTCGGCAAGACGGATCGACGCCGACGGATCGCGTTCCGATGGCTTCAACACGAACGTATTGCCGCATGCGATCGCGACCGGGAACATCCAGCACGGGACCATCATCGGGAAGTTGAACGGCGTGATACCCGCGACCACACCCAACGACTGACGCAGGTTCCAGTTGTCGATGCCGCCGCCGATCTGATCGGTGAAGTCGGTCTTCAACAGATTCGGAATGCCGCACGCGAATTCGACGATCTCGATGCCGCGCATCACTTCGCCCTTCGCGTCCGAGAACACTTTGCCGTGCTCGCGCGTGATCAGTTCGGCGAGTTCGTCGTGATGACGGTCGAGCAGTTCCTTGAACTTGAACAGCACACGGGCGCGCTTGATCGGTGCCGTTTCGCTCCATGCGGGAAACGCGGCGTTAGCGGCGGCAACAGCTGCATCGACTTCGGCGACGCTCGCGAGCGGCACACGCGACGACACTTCGCCTGTCGCCGGATTGAACACGTCGCCGAAGCGCTGGCTCGTGCCATCGATAGGATGGCCGTTGATCACGTGCGTCAGCGCGCGCACCTTGCCTTGATCTGTCTCGCTCATGGTGTCTCCTGTGTAGGGCTTTCTGATGGTCGATGCTGCAGCGCAATGCGGCGCGCCTTCGCATGATCTTTTCAGCCTAATCGGCAAGTGAGTCGCAAATCCAATGAGTAATGCTCAAATGCGATATAAGGCGCGTTAATATCAGCGGATGGACCTCACCCTGCTCCGCGCCTTTGCGACGGTCGCGCGCGAAGGCAATCTGACGCGCGCTGCCGCGCAATTGCATTTGACCCAGCCCGCCGTCAGCCTGCAGATCAAGAACCTGCAAGCCGCGCTCGGCGTGACTCTGTTCACGCGCACGTCACACGGGCTTGCGCTCACGCGCGACGGTCAGACGCTGTTGCCGCATGCTGAGCGCGCGCTCGCGGCCGCGAACGATGTCGAACGGGCGGCCGCCACACTGCGCCAGGAAGTGCGCGGGCGTCTGCGCATCGGCACGATTCTCGATCCGGCGTTTCTGCGGCTCGGCGGATTTCTGAAGCAGCTCGTCGAGACGTGGCCGCACATCGAAACGCAATTGCGGCACGGCATGTCCGGCTGGGTGCGCGATCAGGTGCGCGCGGGCGAACTCGACGTCGGTTATTACATCGGCCAGCCTGACGAAGACGAACCACGCGACAGCGCGATCTTTCACGCCGTCACGCTGACGCACTTCCAGTATCGCGTGCTGGCGCCGCCCGGCTGGAAAGACCGCATGAAAGGCGCGCGCGACTGGCGTGCGCTCGCTTCGTTTCCGTGGATCTGGACGCCGCCCGCGTCCGCACACAACCGGCTGCTGACGCGCCGCTTCGCCGATGCCGGCGTCAAGCCCATCAAGGTCGCGGAGGTCGATCAGGAACCGTCGATGCTCGATCTCGTCAAATCAGGCGTCGGGCTCACGCTCGCGCGCGATTCGACTGCACTTGCCGAAGCGCACGCGCATGCACTGACGATCGTCGAAGGCATCACCGTGCCGACGGAGCTGACGTTCATCACGCTTGCCGCGCACAAGGACGAGCCGGCGATCGCCGTGGCGCTGAAGCTGATCGAACAGCAGTGGTCGGCATAAGCGGTACACGCGGAACGCGCATGCCACAGCGCGAAAAGCGGCGTCGCGCGATATGAGCCGATCTCATGACACAGCGAGGTTTTTGCACCCTTCGCATGCCGTGGCCTTTAACCACATCGTCATGGGCTTTTTGCTAGATTGACGCTTTGCCCGCTTTTCCCCCGCTGTTTTTCCGTATCCCTTTGGTCTCTGCCGACCGGTTTGCGCACTCAGCCAATCGGGGCGAACCCGTTGTCGTCAGAAGCCGTCCACGTTCACCTTTCGACAGGAGCTTCACATGGCACGCAACATCGAAATCAAAGCTCGCGCGCAGCACTTCGAGCAGCTTCGCGAGCGCGCCGCTGCGCTTTCGCCTGACGCTCCTTTGATTTTTCGCCAGCAGGACTTTTTCTACGACGTGCCGCGTGGCCGTCTGAAGTTGCGCCAGTTCGACGACGGCACGCCCGCCGAACTGATCTTCTATCAGCGCGACGACCGCGACGGCCCGAAGGCGTCGTACTACACGCGCAGCCCGGTGACGAACCCCGAAGCGATGCACTCGCTGCTCGCCACCGCGCTCACGACGCGCGGCATCGTCACGAAGGAGCGCCATGTCTATATCGTCGGGCGCACGCGGATTCACCTGGATCGCGTCGATGGTCTCGGCGATTTCATCGAGCTCGAAGTCGTGCTCGCGCAGGATGACGACGAAGAAGGCGGCGAGAAGGAAGCGCACGCCGTGTTCTCGAAGCTCGGCGTGCCGGAATCGGATCTGGTTGCCGTCGCTTACGTGGATATGCTGAATCAGGAGCCGTTGAAAGCCGCCTGATGTCCGATATGCCGCGAGGTCAGACGGCGGCCGCGCCGGGCGCCAGATGACCGAGCGGCAATGGGCCGTTGCGCTTGAACGTCGTCAGAACGATGTACGAGCGCACGCTGTCGACGCCCGGCACCCGCATCAGCTTCTTCATCACGAACGACGACAGCGCGTTCAGATCCGGCGCCACGATACGCAGCAGATAATCCGCGTCGCCAACCACCGCGTGGCACTCCAGCACCTCGGGCAGCACGTCGATCTGCTGCTGGAACTGCTCGATGATCGAATCGCCGTGGTGCTTCAGCTTCAGGCTCGTGAAAGCCGTCACGCCGAGCCCGAGCTTTTCCGGCCGCAGCACCACGCGGTAACCATCGACCACACCGATCGACTCCAGCCGCTGCAAGCGCCGCCCGATCTGCGAAGGCGACAGCGGCACCTGCTCGCCCAGTTGCTGGTGCGTCGCGCGCCCGAAGCGCTGCAGGACGTCGAGCAGCGCCAGATCGAAGTGATCGAGTTCTAGCATGTAAATCCTCCGCATGAATTGGCGATCTAATGCACGATTATCGCATTCCCGTCGTGCGATCCGGAAAACATGCGCCCTTTCCGCGCGTTACCCGCTCTAGACTTGCACGGTTTCTATCTATCGGGCGAGCCGCGCCCGGCCAGTCATCCGTCATGTCAGTCCCGAACACCGCGAAGCTCAAAGAGCAATTTGACGCCGGCCTCGAAACCCGCGCCGACTTCACCATCGACCAGCCGACGCATCGCTACGGCGCGGTCGATCACGCGGTGTGGAAGCAGCTCTATACGCGGCAGACGGCGCTGCTCAGAGGGCGCGTGTGCGACGAATTTCTGGCAGGCGTCGAGCGGCTGAATCTGTCGCCGGAAAGCGTGCCTTCGTTCGAAGCGATCAACGAACAGCTGATGCCTGCGACCGGCTGGCGGATCGTCGCCGTGCCGGGCCTCGTGCCGGATCAGGTGTTTTTCGAGCATCTGGCGAACCGCCGCTTTCCCGTGACGTGGTGGATGCGCCGCCCGGATCAGCTCGACTATCTGCAGGAGCCCGACTGCTTCCATGATCTGTACGGCCATGTGCCGCTACTGATCAACCCCGTGTTCGCCGACTACATGCATGCATATGGCCGCGCGGCCCTCGCTGCGAACGATGCGAATGCGCTGCCGCTGCTAGCGCGCCTCTATTGGTACACAGTCGAATTCGGCCTGATCCGCGACGACGCGAGTCCAAACGGCGTGAAGATCTACGGTGCGGGCATCGTGTCGAGCAAAGGCGAGACGCTCTACAGCCAGCAAAGCGACGCGCCCAATCGCATCGCGTTCGATCTCGAACGCGTGATGCAAACGCAGTACCGGATCGACACGTTCCAGAAGACCTACTTCGTGATCGACGATTTCTCGCAACTGTTCGACGTCGCGCGTACCGACTTCGCGCCGCTGCTGGCGAAGCTCGCGCATGCAGTACCTTTCCCGGCCGGCGAAGTGCGCGCCACCGACACCGTCATCACGCGCGGCACGGGCGAAGGCTGGGCGACGGACGGTGACATCTGACGTAGCGCGCTGCAGCAACCCTTCAACCGTGAAAAAATAGGACGACCGCGTATGCGCCAATGCACGCGGCATCGGCGCGGCCACGCGCGGCTTCAAAAGGTGACACGATGATCGAGAAACTCTCTTCCGAACAACGCGCAACGCAAATCGCTCAACTCGACGGCTGGCAAAACGTCGAAGGCCGCGACGCGATCAAACGGCAGTTCAAGTTCGCCGACTTCAACGAAGCGTTCGGCTTCATGACGCGCGTCGCGATCAAAGCCCAGGAGATGGACCATCATCCGGAATGGTTCAACGTCTACAGCAACGTCGAGATCACGCTATCGACGCACGATGCAAACGGAATCACCGAGCGCGACATTCGCCTCGCACGTTTTATCGATGAAATTGCGGCTGGAAAGTGACTTGAGCCGTTGATCGGACGAAAGCCGGTGACGCTCCAAAACCCTGACGAAAACCCGTTATGAAAGCGTTTTGCAGGTAATCAGGCCACCAAACCTTCACTTCTTTAGGCCATTCTTAAGGGACACGTAAGAATCCCACGCGGCGCGGGCAATCTCGTCCATTCCTTCCTGCGGCAGCACGGTCTGTCGCTGTACAATCATCAGCGCATACGGCTTGGAGAGCGCGCTTGCCTCCTTGCACAGAACGAGTTCGTCACCGCTCGAAGGCGAGCGGGAACGCCAGAAATTGATCGCGGCTTCCAGTTCGTAGATCGTAATATCGGACATGGCTGGCAGATCTGTTGAAGGCCGCATCGACGGCACGCCGCACGGCATTCTGTGCAGCAGGCGCCCCGGCGAACCGCGTGCCCCTTGCCCAACCCATTGTACTTGAGCGAAACCCATGCGACTCCTTCTGATCGAAGACGACCGCCCTATCGCGCGCGGCATCCAAAGCAGTCTCGAACAAGCCGGCTTCACGGTCGACATGGTCCACGACGGCATCTTCGCCGAACAGGCCCTCACGCAAAACCGCCACGAGCTGGTGATCCTCGATCTGGGACTGCCCGGTATCGACGGCATGACGCTGCTCTCGCGTTTCCGTCAGAGCAACCGTCATACGCCCGTGATCGTCCTGACCGCGCGCGACGAACTGAATGACCGCGTGCAAGGCCTCAATTCCGGCGCCGACGACTACATGCTGAAGCCGTTCGAACCCGCCGAACTCGAAGCGCGTATTCGCGCCGTGATGCGCCGCAGCGGACCGCACGGCGACATGCCGCGTCCGGAAGTGTCGCTCGGTGGCGTGCGTCTGTCGGGTGTGGATCGCCGCATCTTCAACGACGACAAGCCGCTCGAACTGTCGCCGCGTGAATTTGCGGTGCTCGAAATGCTGTTGCTGCGCCATGGCCGCGTGGTCAGCAAGGCGCAACTGCAGGATCACCTGACGCACTTCGGCGGCGATCTCGGCGACACCGCGATCGAAGTCTATGTTCACCGGGTGCGCAAAAAGCTCGAAAACTGCCGCGTCGAAATCGTCACGGTGCGCGGCTTCGGCTATCTGCTCCAGGAAATCCGCCAGGCGTCATAATGGTCGTCAAGATCATTGTGGTCTGACGGCGTCCGGGTTGTCCGACGGGCGGCCGCGAGCGCATCCTCACAGATGCGCGGCGGCCGCCTGTGTCATTCAACCCGGATATGAACTGCCGTTTGGAACTGCACTTGGAACGCATGACTGACGCAGTCGATAATCCCTCGGCGTCGGTCCTTTACCGCGGGTTCGATCATGCCCTATCCCGCCGCGAATAGCCTGCGCCGCCAGTTACTGCGCCGACTCGCCGCTCCCCTTTCGCTGCTCGCGCTGATGAGCGGCCTCATCGCGTACTGGCTCGCGTGGCAATACACGCAGCACGTCGTCGACCGTTCTCTCGCCGACCTCGCCACGGCCATTTCGAAGCAGATCCAGATTGCCGGCCCCGATGCGCCGATCACCGTCCCGCCGCTCGCGCAGGCGATGTTCTCCGATCCCGTCGAACAACTCGTGTACCGGATCAGCAATGGTGAAACCGAAATCGCCGGCGATCCGAAACTGCCGCTGCAAGGCACCAATGTGCGTCGCATGCACTATGCGTACGTGTTCGAGACGCAGCATGAAGGTACGGCCGTGCGCGTTGCGCAGGTGCGCGTCGATCAGCCGACGGGCAATCCCGTCGTCATCGAAGTCGGCCAACCGGTGCATCACCGCTTTCGCATCGCTGCCGAATTTCTGGTCGCGATCATGATGCCGCTGCTGCTGTTGCTGCTCGCGGGCTGGGTGATCGTGTGGCGCGTCGTGAACCAGCAACTGAACCCGCTGACCGATCTCGCCGATTCGCTGAACCGCCAGACCCACACGTCGCTGGAACCCGTCGACGAAACCTTCGTCCCCGTCGAAATCCGTCCGCTGACAGGCGCGCTGAACGGTTTGCTTGACCGTCTGAAAGCCGCGCTCGACGCACAGCGCAAATTCATCGCCGACGCCGCGCATCAGCTGCGCACGCCGCTCACCGCGATCAAGCTGCACGCGGAACAGGCGGCCATTGGACGCGATCCGCAGCAGACACTCGCCGCCGTCAAGGAACTGCGTGCCGCCGCCGATCGCGCCGTGCGTCTGTCGAACCAGTTGCTGTCGCTAGCGCGCGCCGAACCGGGCGAACAGGCCGCGCGTTTCGTGAACCTCGACGTCGCGTCGCTCGCTTTCGATACGGGCGCCGAATGGGTGCCGCGCGCGCTCGCCGTGCATGTGGACCTCGGTTTCCAGCGGCTCGACGATCCGTCGAACGATAACCCGCTGATTGCGCGCGGCAACCCTGTGCTGCTGCGTGAAGTGATCGCGAATCTGCTCGACAACGCGCTGAAATATGTGCCGCCGTCGCGCATGAACGGCGCGCGGATCACGATGACGGTCGCGCAAACGGTGGTGGATGGCGTCCCGACAGCGGAAGTCACCGTTGAGGACAACGGCCCGGGCGTGCCCCAAAAGCAGCAACCCGATCTGTTCAAGCGCTTCTTCCGCGGCGACGGCCAGGGCATGAGCGACGGCACCGTCGACGGTGGCGCCGGTCTCGGCCTTGCGATCGTTCACGACATCATGGCGCTGCATCGCGGCAGCGTGCATTACGAAGATGCCGCCGAAGGTGGCGCGCGCTTTATCGTGCGGCTTCCCGTCGCGACGGGCGCCGTGCTGCGCGCACCGGAACCACCGCGCGAAACAAAAAAACCGGCGCATCATGCGCCGGTCGATCCTTGAAGCGTGTCCCAAAACGTGCGCTGCGTTCGATACGAACGGCAGCGCACTCTGGTCACTTTTTCTTCTTCGCTTTCTTCTCGTCCTTCTTGTCCGGCGCCGCGAGCATCGTGCCGCGGCACTTGCGCGCGCCGCAACGACACTCGTATTCCTTCTTCAGCTTCTTCGTCTGACGCGCGTCGATCACGAGCCCGTAGTCGTAGAACAGCTCTTCGCCCGCGCCGATATCACGCAGCGCGTCGATAAATACGTGGCCGTCGATTTCTTCCGCTTCGCAATTCGGCGCGCACGAGTGATTGATCCAGCGCGCGCTGTTGCCCTTCACCTTGCCGTCGATCACGTCGCCGCTATCGAGCGCGAAGTAGAACGTGTGATTCGGTTCGTCGGGATTATGAGGATGCCGTCGCAGCGCTTCCTTCCAGGAAATCCGTTGGCCCTTGTATTCGATCAACCGCTCGCCGGCTGCGATCGGTTCGAGTGCAAACACGCCTTTGCCGTGCACGCCCGATTGACGCACAGCGATCCTGCGTGAACTCATTGAATCAATCCTTGTAGAACGGTGGATGAACAAACTCGCTTGTTCGCCGATGCCTCCGCGTTCGACGCACCTTTGCAGATGCGCGGCTTTTCTGACGCGGATAGCAAACGCGGCGCCTTGCTGGCGCCGCGTCGACATGCGACGCATACAGCGTCACAACCGAAATCGTACACGGATGATGTGACTTCGTTCAACCGTCTTACGTACAGATCCACATCGCATGTGCGCGCGATGCGTATTCTGCGTAGTCGGTTGAACGCAGCCTTCAGCGCTGACCGAACGAAATATCGCCGAACAGCGCCTTCTGTTCGCGCGGTTGCGAACGCCAGTATTGCGGCGGAGCGTCGACGGTCGCGCCGAGCTGCGCGGCCGCGTGCCACGGCCAGCGCGGATCGTAGAGCATCGCGCGGGCCATCGCGATGAGATCCGCGTCGCCCTCTTCGATCAGCCGGTTCGCGTGCTCCGGGTCCGTGATCAGACCGACGGCCATCGTCGTCATACCCGTCGCTTCCTTTACCGCCTTCGCGAACGGCACCTGATAGCCGGGTTCGAGCGGGATCTTCTGCAACGGCGACACGCCACCTGACGACACATCGACCCAGTCGCAGCCGCGCTTCTTCAGCTCCTGCACGAACGCAATCGTGTCTTCGATCGTGATGCCGCCGTCGACCCAGTCGATCGCCGAGACACGCACGCCGACCGGCTTGTCGGCGGGGAATGCGGCGCGCACGATGTCGAAGATTTCGAGCGGGAAACGCATGCGATTCTCACGCGAGCCGCCGTATTCGTCGCTGCGCTGGTTTGCAAGCGGCGACAGGAACTGATGAAGTAGATAACCGTGCGCCGCATGCACTTCGAGCGCGTCGATGCCCAGACGCGCGGCGCGCCGTGCCGACGCCGCGAACGCTTCGCGGATACGGTTGAGACCCGCGTTGTCCAGCGCGAGCGGCGGCTCTTCGCCGGCTTTGTGCGGCAGCGCGGATGGCGCATGCGGCAGCCAGCCGCCGTCGGCGACGGGAATCAGTTGCCCGCCTTCCCACGGCACGTTGCTCGAAGCCTTGCGCCCCGCGTGCGACAGTTGCATCGCGACGTGTACTTTCGAGTGCTTGCGGATCGCGGCGAGCACGGGCTTCAGTGCTTCTTCCGTCACGTCGTCCCAGAGGCCGAGGTCGGCGGGCGTGATGCGGCCATCGGGCTCGACGGCTGTTGCCTCGATACACAGCATGGCCGCACCCGACAGCGCGAGGTGGCCGAGATGGATCATGTGCCATGCCGTCGCTTCGCCGCGTTCGGCAGAGTATTGACACATCGGTGACACGACGATGCGGTTCGGCAGCGTCACGCTACGCAGCGTGAGCGGAGTGAAAAGAGCGCTCATGGTGGTGGGGTTACCCATCGAAACTCAAGAGCGATCGAGGATAGCACCGGGTCTGATTTGCTGCAGACGGCCAGGCGCGTCGCTTTCAACAGCGAGAATCAGCTTTGACTGGGAGGCACATCGAGGCGCTTCGACCACGATTCGACTTCACCGCTTTCGAGACGCTTCGACGCGGTCTTGCGCCATGACGGCGACAGCGTGTCGAGTTGAGCCATCGCTTCCAGCGCCGGCCGGTCGTCGCGATCGACATAGAACACGCGCAACAGGCGCTCGACGCTCCACTGTGCGTGAGGACGCGCGAGCCGCTCGATCGCGTCGCCTGCGCCGATTTCGCCCGCTTCGAGCACGCGGTAATACCAGCCCGTGCGGCGCGTGTTCTGCACGGCGCGCGACATGTCGGCGCGCGCGAAGCGCAGGTTCAGTTTCCAGCACGGCTGACGCGGCTGCGATACCTGGACGATCGCCCCGCCTATCCGGTACACGTCGCCGACGCAAACATCCGCTTCCGTCAGGCCGCACGTGCTCAGGTTTTCGCCGAACGCACCGCGTCCTTCGAGCGTCGACAGACCGGATTCGCCCGCGCGCCATTCGCTGCGCCAGGTGGCGTAGTGATCGAACGGATAGTGGTGCAGCGCTTTCTCCGGGCCGCCGTGGTGTTTGAGTTCGGCCTGCTGATCACCTTCGAGTCCTGTTTCGCCGAGCCACACACGGCCATCGACAGGCGTCTTGCCGATCGCACTCGTCTTGCCCGACAGGTCACCGCCCAACGGCGCAATCTTGCCGGTCAGCACGGCATCGACGGTAAAAGCGCGGTGATCCACGGCGGTCATTGGGATTTGTTCAGGGTCGCGCGGCCAGTTGATCGAGCCATTCGCCGAACATGCTCGTCGCCGCGATTTCCAGCTTCGGGCCATGCTTCGCGGTATCGGCGCGCAGCGCGCGCACGTCGATGCCGTGCCCCGCGATTTCTCCGGCATTGCCGATCAGCCAGGGCTCGAAGCGGTCGGTGCGGATTTCAGGGTGACATTGCAGGCCAAGCACATGCTTGCCCCACGAGAACGCCTGGTTCTGACAGGCGGGCGTGGAGGCGAGATGCACCGCGCCTTGAGGAAGATCGAATGTATCGCCGTGCCAATGAAGCATCGACGTGTGCGCTCCGTCCAGATGCCGCAGCGGCGACTGCTTGCCGGCATCGGTGAGTGTCAACGGTGTCCAGCCGATTTCCGTCTGTCCGGACGGATAGACCCGCGCGCCGAGCACCCGCGCGATCAGCTGCGCGCCGAGGCAAATGCCGAGCGTCGGCAAGCCGGCTGCAATGCGCTTTTCGATCATGGAGACGAGCGGCGCGATGGTCGGATAGCGATCGTCGTCAAAGGCGCTGATCGGCCCGCCGAGAATCACCATCAGCGACGGCATCACGGGGTCGGGCGCCTCGATGCGCGCAAAGCCGACATCCAGATAGCGGACAGGACGCCCCCGCTCGCCGAGCACCCGTTCGAGACTGCCCAGATCCTCGAAGTGCACATGGCGGATGGCGAGAACTTCGTGATGCATCGGCAAATCCCACCGTCAGGTTGACTGGACGCGCCCAAAAGGCGCGCCGGAAGACACGCCGTCTGCCGATGCGCAAAACGGCGCAAGCTCGCCCGCCCCGCTCACGCAAACCCGCGAGCGGCGGCCGGCTCCGCAGTTTAGCCGACTCAGGCTTGCTGCGCGAAGATCTTCCAGGTCTTTTTCTGCGTGGCCGCGTCGGCCGTTTCGTGTACCGAGCAGTCCAGACGCAGATCGGTATCCGACATCGACAGATCGAGCAGCATGCAGCGATGCGGCGTCTTCTTCGGGTTCTTGCTCGGCTCGAAATGCGTGCAGGTCACGCACATCCGGTGCGGCGGAATGTGGCCTTGCACTTCGAGCTGACGCACCGTCTTCAGCAGCGTGCGATAAAAGATGGATTGCTCTTCGTCGCGCAGCGTGCCGACCGCCTTCGCGAGGAAGTCAGGCCATTGCGCGGCGCGCTTGGCCGCGGTGCGGCCGCGAGCCGTCAGACGCACGGCGAGTGCGCGCCCGTCGTCGAGCGCGCGGCGCTTTTCGACCAGACCCTTGCTTTCCAGCGTGCTCACGGCATCGCTCGTGGTCGCCGCCGTCAGCGCGGTTTCGCGTGCAATTTCGCCGAGCCGCATCGGCCCCTTGCGCTGCATCAGCAGCACGAGGATTTCGCCCTGGGTAGGCGTCAGACCCGCGCCTTCCGCCCATTCCCATGCCTGGCTCCGCATGGCCGTGCTGAGTCGCAGCAGGCTGTGGGTCACCCGCCCGGTTGCCTGCTCTCCGTATACGCCTTCGCTCATAGTCTTTCGTTCGTTGTTGACAGCGTGCCGTTGCCCGTCGACATCCGTTTTTCCGATGCCGGCGCGCCGACAGTCTGTGGGGGGAAGCTTCGCCGGTCAAGCCGGCTCGCCGATTCCTACTATCTCAAAAACTTCCTGTGATGCGGGCCTTGTCCCGGCCGCTTTCTCAGGCTTTGCAAACGCTTCATGCCGTGCGACTCATGCGCTTTGGACCACGCATCCTTGATCCCGGCAAGCCGCAACGACGAAAAACGACATTCTATGCGAGAGCGGCAAATCGTACAGCTAAGTTATCCAATGCAATCTGTGGATAACCACGGGATAAGGCAGGGGACGACATGTGCGTCGATTCTTGATAACCCGCTCGACCCCAGCACCCATGAGAATCGTTCTCCCAGGTTTACGGTCGGGATGCACGCCCGATCCGCTTGGTTATGGTTTACGCAGCCTCTTGAGTTTGCAGGGAATTATTCGGTTGTCCACAGGCAAACGCAATGCTTGTTAACTATTACTACGTATGTATACGTAAACTTTGAGAAAAACTAGAGGACGCCTTATCGGCATTCGAAAAAAATAAAAAACCCGCAAAAAGCGGGTTTCGTTGGAGTCTGCCTGGCGCCTGAGCAGCAGCATCCGATGCGCCTGCCGCGTCGGACTTCATCGCGGCTGGAACGCTCCGGCTTTTGCACGCCCTTTATGCGCGCCACTGCAGGCACTGCTGCCGCACCACTTCATGCAGCGATTGTTCCTGTTCAGCCACATTGCGCAGCCAGGTCGCGTCGTTCACCTGCCCGCGCGCGATCGCGCCGATTTCTTCGAGCGCCTTGCCCGAGCCCAAAGCATCCGCATGCGGCGCGATGCGCTCGAGCGTGTGAATGATGTCTTCGGAAATCGTACGGCGCTCACCCGTCTGCGGGTCGATACACGTGCCCGCCAGACCGAAGCGGCACGCCTCGAAACGGTTGAACGTGTAGACGAGATAGTCGTCTTCCTTTGGCATCAAAGGCTTGTCGAGCAGCAGATGGCGCGCGAGCGTCTGGATGTAGCACGCAATCGCGGCCGCGCGGTCGACGGACAGCGGCGTGTCCATCACGCGCACTTCGATGGTGCCGAAGCCGGGCTTCGGCCGGATGTCCCAGTAGAAGTCCTTCATGCTGTTGACGACGCCCGTATGCACCATCTTCGAAAAGTACTCTTCGAAGCTGTCCCACGTGAGGACGAACGGCGCGCGGCCCGACAGCGGAAACGCGAACACGGAATTCAGGCGTGCCGAGTGAAAGCCCGTATCGACGCCCTGCACGAACGGCGACGACGCCGACAGCGCGATGAAATGCGGAATGTAGCGCGACATCGAATGCAGCAGGAACAACGCGCTGTCGGCATCCGGACAGCCGATGTGTACGTGCTGGCCGAATACGGTGAACTGCTTGGCAAGGTAGCCGTAGAGTTCCGAAAGGTACTGAAAGCGCGGTGTGTCGACGATCTTGCGCTCGCTCCATTGCTGGAAAGCGTGCGTGCCGCCGCCGCACAGGCCGACGTTCAGCCGGTCCGCCGCGGCGACGAGCGTGTCGCGAATGGTGCGCAGATCGGCGACGGCCTGCTCGTGCGTCGTGCAGATGCCCGTCGACAGCTCGATCATGCTCTCGGTGATTTCCGGCGTGATGTTGCCCGGGATCTTTTCGTCCTTGATGAGCCGGAGCAGGTCGGTTCCTGCTTTGGTCAGATCATAGTCATGGGTATTGACGATCTGCATCTCGAGTTCGACACCGAAGGTGAACGGTTTCGAATCGATGAAGGCTTCGAGTGACATAGCGTTTCCTGATTCATGTCGGCATCAGCGCCCGATGCGGGCGGCGCCGGCCGGATTGACTGTCGAATGCTGCAGCCGAACGCTCGAGCTGCATGAAAAATACGGGGTGCAGGCGCGCCGCTTTACTCGCGGCGTTCGCCCACCAGCGCAAGCGAGCGGTAGACGAGCCACGGCCCGACCAGCTGCAACACGACGATCGAGCACATCGTGACCGCGCGCAGCGTCGGATCGAAATTCGGATAGAGCTGGTAGGTGTCGTCGACGAGCAGATACGCGAGCGCCGACATGGGAGACAGCGACAGCCCCAGCGCCATGCCCTGCTTCATGTCCAGTCCGCTCGGCTTGGCGAACGCGAGCACGCCGACCAGCTTGGCCACCAGCCGCGCGACGATCAATCCGACGGCTGCGAGTCCACCCAACGCGACGTCGCGCCATTCGAACGTGGTCAGCGTGAGCACGAACAGAATCACCGTCAGCAGCCAGCCCGCCGTGCCGAAGTGCTCCGGCCAGAGTTGCGGGCGTGCTTCCAGATTTTTCACGATGATGCCCGCAGCGAGCAGGCTGAGAATCGTCGACAGTTTGAAGATATGCGCGATGGCAATGGCGAGCAGCACGAGGCCGAACAGTGCGACGAAAGAGTGCTCGTCCTGCAGATTCACACGCTTGTAAAAGAACGTGATGGTGCGCGCGAGCAGGTACGCGAGGATCAGCGAGCCGATCAGCAAATACAGCGGCTGGAGGATCGTCGCGAGTACGTTGCCGTAGGCTTCCTGATGCAGCCAGCCGGACGCGAGCTTCTCGACGATCACCGCATACATGCTGTTGAGCGCCGTCAGCGTCAAGAGGCGCTGCGTGACCTGGCCTTCGGCGCGCACCTCGGTTTTCAGCTGGATCACCATCGCGGGCGAAGTCGCCATTGCGATCGACGCGAGCACGAGCGCCGTCACCGACGACACGTTCAGGAACAGCAGCACCAGCAGCACGAGCACGAACGTGAGCGTCGATTCAGCAATGCTCGACACGATGAGCCACGTATTGCGGCGAATCCACCGCAGATCCAGCCGGCTGCCGAGTTCGAACAGCAGCAGGCCGAGCGCGACATCGAGCAATGGACGCGCGGTGCTCGCCGAATCCGCGTCGATCACGCCCGATCCCGCCGAGCCCGCGATCAGCCCGATCACCGCATAGCCGGAAATGCGCGGCAGATGCCACGCGCGATAGCACAGCTCGCCGACGAGACCTGCGGCAAGCAAAGCGAGGCCTGCCCAGAAAATCGCATCGGGCGTGAGCGGCCAGCCTGGAAAGAATGAAAACGCCGACTTCATCGTGGTGGCTTCTCCTTTGCAGCAACGCTCGGCAACGCGAACGGGCAGACGACGTCGGCACGCAAAGCGCGCGCCGCGTCCGTTGCCGCGATCGGTTCGCGTCTGCCGGCGTTGCGGGTTGTCAACGATCGGGTGAAAAACTGAAACGACCACGCCGATGCCGCATGACTACGGGCAGCCCGACGTGAGTGAAAAGAGCGCCGTCGACTTTTGAATCAGATTCTGTGGGTCCGGCAACCGTTCCATTGGCGCGTCGGTTGCGGGGGCAATACACGACGCGGAAGAACGGCGATTGTGCCATAGCTTTTTTACACTTGACGGAAAAGCGTCGAACAAGCGCTCAAAGCGGTAAAACGTACGCTAACTTCGTGACAACAGGAAAAAGCGACCGGAAAACTCGCGTACTTCGGAGAAGAATGGCCTTGTCAGCGATGTTCTTGCGCGTCTGAGAGGGCCTCACGCGGTGCATCTTCAGCGTGCTTGAGTTTGAGTGCTCTTGCGCTCAGGCGTTCCAGTTTCGCAGCGGTGAACAGCAAAGAAGACGGCTGCTGAAGCGAAGCGAGTTTTGCGAAATTCTTAATAGGAAAGATGATGCCGCTGGCTTTGACCGACAGCGGGCTTTTCATCTATAGGTTTACTGTATGTATACGTAGTAGAAGTTAACAAGGGACCCGCATTTCTGTGGATAACCCAGGTTTACCGAGGCAAATCAGCGTCTTGCCGAACGCATAACCGGATGCACTTGATGTGCGCGCCCGACTGGGTTCGATGAATAACTTTTGGCCAATGTTTACGTCTGTCGAGTTACCCCGTTTACGTCCACATCCGTTCCACACGAGTTTCGCCCGCTTTTTTCCCGGTTATCCACAACGCGCCGTGGATAACTTTTCCACAGGAAGAAAGTCAGTTCGCGGTGCCCAGCCGTAGCGCACGCAAGAGAAAGCGCGCGGGATCGAGCGCTTCGGCCAGATCCCGCTCGATGGGCCACGGCTCGCCTTCGATCTGCGAAGCGATCAGCTCCGCGCCGAGCGACGCCCATACAAGTCCGCGCGATCCAAACGCGAATGCGCCATACAGCCCTTGCGCGCGCGGCAGATCCAGCGGCCAGGCGCCGCGTAACTTGCCTGCGTCGTGAGTCGCAGCCCTTTCGTCGGCGAATGCGCCGATCATCGGCAGACGGTCGCTCGTCACGCAGCGAAACGCGACGCGCCCTGTCAGTGACGAAGCCGCACGCGTACCCATCGCCTCACGCATGTCAGGAAGCATCTGCGCGACACGCTCGATGTTCTCGGTGTGAGCGTCATCGCGTATTCGTGTGTCGGGATCGTCGATGTCATAGGTTGCTCCCGTCAGCGTCGAGCCATCGGGCAGCGGCACAGCGTACCCTTCGCCGATCACGGGAACGCGCAACGCGTGCGCCGCATCGCTGGGCAGCAGCGTCAATTGACCGCGCACGCTGCGCGTCGGTGCATGGTGCAGACCGGCGATCCGCGCCGCTTCGTGCGCATTCGCAAAGATGACGACGGGCGCGGCGGCAATCGCGGCGCCGTTCGCATCGAACACAATCCATTGATTTGCAACGCGTTCGATGCGTGAAGCCACGACATTGAAGCGGCGCTCCAGCAATCCACCCGCCGCCTCACATTGCGCCGCGCAGAGCGACGCGGGATCGATCCAGCCGCCATGCGGAAAGAACCAGCCGCCTCGCGCGACGCGCATACCCGCGATGTGTTGTGCCTCGTCGCGCGAAACGGCCGTCACGTAATCTGACGGATAAGCAAACGACGCGAACGTCTGCGCCATTGCCGACGCTTCGTCTTCATCCGCAGCGATTTGCAGCAGACCTTCCGGACCACGCAACGGACGATATCCGCGCCGCTCGAGCGCGGACCATTGCCGTAACGCATAGAGAAAGCCCGCGCGCGTGATGCGCGAACCGACGCTGTCGTCGCGCGACATCATCGGATGAAACACGCCGGCGGGATTGCCCGACGCATCGCGCGCGACGCCCGCATGCCGTTCGAGCGACGTAACGCACCAGCCGCGCGCCGTGAGTCGTTCGATCGCCGCGCATCCCGCGAGCCCGGTGCCGATCACGATGGCATGCCGTTCGTCGACGGCAAGCGGCAACGGCGGCTCGTGACGCCGCACGCGATAGCGTGGTGCAAAGCGTCCGACCAGCATTGCGCGTTTCCATCCGAAGCCATCGACCTTCCGGTATTCGAAGCCCGCTTGCTGCAATCCGCGTTTCACGTCGCCGGCGCTTGTATAAGTGGCGAAGGTCGCCTCGTCGCCAGCGAGGCGCGCGAGCGCCTTGAAGATTGCGGGCGTCCACAGCTCCGGGTTCTTCGCGGGCGAAAAGCCATCCAGGTAGAAAGCGTCGGCGCGCAGCCAGAGCGAATGCAGCGTTTGCGCCGCGTCGCCGAACACGAGCGTGAGCGTGACACGCCCTTCCTCGAACTCGAGCCGATGCGTACCGGGCACGAGGGTCGGCCATGCATCGACGAGCTGTTGCGCAAGCGGTGCGATCGATGCGTCCGCAACGGCCGCCGCGCTCGCTGCAAGCAGATCGTCGCGCGAGAACGGATGTTTTTCCGTCGATACGAAGTGCAGGCGCTCGCAACGATCCGGGTCCGCGCGCCATGCAGCCCACGTCACGAGAAAGTTGATGCCCATGCCAAAGCCCGTTTCCAGCACCGTGAATACGCGCCGCTTTTGCCAGCGCGACGGCAATTCATTGCCTTTCAGGAAGACGTATTCGGCCTGCGCAAGGGCACCGACGGCGCTGTGATAGATGTCCTCATGGCGTGGGGAATACGGGGTGCCGTTGTCGCGAAACGCGAGGATGGCGGGAACGAGCGGGTCGGTCATGCGCGATGAAATGCGGTGCAAGGAAGAGAACCAGGCGACGGCGCGGCACTGACTGGAAGCACGAATTCGCAGCCGTTACGCCATGCCGACACCCGTCACAGCCCGTCCAGACGGCGTCTGCAGCCTGTCGGAGAGGTGTTGAACGTTGGCAAAAACCAACGCTGACGGGGCTTTGGACGACTCGGATAGCATCTATTCGATGCTCTGCATGCCAAAAATGCTGTTTTCCATGCTGTATCAGGCGTTGCAGCGTGTAATTCTTCGAAACCCTTATCCAGATTGGGTTTGCGCTGCGCTATCATAGCAAGCGCCGCGAGGGAAGCGGCAGCACGGTGCTCCACGCGGTGCCAGGCGCGCTGCGGGAGTCGGGGGTATTCCCGAGCCGTCGCTGCTCGACGGCGCGGCCCGCGCACGTATAATCGGCGCGTTCGCGCTGTTCGTGTCAACCTAAACCAGAAAGGAACCTTAATGAACAAACAGGAACTGATCGACGCCGTCGCAGGTCAGACGGGCGCCAGCAAGGCTCAAACCGGCGAGACGCTGGACACGCTGCTTGAAGTCATCAAGAAGGCAGTGGCGAAGGGTGATGCAGTCCAGTTGATCGGCTTCGGAAGCTTCGGTTCGGGCAAGCGGGCAGCACGTACGGGCCGCAACCCGAAGACGGGCGAAACCATCAAGATTCCGGCCGCAAAGACCGTTAAGTTCACGGCTGGCAAGGCGTTCAAGGACGCAGTCAACAAGCGCTAAGCATCAGCGCTGAGTTGTTGACACCCGCCATCGGCGGGTTTTTTTTCGTCTGCGTTTTCGATGACGGACGTGACGTCAGTCCACTACGTTCAATGATGGTGATGATGATGGCCGTCATCGTCGTGATCGTGATGGTGATGATGGTCGTGGCCATGATCGTGGTCGTGATCGTCGTCTTCGAGATCCCACGCGGGGAACGGATCACTCAGCGCGCGCCATCCCTCGGCGCCCAACGCGTACTCGTCGTCGGTCAGCAGACACGCATCGAACTTCGCACGCCATTGCGCCGGATCGATGTCGACGCCGATCAGCACCAGTTCCTGGCGACGGTCGCCGATCGTGAAGTCATCGGCGTCGCCGTACCAGTCCGCCGCGATTTCTTCCAGCAGCTCGTCATCGCCTTCGGGCCATTCACTGCGATCCTGCGCGGCCCACCACGTTCCTGCCGGTGCCGGCCGGCAAGCGCCGCCCGCTTGCGATAGCGAACCGCCAATCTCGTTGCGCGTCGCGAGCCAGAAGAAGCCTTTGCCGCGCAACACGCCCTTCCACTCTTCATGCAGCAGCGCCCACATCCGCTCGGGATGAAACGGCCGCCGCGCGCGATAGACGACATGCCCAACACCCCGGCCGCCGTTTTCGTTTTCATGGCTCGAAGGATCGTGCAGCAACGCGAGCCAGCCGGCTGCGTTCGAAGTCGTGTCGAAATCGAAGCGCGCCGTGCCGATCACTTCCTCGAAAGGCGCATTGCCATAGGTGCTCACGATCTGCGCGGCGCGCGGATTGAGCGCGGCGAGTATCGCTTGCAGATGCGCGAGATCGTCGGCGGAAACAAGGTCCGCCTTGTTGATGACGAACACGTCGCAGAACTCGACCTGTTCGATCAGCACTTCGACGATCGTTCGATCGTCCTCTTCATGTGCGGCGATGCCGCGCTCGGACAGCGCATCGGCCGACGCGTAGTCGCGCAGAAAGCCCGCTGCATCGATCACGGTTACGGCAGTGTCGACGCGCACGAGCGCCGCGAGGGTGTCGTCTTCGATGATCGACTCGACGAGGTTCATCGGTTCGTCGATAGCGGCTGCTTCGATGATGATCGCATCGAAACGATTTGCCGACGCCAGTTCGGCCAACTGTTCGAGCAAATCTTCACCGGCTTGCGCGCAGAGACATCCATTCGGCAATTCAACCTGCGAGGCAGGCGAAGATGCGGGCGCCGCATTGTCGATATCGAGGCGGATGGCGGCGAGGTCGGTGACGATCGCGGCGACACGCGGGCCATTGCGGTTCGACAGAATCTGATCGACGAGCGCGGTCTTGCCCGCGCCCACGAAACCGGAGATCACGGTGACGGGCAAAAGCGGCTGGTTCATCGCGGTACGGAAAACTTGAAGGTGAATGACGCATGCGCCGGCCGGAGGTTCAAACGGACCCGGACAGGCAGCAGCACGAAGCCGCATTGTGCATCAACTGGAGCGAGGCGACGCCTCTACTAATCTGTGGCGACTGGGGAAACTGGAGGAACGGCGCTGCCTATCTATTTGGTAGGCATCAGATTCCACTTACGGAGAATGGCCACGATCTGCCGCGCGTACTCGTCGCGCAGCGACGGCGTCTCCGAGTGATAGGCGCCGACAGCCGCCCATGTGTTGCCGTACTTGTTCATCTTCTGGCGCAGGTGCCAGGCGGCGATGTACACGTTCTTGCACGGCTCCATCAGCGTGCCCTGCGAGATGCCGTATTGCGCGAGCACGGGCAGATGCACGGAGTTGATCTGCATGACGCCATAGTCGGTTGAACCGTTGGCGTTCTTATGCACCGCCGTGGGACGGTTATGCGATTCCTGCCAGGCAATGGCCCGCAAAATCAACGGGTTGACCTTCTGATAGCCGGCGGCCTCGTCGAAGCAGTCGGCGCGCGCGGACCCGGCGCTGACTAGCGCGGCTAAAGCAATGGCGACAGTGACGGCGATTGGCTTCATCGGTCAAGATGACAAACTATGTTCGATTCCTAAGCAATGGGACGGTAAAGACGACTCGAAACCTATATCCGGCGGGCTTGAACTCGGGAAAACCCGTTACCTTCGGGATACTCGAACCGTCATTCCGCCCGTATCATACCGGCTGGACATGACGCGTTAAAGTTGGCCAGCCGACATAAGCGAGTAACTTGCGGCCAAAGGCGGCCGAAAACGCGCACCGGTCCGGAACCCAAAACTTTCAAGAACTTAACAGATTACGCAATCCGAGAAGCGTTGGATCGGAAACGTTAGAGGAATCGCACGGAACCGCCTGGTTCTGTGACATTTCCGACATGAAAAGCTGTTACTGTTCGTTGTTTTTGATTACAGGGAGGCAGGGCATCCTTGGCACTGGCTGCCACGGAAGCGTTTTGCCGGACTGGGGTCGACCAGGTGTCGGCCGGTCGTCCACTGTGCATGACCGTCGGCGGATCACAACGTCGGCTTCGAAACCATATCCATGAGAAGAAATCGTATGGCATTGCGTCGCGTCGCGACAGCGTTGCTGGTCGCTGGCATGATCACCGCGCAGATCGCCCACGCTCAGGTGACGCTCAACTTCGTCAACGCCGACATCGATCAGGTGGCGAGGGCGATCGGCGCGGCGACGGGTAAGACGATCATCGTCGATCCGCGCGTGAAAGGGCAATTGAACCTTGTTTCCGAGAATCCCGTTCCGGAAGACCAGGCGCTGAAGACCTTGCAGTCCGCGTTGAGAATGCAGGGCTTTTCGCTGGTGCAGGACCATGGCGTCCTGAAGGTCGTGCCCGAAGCCGATGCGAAGCTGCAAGGCGTGCCGACCTATATCGGCAATGCGCCCGCGGCGCGCGGCGATCAGGTGGTCACGCAGGTATTCCAGCTGAGGAACGAATCGGCGAATAACCTGTTGCCCGTGTTGCGTCCGCTGATCTCGCCGAACAACACGGTCGCGGCCTATCCGTCGAACAACACCATCGTTGTTACCGACTACGCGGATAACGTGCGCCGCATCGCGCAGATCATCCAGGGCGTCGACACGGCGGCGGGCCAGCAGGTGCTGGTCGTGCCGCTGAAGAACGCGAATGCGATCGACGTCGCGACGCAAATGGGGAAGATGCTCGACCCCGGCGCGATCGGTAACACCGATGCGACGCTGAAGGTGTCCGTGCAGGCCGACCCGCGTACCAATTCGCTGCTGCTGCGCGCGTCGAACGCGGGACGTCTCGCGGCGGCGAAGTCGCTCGCCAAGCAACTGGATGCTGCAACCGGGCAGCCCGGCAACATGCACGTCGTGTCGTTGCGCAATGCCGACGCCGTGCGTCTTGCGAAGACGCTGCGCGGCATGCTCGGCAAGGGCGGCGGCGGTGGCAACGAGTCGTCGTCGGGCGGCGGCAATAACGCGAACTCGTTCAACCAGAACAATTCGCCTACGTCGACGGGTGGCGCGGGTACGCCGCCGCTGCCGTCGGGATCGATGGGCGGGTCGTCGGGGTCGTCGCTGGGCGGCAATCCGCTGGGCGCCGGCGGCGGCGCTGGCGGTGGTGGTTATGGCGGTCAGGGCAGCAACAACTCGGACTTTCTCGGCGAGAAGGAAGGCAGCGGCGGCGACGACAATCAACCCGGCGGCATGATCCAGGCCGACGCGTCGACGAACTCGCTGATCATCACCGCGTCCGACCCCGTCTACCGCAACCTGCGCACCGTGATCGACCAGCTCGACGTGCGCCGCCCGCAGGTCTACATCGAAGCGCTGATCGTCGAGCTGAACTCGAACACGAACGCGAACCTGGGTATCCAGTGGCAGATCGGCAGCGGCAACCTGTTTGCGGGCACTAATCTCGCCACGGGCGGCGGCAATAGTATTGTCAACCTGACGGCGGCAGCAGCAGCCAACGCCGCCACGGGTGGCCTGGCTACCGCGCTGGCGACGCAGAATATCCAGCAGGGCCTGAATGTAGGCTGGCTGCACAACCTCTTCGGTGTGCAGGGGCTCGGCGCGTTGCTGCAGGCGCTGTCGCAGACGGCCGACGCCAACGTGCTGTCCACGCCTAACCTCATCACGCTCGACAACCAGGAAGCGAAGATCGTCGTCGGTACGAACGTGCCGATCCAGACAGGCTCGTATTCGAACCTCACGAGCAGCACGGCGACCACGGCGTTCAACACCTTCGATCGCATCGACGTAGGTCTGACGCTGCATATCAAGCCCCAGATTACCGAGGGCGGCATCCTGAAACTGCAGCTGTATACGGAAGATTCGGCGATCGTGGCGGGCACGACCAATGTGGCGACCAATCCGGCCGGCCCCGAGTTCACGAAGCGCTCGATCCAGTCGACCGTGCTTGCCGACAACGGCGAGATCATCGTGCTGGGCGGCCTGATGCAGGACAATTACCAGGTCAGTAACAGCAAGGTGCCGCTGCTCGGCGACATCCCGTGGATCGGCCAGTTGTTCCGCTCGGAAAACAAGATTCGCGCGAAGACCAATCTGTTGGTATTCCTGCGTCCGGTGATCATCAACGACCGCGACACGGCGCAAGCGGTGACGGCGAACCGCTACGACTACATCCAGGGCGTGTCGGGTGCCTACAAGTCCGATAACAACCTGATCAAGGACAAGGACGATCCCGTGGTGCCGCCGATGCCGGTTGGCCCGAGCCAGGGCGGATCGACGCTGAACCTGTTTGATCTCGATGCTATGCGGCGTCAACAGGCGCTTGGCGTGCCCGTCCCGGCTCCCGCGTACGTTCCGCAGCAGCAGCCTCAGCCGCAGATGCAGATGCAGCCGCCCGCACAAACGGTCCCCGCGCAACCGGCCACGAGTACACAGAAGGTGCAGCCGTGAGCACGCCGCACGCGCCCGGCAGCGCGCCGCTCGACACAGCGGCCACGGGCGGAGCGCATCGCGAGCCGCCCTCTGCGCTTGCCGCGCGACTCGTGCCGTATGGCTTCGCGAAAAGCGGCCAGATTCTCGTCGCGCATCAGCACGCCGATTCAATGGAAGTCTGGATCAGCGAACGCACGACGCAGGCCGCGCTGGCGGAAGTCGCGCGCAATTTCGGCGCGGTGTCGGTTGTGCGGCTCGAAGCGGATGAACTCTCGCAGGCGATCAATCAGGCGTATTCGCGCCAGGACGGCAGCGCCGCGCAAGTGGTCGGCGAAGTGGAAGGCGAAGTCGATCTGTCGCGTCTGATGCAGGACATTCCCGAAGTGGAAGACCTGCTGGAATCCGAAGACGACGCGCCGATCATCCGCATGATCAACGCGTTGCTCACACAGGCCGCGCGCGAACAGGCATCGGATATTCACATCGAGCCGTTCGAGAATGCGTCGGTGGTGCGCTTTCGCGTCGACGGCACGCTGCGCGACGTGGTGCGTCCGAAGAAAGCCCTGCACGGCGCGCTGATTTCGCGGATCAAGATCATGGCGCAACTCGATATCGCCGAGAAGCGTCTGCCGCAAGATGGCCGTATTACGTTGCGCGTCGGCGGAAGGCCGGTTGATGTGCGCGTATCGACTTTGCCGACGGGCCACGGCGAACGCGCCGTGCTGCGTCTGCTGGAAAAGGACGCGCAGCGCCTGAATCTCGAAGCGCTCGGTATGGCGCCCGACACGCTCGTGCATTTCGACAAACTGATTTCGCGTCCGCACGGCATCGTGCTCGTCACGGGCCCGACGGGCTCGGGCAAGACAACGACGCTGTATGCGTCGATGTCGCGGCTCGAAACGGCGACGACGAACATCATGACCGTCGAAGACCCGATCGAATACGATCTGTCCGGGATCGGGCAGACGCAGGTCAACGAGCGGATCGGCATGACGTTCGCCCGAGCGCTGCGTTCCATTCTGCGTCAGGACCCGGACATCATCATGATCGGTGAAATCCGCGATCTCGAAACGGCACAGATCGCCGTGCAGGCGTCGCTGACGGGCCACCTCGTGCTCGCGACGCTGCACACCAACGACGCCGCGTCCGCCGTCACGCGTCTGACGGATATGGGCGTCGAGCCGTATCTGCTCGCGTCGTCGCTGCTCGGCGTGTTGGCGCAGCGGCTCGTGCGGCGTCTGTGTCCCGTGTGCAAGGAAGAACGCGAAGAAGAAGACGGCCGCAAGTTGTGGCACCCGGTCGGCTGCGACAAGTGCGGACATTCGGGCTATTCGGGACGGCGCGGCGTGTATGAACTGCTGAACGTCGACGAATCGATCCGCTCGCTGATTCACCGCAACGCTTCCGATGCCGAGATTCTCGACACCGGCCGCAAGCAAGGCATGCGCACGTTGCGCGAGGACGGCGACCGCTGGCTCGCATCGGGCTTGACGTCGCTCGAAGAAGTGATACGCGTGACGGGCGGGGTCTAAAGCGCATGCCCGCATTCCGTTTCGAAGCGATCGACGCCGCCGGCAAGGCGCAAAAAGGCGTGCTCGATGCCGACAGCGCGCGTGGCGCACGCACGCAGTTGCGCACGCAAGGTCTCACGCCGCTCGTCGTCGAACCGGCGGCCACTCGCACGCGCGGCGAGCGCACTCAGCGGCTGTCGTTGGGGCGCAAGCTCTCCCAGCGCGAGCAGGCGATTCTCACGCGGCAACTCGCGAGTCTGCTGATCGCCGGTCTGCCGCTCGATGAAGCGCTTTCGGTGCTCACCGAGCAGTCGGAGCGCGATTACATCCGCGAACTGATGGCCGCGATCCGCGCGGAAGTGCTGGGCGGTCATTCGCTGGCGAACGCGCTGTCGCAGCATCCGAAAGATTTTCCCGAGATTTACCGCGCACTCGTCGCAGCGGGCGAACACACGGGCAAGCTCGGACTCGTGCTGTCGCGCCTCGCTGATTACATCGAGCAGCGCAACGCGCTCAAGCAGAAGATCGTGCTCGCGTTCACGTATCCGACCATCGTGACGATCATCGCGTTCGGTATCGTCACGTTCCTGTTGAGCTATGTCGTGCCGCAGGTCGTCAATGTGTTTGCGAGCACGAAGCAGCAGTTGCCGATCCTCACCGTGATGATGATGGCGCTCTCCGGCTTCGTGCGTAACTGGTGGTGGGCGGTGCTGATCGCATTGGTGATCGTCGTGTACGTGGTGCGCGCGATACTCGCGCAACCAGGGCCCCGTCTCGCGTTCGATCGCTGGGTTTTGACGGCGCCCCTCTTCGGCAAGCTCGTGCGCGGCTACAACACGGTGCGCTTCGCGAGCACGCTCGGCATTCTGACGGCGGCGGGCGTGCCGATTCTGCGCGCGCTGCAGGCCGCGAGCGAAACGCTTAGCAACAAGGCGATGCGCAACAACATCGACGATGCAATCGTGCGCGTGCGCGAAGGTACGTCGCTGTCGCGAGCGCTCGGCAATACGAAGACGTTTCCGCCCGTGCTCGTACACCTGATCCGTTCGGGCGAAGCGACGGGCGACGTGACGACGATGCTGGACCGCGCGGCCGAAGGCGAAGCGCGCGAACTCGAACGGCGCACGATGTTCCTGACGAGTCTGCTGGAACCGCTGCTGATCCTGGCGATGGGCGGCGTGGTGCTGGTGATCGTGCTCGCGGTGATGCTGCCGATCATCGAGTTGAACAACCTGGTGCAGTGACGGCGCGTTAGCGTCCGAAAGACTTGCAAGCCGGACCGAAGCTTTCAGGTTGCGTCGACCCGGCAGAGAATGACATCAGCGCACGTAGATGGTCGGGCCAGGCGGGTTGGCGGGAAGGAAGACTTCGGAGTGGGAGCCGTTGCGGTCGATGATGATCGAGCGGGCGCGCACTTCGGCGAGCTTGGTGCCTTGCATGAACGTGCTGCCCAGCGATACGGCGTGCGGCGGTTCGCCGCCCGTGCTGATGATCGCGGCGGCGCCGTGGCTCAACGCGAGGATGCCGAACAGATGGATGTCCTGGTTCGCGGTGCGCGTGAGCTGGCCGCCGAACAGCGTCGCGGCCTGATCCGTCGAAACGGGCGCGCGCACGGCGGCAGCGGGCACGGGCGCGCCGGAATGCGACGTGAGCGTGACGACCCAGTAAGTGAGCGTCGCGCAGAACACGGCGAAGACAGCGAGCGAGATCAGGCGGATCTGGAGTGCGTTCATGTGTGTGATTGTACGGACTATTGTGAATTTTGCGGTACGCCGGACGGCAGTTCGGAACCCTTCAACTGCATGACATTAAAATGACCGACCGGACGTGCAGAGTGCTGCATTCTCAATGCATTGCATGACGTCTGATCGATCGACCCTTCATTCAAACGAGGTAGCAAGCTATGCAAATGTGGACCAGTCGCCGCAACGAGATCGCGGTCATGCGCGCGGGCGAGCGCACCCGCCGTCAACGCGGGTTCACGCTGATCGAAATCATGGTCGTGATCGCGATCCTCGGCATTCTGGCTGCGCTGATCGTGCCGAAGATCATGAGCCGTCCGGACGAAGCGCGCCGCGTGGCCGCCAAGCAGGACATCGGCACCATCATGCAGTCGCTGAAGCTCTATCGTCTCGACAACGGCCGCTATCCGACGCAGGAACAAGGCCTGCGCGCGCTGATTGAAAAACCGTCGACGGACCCCGCGCCGAACAACTGGAAGGACGGCGGCTATCTCGAGCGTCTGCCTAACGACCCGTGGGGCAACTCGTACCAGTATCTGAACCCGGGTGTGCATGGCGAGATCGACGTGTTCAGCTACGGCGCGGACGGCAAGGCGGGCGGCGAAGGCAACGATGCCGACGTCGGCTCGTGGCAATAAGCTCATCACGCTGATTGAATCGATATCGATCGTTACCGGCACCATGCGATTGCACCACTGCATGCCGCGCGCTCTTCGTGAGGCCGCCCGCGTCGACGACGCGCGTGGCTGCATGAAGCGGCATGCAATACCCTCGGCGGCACGCGAGCGCCAGCGCGGCTTCACGCTGCTCGAAATGCTGGTCGTGCTGGTGATCGCGGGCCTGCTGGTGTCGCTCGCATCGCTGACGCTGACGCGCAATCCGCGCACGGATCTGAACGAGGAAGCGCAGCGCCTCGCGCTGCTGTTCGAATCGGCGGGCGACGAAGCGCAGGTGCGCGCCCGCCCTATTTCGTGGCTGCCGCTGGATGGCGGCTTTCGTTTCGATGTCCACACCAACGATGGCTGGCGTCCATTGCGCGACGATCTGCTCGGGCCGCGCCGCTGGGAAGGCGGCGTGACGGGCGTGACGATCGAGTATCCCGGTTCCGACACGCATTCGGATCGCATCGTGTTCGGCACCGAGAGCATCGATACGCCCGTGCAGGTGACACTCTTTTCCGCCGTGGGGCGCGTGACGATCATCGGCACGGGCAACGGCCGGTACGAGGTGCGCTGATGCAGTTCGCGCTTCGTCTTCGCCGCGTGCGCGGCGCTGTGGATAACCAGAATCGCAAGCGGGCGGGAGGCTTCACGATGATCGAAGTGCTGGTCGCGCTGGCGATCATCGCGGTCGCGCTGGCCGCTTCGCTGCGCGCGGTCGGCAGTCTGGCGACGGGCGAGGCCGATCTGCATCGCCGGCTGCTGGCGGGTTGGAGCGCGGACAACGCGCTCGCCCAGCTGCATCTGGCGCACGCGTGGCCCGAAGTCGGCTCGCAGAGCTTCGACTGCTCGCAGGGCAACCTGCAACTGATTTGCACGGAAAACGTAAGCGCGACGCCGAACCCGGTGTTTCGACGCGTCGAGGTTTCGGTGACGTCGCCCGGTCACTCGGGCAACCTCGCGCAGATGGTGACGGTGATCGCGAATGAAACGAATCGCTCGCTCTGAGCACGACGTGCCGCGCGTTCGACGTTCGCCGCTGCTCAGGAAGACAGCGGGCGGCTTCACGCTGATCGAGCTGCTTGTCGCCATCGCGATTCTGGCGGTGATCGCGGTGCTGTCGTGGCGCGGGCTGGATCAGATCATCCGCGGACGGCAGACGATAACCAACGCGATGGAAGACGAGCGCGTGTTCGCGCAGTTTTTCGATCAGATGCGCATCGACGTGCGCAACGCCGCATCCGATGACGAAGCGGGCGAACCGGCCGTCGCGGTGAACGGCAATGCGCTGCAGATCGTGCGGTACATGCGTGCGCCGGGTGCGCCGCCCCGGCTGGTAGTTGTACGGTATCGGATCACGGAAGGACGGATTCTGCGCTATGCGTCGCCGCCGTTGGCGAACATCGGCGAAGTGCGGCGCGCGCTCGGCGGTTCGGAGAACGAGAACTGGAACTCCGTGCCGCTGATCGGCGGTATCGGCGCGATTACCGCGCGCCTGTATGTGCCGAAAGTCGGCTGGACGACGCAGATGAAAGACGTGCAGTCGGCGATTACGGAGAACGACAACAATCTGAAAGTGCCTCAGCTCGGCAATGCGCCGTTGCCAAGGTCGGTGACGGGGCTCGAAGTGAGCATCGGCGCGAGTTCGCTCGCGCGGCCCGTTACCCGGGTTTTTCTCGTTGGGGAGTGAGTTTTGATCAAGCGCTTTCGCCCTGCCCGTTCGAAACCTGCGGCTCAACGCGGCGTTGCCATCATTAGCGCGCTGCTGGTGGTCGCGCTGTCTGCGATTCTTGTTTCCGGCATGCTCTGGCGGGAACAGGTGCAGATCCGACGCATCGAGAATCAACGGCTGCTGGCGCAGGCGCAGTGGGTGTCGCGCGGCGCGCTCGACTGGACGCGCCTCATTCTTCGTTCCGAAGGCGATACGTCGGCGGGAATCACCTATCTTGGCGGCGTCTGGGGCGTGCCGATTGCGCGCACGCGCCTGTCCGATTTTCTCGGGCAGATCGGCGAGGTGCGCGCACAGGAAGGCGGGGCGACCTATATCTCTGGTTCGATCGAAGATGCGCAGGCCAAATTCAATCTGCGCAATCTTGTTTCGACGGCGGTTCCGGGCGCACTGACGCTGAACATCCAGCAGGTTCAGTCGTTCCAGCGTTTGTTGCAGCTGCTCGGCATCAACAGCCAACTGGCGAAGAACACGGCGCTGCAATTGCGTGCGGGACTGCGGCAATCGGCGACACGCTTCCAGACGGTGGCCAATCCCACAACTCTCGATCCCACGCAGATGCAAGGCGGCGCGACTGGCGGCGGCAACTACACCGATCAGCCCGGTCTGGAAGACGCCGATGAAAACGCGCCCGTCGCGCCGCTTCAGATGACGGGCGTCGACTCGCTGCTCGACGTGCCCGGCTTCACGCCGGAGATGATCGCGCGGCTGCGCCCGTTCGTGACCGTGCTGCCGACGACCACGCCCGTCAACATGAACACGGCGCCCGCCGAAGTGGTCGCGGCTGTCGTGCCGGGGATGAATCTGTCGAATGCGCAGGCGTTCGTCGCGCGGCGCGAGACGGTGTTCTTCCACAACGTTGGCGATGTGCAGCTCGCGTTGCGCGGCGCAGGCGTCCAGCAACTCGTGTTCGATCCGAACCAGCTCGACGTGAACACCAGCTACTTCCTGATCCACGGACGCGTCGAGCACGAGCGCGCCGAAGTCGATCGCACCACCCTCGTCTATCGCGACGCGCTGACGCATACGACGCGTATCGTATGGGGACGAGACCAACTATGAACAACGCAATTTCTCGAGAGAGTGGCCTTTGAGCACGCTGATCGTTCTTCTGCCGCCGCGTGATCCGGCGGTGCCGTCGCAGGAATGGCAACTGCCGGAGCTGCCGTTTCTGCTGCTCGACAAATCGGGGCGCACCCAGCGCGCCGGCCGCTCGGCGCCCGGCCTGCTGCCGCGCGCAAGCGCGACCGTGCTGATGCTCGCCGCGCGCGACTGCCTGATGCTCGCTACGGCCGTGCCGCCGCTGAAAGGACCGCGCTTGCGTCAGGCGCTGCCGAACGTCGTCGAAGATCAGCTGATCCAGGACGCGCAGACCACGCACATCGCGCTCGATCCGCAGCCGCTCGACGGCAATCGCCATGTGCTCGCGATCGTCGATCGCGGCTGGTTCCGTTATATCGTCGAGACGTTTGCGGCGGCGGGTCATCGCAATCTGAAGGCGGTGCCTGTTACGCGTTGTCTGCCGCAGCCCGTCGCCGCTGCGATGGCGGCTGAAGCGCGTGCGGAAGAAGCCGTTGCCGCTGGCGCCGATTCTGCGCTGTTGCACGTCGAGCCTGTCGTCGCGGGCCTCACGCCCGTCGTTGCGGCGGTGCTGGGCCACGTCGTGCCGTCGACGGCCGCCGTGCTCGGCGAAGGTGCCGTCGATGCCGCACCGCCGCGCGTCGAGCTTGCGCTCGTGCGCGGTCCGCTCGGCGAAGGGCTGGCCGTGCCGGAATCGGCCGTCGGCTCGACGGTGGCGGCGCTCGCGGGCCATGCGCCCGTCACGTTGTACACGCTCGTCGATTTGCCTGGTAGCGAGCCGCGCCTGGCGTCGGTGGCGCAATCGGGACGTCACACGCCGATCTCGGGCGCGCTACCGCTGTCGTTCGAAACGCTCGCGCGCAACGCGATTCAGTGCCGCTTCGATCTCGCGCAATTCGAGTTTGCCGTGCAGCCGTGGCGTCTCGATCGCGCGACGCTGCGCCGCCTGCGTTTGCCGCTGTGGCTGCTGGTGGGCACGGTGCTCGTCGCGATCATCGGCGCGAATGTGCAATGGCTGATGCTGTCGCGCCAGCGCGATGCGATCAGCACGCAGATGACCGAGCTCCTGCTCAACACCTTTCCGAAGACGACGGTCGTGCTCGACGCGCCTGATCAGATGGCGCGTCAGTTGCAGCAATTGCGCGTCGCGGCGGGTGAACTGTCGCCGGACGATTTCCTTTCCTTGTCGGATGGACTCGCGCGTTCGCTCGGGCCGATTCCCGTCAACGGCCTTGCCGCGTTGGACTACCACGACCGGCGCGTCGACGTGACGTTCAAACCCGAGGTCAAGGTCGATCCCGACTTCCAGCAACGCCTGACGCGCAATGGCCTGACGGGCGCGATCGACAGCAACACCGGCAAGTGGACGATCAGGAACGGACAATGAAAGCAGAACTGTTGAACACGTGGGCCGGATTCTGGGATGCCCGCACGCCGCGCGAAAAGGCGCTTTTGACATGGGGTGGCGCGGTGCTGGCCGTCGTCATCATCTGGTCGGTGCTGTGGGCGCCCGCGCAGGAAGGGCGCGCGCGGCTGCGCGAATCGATCCCGGGCCTGCAGCGCCAGCTTTCGCAGATGACCGCGCAGGCGAACGAGGCGCGCGCGCTGTCGGCGGCGGCGCAGGGTGTGGCGCCGACGGGCGGCGCGCTGAAAGATGCGCTGACGGCGTCGCTGAGCGACCACGGCCTCGCACCGACGCAGGTACAGGTGCTCGGCAACGCGGTGCAGATCCAGTTGAAGAACGCTTCGTTTCCCGCGTGGACCGAGTGGCTCGACGACGCGCGCAAGCAGTTCAAGGTGCAGGTGTCCGAGGCGCATGTCACGGGGTTGAAGCAGGACGGCCAGGTCGATCTGACGGCATCGCTGCAACCGGCAACGATCAAATGACGGCGCAGCCACGGGGTCCCGCATGAGTTTCTGGATGCGGCGATTGCGCGCCGCGCTGCCCTGGATCGCCGTCGCGCTGATCGCGAACGTCGTGGTGTTGCTCGTGATGGCGCCCGCCGCCTGGGTCACGCCGCAGTTCGCGAAGGCCACGCAAGGGCATGTCAATCTCGTCGAACCATCGGGTTCGCTGTGGCACGGCTCGGCGTCGCTGATGCTTGCCGCCGGGCCGGGCGCAGAAAGCGCGACGCTGCTGCCGGGGCGCATCGAATGGCGGACGTCGTTCTGGCCGCTGTTCACGGGTCGCGTACGGATGCAGATGCTGCAAAGCCAGGCGATGCCCGACCCCGTCACGGTCGATGCAACGCTGCGCAGCGCGACGCTGTCGGGCGGCACCATCGCCGTGCCTGCGGCGTTGCTCGCGGGCCTCGGTGCGCCGTTCAACACGCTCGATCTGCAAGGCGACGTGCGGCTGACGTGGACCGACTGGCGCAGCTTCAATCGCCAGGCATTCGGTCAGTTGATCGTGACGCTGAACGACATGAGCTCGCGCGTGTCGCGCGTGAAGCCGCTCGGGTCGTATCGCGTGGTGTTTCAGGCGCAGGGTGGATCGGGCACGCTCGATCTGTCGACGACGAAAGGGCCGCTGCTGCTGAACGGTCACGGCACGCTCAGCGAGGCCTCGACGTCGTTCATGGGCACGGCGAGCACGACACCCGACTCCGTCGACAATCTCGCCGGTCTTCTGAATCTGCTCGGACGCCCGACTGGACCCGGACAGGTCGCGCTGACGTTCGTCCACTGACCTTTTCGCTTCCTGCCCGCAGAAAACACAACGGCCGCCATGTTTGCGCATGGCGGCCGTTTGCGTTGGTGCGTTCGCCGTTTAGCCCGCTGAGGTGGACGTTTTTGCGACGGGCGCGGCAGGCGCGGACGCGGGCGCAGGCGCTGCGACATCGCCCGTTTCGCGATTCATCTGATCGACTTCCCAGCCGCCGCCGAGCGCCTTGACGAGACCGACCGACGACACCATCCGCTGCCCCGCGATGCTCGCCAGCTTCTGCTCGGCGGTGAACGCGGTGGTCTGCGCCGTCAGCACGTTCAGATAGTCGACGGTGCCCGATTTGTACTGGTTCGTGACAATCTCGAGCGCCTGCTGCGCGGACTGGACGGCCTGCTCTTGCACCGTGACTTCCTGCTCGAGGATGCGCAGCGAGGCAAGGTTGTCCTCGACGTCCTGGAACGCTGTCAGCACCGCCAGCCGGTAGGTGGCGACGTCCTGGTCGTAGGCGGCGCGCGCGGCGTCCGTCTGCGCCTTGCGGAGACCCGCGTCGAAGATAGTCTGGGCGAGCGAGGGCCCAAGCGTCCAGAAGCGCGACGGCATTTGCAGCAGCTGCGAGAACACCGAGCTTTCGAAGCCGCCGCTGGCCGACAGCGTCAGCGTTGGGAAGAACGCTGAAATCGCGACGCCGATCTGCTCGTTCGCCGCCGCTGCCTTGCGCTCGGCCGATGCGATATCCGGGCGCCGTTCGAGCAACGCCGACGGCAGTTGCGCGGGCGTGGCGGGCGGCACGGCATCGAGCGGCGCGGGCGGCAGCGAGAATGCGGAAGCCGGTTCGCCGACTAGCACGGCGATCGCGTGCTCGTTTTGCGCGCGCGCGACGCCGTTGTCGATGGCGGCAGCCTGCGCCGATTGCAGCTGCGTTTGCGCCTGAATCACATCCGAGCGGGCGGCGACGCCCTGCGCGTAGCGGTTCTGCGTGAGCGTCAGCGAGCGCTGATAGGCGGCGACGGTATCGTCGAGCAGCTTTTGTTGCGCGTCGAGCGAACGGATGTTGAAGTAGGTTTGCGCGAGCGTTGCCTGCGCGGACAGGCGTGCGTTCGCCAGATCGGCGGCGGCGGCCTGCTGGCCCGCCTGCTGGCTCGCGACGGTGCGGCTAACCTTGCCCCAGAGGTCGGGTTCCCAGGTGGCGTCGAGCGACAGGCTGTAGCTGTTGCTGATCGTGCCCGAACTGCTGAGCGACGACGTCGTGCCGCCGCCTCCGCCCGTTACCGAGCCACTGAAGCTGCGGCTCGGCGTACGCGAGCGCGACGCGCTCGCCCCTGCGCTGATCACCGGGAAGTACGCCGCGCGCGCCTCGCCAACCAGCGCGCGTGCCTGCCGGTAGGCGGCGGCGAATTGCGCGACGGTCTGGTTCGACGCGTTGAGCTTGTCTTCGAGCGCGCTCAGCTGCGGATCGTTGTAGATGACCCACCACGCGCCGCGGTCTTGCTGGTCGGCGGGCTGCGCGACTTTCCAGCCGTCGGCGGCTTCCTTGTACGAGGCCGGAATGTCGACCGACGGCCGCTTGTAATCAGGACCGACGGCGCAGCCGGCCAGCGCGAACGCCAGCGCGGCGCAAACGGCGATGTTCAGGACGCGTTGCCCCGCGACGTTCGCGACCGAGGCGCGTGCGCGCGAAGTTCGATCAAACTGCATGCAAATGAATTCCTGTCGATTCGGAAGGCGCCATGCGCCGAGGCGAAATGCGGAGCGGCTCCCCGCGCGATGGACGGCGCGTGCTCGCGATGGCTCGAATGGTAGCGCACGCATTGCCCGGCAATGAAATCGAAAGAGTAATGCCGCCCGCGCCCCGTGTGTGTTACCGACGGTGAGGCGACGGTTACGCGCTGTTACGGCGCTATTTGCGTGAGTGCATGCTGCAGGCTGAAAAAGCAAAGGCCGCCCTACGGCGGCCTTTATCCCAGAGCGATGCGCGAGACGCTTAGACGCGCGGATCGGCGGTGGTTTGCCGCGCCTGCTTGCCCGCGGCGGCACGGCACGGCGGCGCATCGGGGCGCGCCTGGCAAACCGTGGCTGCGGGAGCGATCGACTGATGGTTGCCCGTCGAGCGGGCCTTGAGCGGGGAAGCGAGCAACGTAGCCGGCTTGGCGGCCCGCGTTTTGGCGCTACGGGTGCGCCGGTGTTCGAACCACGCGAAAAGCAGCACCCCGATCGATCCGCCAGGAAGGACGAAGATCACCGCGTACAGAGCCACTTTCCACCAGCGGTTGGCTCCTTGAAATGTTTGCAGCGCAGAATCGGTCAGTGAGCGGCTCAAGCCGCCGAGGGTGTTTTTCAGGTACAGCATCGCGGGAATCCTCTGTGCGCCGGTAAAAGAAGGCGCACGCAAGTGCGGTCAGAACATGGTCTCCGATGGACGCGGGTCGCGTAACTCGTTGCCTGTAATAATATTGACCATGCAATCAATTTTCAAGATAGTGTGCATTGCAACATGGTCTTTCGTTGTTTTTCGGCTGTGTCTTGACGCGGTTAGTACGCACGATTGACTTCACTGCCTGGGCAGATACAATCCGGGACATTCGCGTTTGTCGCGCCCGCGCGCAGCTTCCAAAAGAGCATTCATGACGGACGGTCCTTACCAGCCGGAGTCGATTCATCTCGAATCGAGCCTCGGTTATTACCTGACCAAAGCGCGGAACGTGCTGGTCGAGCGCACGGATCGCGCGGTTGCGCATCTCGGGCTGACGACCCAGCAGATCGGCGTGATCCTGCTGCTTTCGTGCGGCCGCGCGACGACGCCATTCGAACTGTCGCGAGCCATGTCATACGACAGCGGATCGATGACGCGGATGCTCGATCGCCTTGAAAAGAAAGGGCTGATCGCGCGCTCGCGTAGCGACAAGGACCGGCGCATCGTGAAGCTTGGCCTGACGCCGCAAGGTCAGCACGCGGCATCGCAGTTGCCGGAGATTGGCGCGGACGTGCTCAATGAACAGCTACGCGGTTTTTCGGGCGAGGATCTCGCGACGCTGATCGATCTGTTGAGCCGCTTCATTGCAAACGGGATCGATGGCGGAAACGGCGCTGTCGGATGCGAGACGGCCGGTGCGTCCGGCGAAGAAAAAAGCGGGTCGTCCGTTTCTACCGACGATCGCTAGGCAGCCGCGCTTCGGCGCGGTTTTGTTTTATCGATTTATCTGTCTGGGCAGAGAGTGTCGGGACATGAAAGCCGGGGGTCGAGCTTGGGGCTTTTTCATGTCGCGTCAAGTTTTCTCACGTGACAAGGAGAACACGCCAAATGGCCGCATTGCCTTCGGCTTCCGATTCCACCGGTTCAACGGCTGACCTGCCGCTGCACGGCGGCGCAGCCTCCACCCGCCCCGCCGCCCCTGCTCCGCTCACGGGCGGAAGGCTCGCGCTGCTAACCGTCGGACTCGCGCTCGGTACATTCATGGAAGTGCTCGACACGTCGATCGCGAACGTCGCCGTGCCGACCATCTCGGGCAGCCTCGGCGTCGCGACCAGCGAAGGCACGTGGGTGATCTCGTCGTATTCCGTGGCATCGGCGATCGCGGTGCCGTTGACGGGCTGGCTCGCGCGGCGGGTCGGCGAAGTCCGGCTGTTCACGCTGTCGGTGCTGCTCTTTACCATCGCGTCCGCGGCTTGCGGCTTCGCGCACAATTTCGAGTCGCTGATCGCGTTCCGTCTGCTTCAGGGGCTGGTTTCCGGTCCAATGGTGCCGCTTTCGCAGACCATTCTGATGCGCTCCTATCCGCTCGAGAAGCGCGGCCTCGCGCTCGGCTTATGGGCGATGACCGTGATCGTCGCGCCGATTTTCGGTCCCGTGATGGGCGGCTGGATCACCGACAACTACACCTGGCCGTGGATCTTCTACATCAATCTACCGATCGGCCTCTTCTCGGCGGCGTGCGCGTACTTTCTGCTGCGCGGACGCGAAACGCAGACGTCGAAACAGCGCATCGACGGCATCGGCCTTGGACTGCTGGTGATCGGCGTGTCGTGCCTGCAGATGATGCTCGACCTCGGCAAGGACCGCGACTGGTTCAGTTCGACGTTCATCGTCGCGCTCGCGATCATCGCGGTGACGTCGCTTGCGTTCATGATCGTGTGGGAGATGACGGAGAATGAACCCATCGTCGACCTGTCGCTCTTCAAAGACCGCAACTTCGCACTGGGCGCGCTGATCATCTCGTTTGGCTTTATGGCGTTCTTCGGGTCCGTTGTGATTTTTCCGCTCTGGCTGCAGACGGTGATGGGCTACACGGCGGGGAAAGCGGGGCTCGCGACCGCGCCCGTCGGACTGCTCGCGCTCGTGCTGTCGCCGATGATCGGGCGCAACATGCACCGGCTCAATTTGCGGATCGTGGCGAGCTTCGCGTTCGTGGTGTTCGCGCTCGTGTCGTTGTGGAACTCGACGTTCACGCTCGATGCACCGTTCAATCAGGTGATTCTCCCGCGTCTCGTGCAGGGCATCGGCGTGGCCTGCTTCTTCGTGCCAATGACGACGATCACGCTGTCCAGCATTTCCGATGAACGGTTGGCAAGCGCATCGGGGTTATCGAACTTTCTGCGCACGCTGTCAGGCGCAATCGGCACGGCGATCAGCACGACGTATTGGGAAAACGACGCGATCTATCACCATGCGGTGCTGTCGGAATCGGTGAGCGCCTATTCGGCGAATACGACGTCTTATAGCGATCTGCTGACGACGCTGGGTTTCAAGGGGCAGGCGGTGACGGCGCAACTGAACGAAATCGTCACGCAACAGGGCTACATGATGGCGACCAACGATTTCTTCCGCATCTCGTGTGCGGGCTTCGTGGTGCTTGCGTGTCTCGTGTGGGTTACGAAGCCCAAAAAGGGCGCGGCGGCGTCAATGGGACATTGACGCCGCCGCGGGATTGGGAGCGCTGCGGCTCCCGATGCTTCGACAAGAGAGATTACTTGCCGTCGACCTGGATCTCGACGCGGCGGTTTTTCGCGCGGCCGATAGCCGTCGTGTTCGGCGCGACGGGCGATGCGCTACCGTAGCCTTCCACATCCCACTTCGAAGCACGCAGGCCAGCCGTTGCCAGATAGCTTTGCACCGAACGCGCACGTGCTGCCGACAGACGGTTGTTCAGTTCGGCCGAACCCGTCGAATCGGTATAGCCGGCGATCGTCATACGTTCGATATCGACACCCTGGTTGGCCGCGACGAAATCATCGAGCTTCGCTGTTGCAACAGGCGTCAGCGTTGCGCTGCCGACAGCGAACGTTGCGTCGCCTTGCAACGTGATCTTGCGCTGCGGTGCGTGACGGACAGGAGCAGGAGCGGGCGCCACAGCGGGAACCGGGACAGGCGCTACGACGACAGGCGCCGGCTGGACGGGTTGCTCGACAACGGGCGTCGCGCATTGGAACGTGATTTCACGCGGATTGTTTTCCGACTTGAGATCCGACGTGATGTGATCAACCGACGAAATACGCATAGCCGGCTTGTCGCCGCAAATGCGCTTTACTTCGGCCATGCAGGTCTTGGAGCTTTCAAACAAACCGAGACATTGGACGCGGTACGCCTGGGTACCGTTGGCCAAAGTCACGACATCGGTGTTGTGGGCAGGCCCGGAATAGGATGTGCATCCCGCGATGCCGACGACGCAAGCGATCGCCGTCAAGATACGAAAGAACATGAGACTTCTCGCAGAAGAAATTAGAGTTACGAGACGATAGGGGCTGCAGGTCTCGACTCCAATCGGAGAAGTCTTAATCAAAAATTTGCTTCGATTTGATTCGTCCTACTGTGAAACGGGTTCGCCCGTCGGCGACGAGACCGATTGACCACTCGATCCGCCAGCTTGTCCGGATGGCAATGGCGTCGCCACATTCGCCGCGCCGCCGCGCACGAACTGCTTGAAGTCGGCGCCCGCTTCCCACGGATTCGGCTTGCATCCAAGCGAGCTGTCGCAATGCGCGGCAAAACCGATCGTCGACGTGCCGTCGTTGTTCGGTGTCTTCGTGATTTCGAATGAGAGATCGCGCTTGCCGCCGTCCGGCCCCGCTGTCTGGATCAGCGTATCGGTCGCGGTGGCGACCTCGTAACTGGAATGCGTCGTGACCCACGTGCGCGCGCGCTGCCACCACGCGTCGCATTGGCTCTTGCTGTCGCAGGTCAGCGGCGCGGTCGCGATCTGCATCACATCGGGATTGACCTGCCCTCGCGTCGAGCAGCCGGCGGCTGACACGCAAACCGCGACCCAAAGCGCGGCTATCAGACCTTTGTTCATAACCCGGATTCCTCCCTCACCCATGTCGGAGCGGCGAAGCGTTGCGTTATACAGGTTGGACCGCGACGTTGCCGACACGTTTCATACCGCGCGCATGAAGTCAGAGCGACTTTCGGGCACCGCAAGATCTCTTGCAGCAATTTCCGTCCCCGGCTTGCGCACCATGAAAAAGGGCAGCACGCAGCTGCCCTCATCAGATGCGAGTCGCGTACGCGACGGCGTACGAGACTAAACGCTGAAGCGGTTCAACGTATAAGCGCGATACGCGGCAACGAACGCGTCGAATGAACCGACTTCCTCGCCCTCCAGCTTGGCCTGTTCGGCGAGCGATCGTGTCGCGAGCGCAGCGAACTCCTGCGTTTGCGCTTCGTCCAGCGGACGCGCGCGGAAATGCTCCGCGTGCGCGACGCTCTGCGCGAGACCGAAGTCGAGGAAGCTCTGCTGCTTGTCGCGCATGATCTGCAGCACGCGAGCCGACGGCGTCAACGACGCATCCGCCAGCTTCGCGCGTTGCGCCGCGACCGCGCGCGCGTGGCTGTCGTCGCCGCGAATCGAATCGAGCACGGCGGCTGCGTGATCGATTTTCGCAAGCAGTTCATTGGCCCAGTCGAGCATCTTGACGGGTTGTCCGTCGCGCACCAGCTCGAGGCCGGGCTTGCGCCCTTCCATCGTCACGCGGCCGAAGTTCTGATTCGCTTCCGTATAGGCCGGCGGCGGCAGCGGCGCGCTGTCGTCGAGTGCGCACACGAGCAGGTAGGCGTCGAGAAAACGCGCGGCTTCGAGCGAAATACCCGTCGGTTCGAACGGATCGATATCCATGCAGCGCACTTCGACATACTGGACGCCGCGCGCCCCAAGCGCATGCAACGGACGCTCGCCCGGATACGTAACGCGCTTCGGGCGGATCGTCGAGTAGAACTCGTTTTCGATCTGCAGCACGTTCGTGTTGATCTGCACCCATTCGCCGTCGCGCTGCGTGCCGATCGCCTCGTACTGCGGATACGGCTGGCTAACGGCTTTCGCGAGCGCGTCGAGGTAGCCAGGCAGCGTGTCGTAGTCGGCGTGCAGCGCGGCTTGCGCGGTCGTATTCGAATAACCGAGATCGCTCATGCGCAGGCTCGTTGCGTACGGGCGATACAGCGTGTCGGCGTCGAACGTTTCGAGCGTATTCGCGCGGCCGCGCAAGAAGCGCCTGTCGAGCGCCGGCGACGCGCCGAACAGATACATCAGCAGCCAGCTCGTGCGGCGGAAATTACGGATCAGCGCGAGATAGCGGTCCGACTGGAAATCGACGGCATTGGCCGTGGATTTCTGGTCGGCATGCAGCAGCCGCCACACTTCTTCGTTCAACGAATAGTTGTAGTGGATGCCCGCGATACATTGCATCGTGCGTCCGTAGCGCAGCGCGAGTCCGACGCGGTAGACGTACTTCAGCTTGCCGATGTTCGACGTGCCATAGTCCGCGATCGGAATTTCGTCGTCTTCGGGCAGAACACCGGGCATCGAGTTGTTCCACAGCACCTCGTCGCCGATGGCCGAATAAACAAAGCGATGCAGCGTGTCGAGACACTCGAGCGTGGTCGCCGCGTCGTGCTCGGCGGACGTGATCAGTTCGAGCAGCGCTTCCGAATAGTCCGTGGTCAGCGAAGGATGGGTGAGCGCCGAGCCGAGCGCGCGTGGATGCGGGGTCATCGCGAGATGGCCGTCGGATATGACGCGCAGGCTCTCCTTTTCGATGCCGCGCAAGCCGGTCGTCAGCGCGTCACGCTGCGGGCCGGATGTCAGCACGGACAGGCGGTGCAGCAGCGCGTCGGTCGTGCGGGAGGATGTCGTGTTTGGCATTGATGCGGGTCGAACAGGGTCGGCCGCCGTGCGCCGCACGGTGCTGCTCGGCGCGGTCGACCATGTTCGGCGGAATTTTCAGTAGCGGGCACTTTAACATCTCGCCAGAACGGCTGCTTGGCGTTGCCTCAGGCCGCTCCCGCGCCGTTTGCAGGCGGGCTTCGGGCGCCTGCTGCGCGTCTTCTCACTGTACGCCGCGCAGGGCGCCGAAGTCGATCGACGACGTTCGCCGATATGTGCGAAGGCCGCTAGCCGCCGCGTGCGGCGCCCGCCCGATCGGCGACTTCATTCCACAGATGCATCGCCGCGTAGGCCCGCCACGGCCGCCACGCGTCGGTGCGCGCGCGCTGCTGGTTGGGACGCACGAGCGCCGGATCGCGCGCTGCGATCGCCTGCATCAGCACGAGGTCCCACGCTGGCCACGCGTCTGCGTCCCGCCAGGCGCGCATCGCGACGTATTCGACCGTCCAGGGACCGATTCCGGGCAGCGCGAGCAACGACGCGCGCAACTGCGCAAGATCGAAGGACGCGCTGCCGATGCTGTCGATCGGCACGTCTCCGTCCGCCACGGCGCGCGCAAAGCCTTGCAACGCGGCGATGCGCTTGCCGGGCATGCCGATCTGCGCAAGATCGACGGCGGCGAGCGCGGCGGGCGTCGGGAAACGCCACGCGGTGCTCTCGTGCGGATGGCCGTCGATGCGCTCGCCGGCGCGCTGCACGATCCGTCCGATGATCGTCGTCGCGGCCTTCACGCTGACCTGCTGGCCAACGATGGCCCTCACGACGAGCTCGAACCCGGACCACGCGCCGGGTACGCGCAGGCCGGGCGTTGCGGCGACCAGAGGTGCGAGCCACGGATCGCCGGCGAGGCTCGCGCCGATCGCCTTCGGATCCGCGTGCAGATCGAACATGCGCGCGATCGGCGCGGCAAGCCCGTCCGCGTGACGGCTCGCGGCGCCGTCGATGGTCGCGACGATGCAATGCCTGCGGGCATGCTTGCGGACGGCGAGCGTGCCGCTGTCGCCGTTCCAGCCGATCGAGCGACGCCATACGCCGTCTTCGACGGCTTCGACGCCCGGCGTCGCGCGTCCTCCGAAGAAGCGGAGGACGCGCGGCCAGTCATAGGGAGCTTTGAACGGGAGTTCGAGTGTGGCGGTCGGCGTGGGGCTCAAGCGGCGTGGTCCATGTCGGCGGTGGGATGAGTGGCGTCGGCGGCATCGCGGGATTCGCGGTGTGTCTCGGTATCGAGCAGCACGGCCTTGCGCGCGACACCCCAGCGATAGCCCGCCAGCGCGCCGTCCTTGTGCACAACGCGGTGGCAAGGTATCGCGAGCGCGACAGGGTTCGATCCGCATGCATTGGCGACGGCCCGCACTGCGCGCGGCGAACCGACCGCTTCGGCGATTTGCGAATAGCTGCGCGTCTCACCGTACGGAATGCGGCGCAGCGCTTCCCACACACGCTGCTGGAACGCCGTGGCGGCGATATCGAGCGGCAGATCGAAACGCTGTCGCTTGCCGTGCAGATAACCGTCGATTTGCTCGATGAAAGGCGCGAGCCGTTTCGGATCGTCGATCAGTTCCGCGCTCGCGAATTCGTTGCGCAGATCATCGACGAGCAACGCATCATCGTCGCCGAAGGCGATCTTGCAGATGCCCTTGTCGGTCGTCGCGATCAGCACAAGGCCGAGCGAAGTCTGCGCGCTCGCGTAGCGGACCCGCAGCCCCGCGCCTTTGCGCCGATATTCGGACGGCGCCATGCCCAGCTCTGCGGCCGCCGTATCGTACATCCGGGACGGCGAGCCGAAGCCTGCGTCGACGGTGGCGCGGGTCACGTCCGCGCCCCGTTGCAGCGCGTCGCGCAATGCCGCGCCGCGATGGGCCGCCTGATATTGTCGCGGCGACACGCCGACTACGCGCTTGAAAAGCCGCTGCAGGTGAAACGGGCTGACATGCACTGCGTCGCTCAGTTGCGCGAGCGTGAGGCGTTGCTGCGGGTCTGCGTCGAGTGCGGCGCAGGCACGGTTCACGATTTCTAGTTCGCGCGGCAGGCCGCCCGGCTGGCAGCGCTTGCATTCTCGATAGCCGGCGGCGCGCGCTTCGTCGGTTGAAGCGAAGAAGTCGACATTCTCGCGGCGCGGCAGGCGTGAGGCGCACGACGGACGACAGAACACACCCGTCGTCCGGACGCCGTAGAAGAAGGCACCGTCGGCGGACATGTCGCGTTTCAGGACGGCTGTCCAGCGCTCGTCGTCGTTGGCGTACGTGGCGGGCGTTGCTTGGGAGGTGGCTGTGTTCATCGTTTGCCCCGGGGACGGTTTTGATGCTTACCACTTTAGCGGGCAGGTTCTCACAGTACGCTCCGCTTCTTGCTGTGTCATTTGGGCCGCACTGCGAGGACATTTTTCCCAAATATCGGGAGAATCTGCCCCTTAAAAAAGTTGGGGTTTTCCCTTAAAAAGTTATTGCGTCGCATCAAGTCGGCGTGTATAGTGGTTCTTGTCTCCTCCATGTCTCCTCCTGATATGGATTCAGCCCGCTCCAATCGAGCGGGCTTTTTTTTTGCCTCATCGTTTTGATCTCTCGGCTGGCTGGCCGCCATCTTCGCGCGCAATTCCTTCTACACTGGGCTCTTCACCGGAACCTCAGAGACGGGACGCCGCGCCATGAAATTCCAGATTCTCGATATCGATCACGTTGTCATCCGCGCTGCTAACCTCGACGCGATGACGCGCTTTTATCAGGACGTGCTCGGCTGCACGGTAGACAGGGAACAACTCGAAATCGGCCTGATCCAGTTGCGCGCGGGACGCTCGTTGATCGATCTGTTGCAGGTTGGCGGAAAGATCGACCGGCCGGAAAGCGGTGCGCCCGGCGCGGGGCGAAACATGGATCACGTTTGCCTGCGCGTCGAACCCTTCGACGCCGACGCGCTGAAGACATGGTTCGCCGCGCATGACGTGCGCATCGGCGAAGAGGCGCAACGTTATGGTGCGGATGGTTATGGACCGTCGCTGTATCTGTTCGATCCGGAGGGAAATATGGTCGAACTCAAAGGCCCGCCGGCTGGCAAGCCATAGTCGCCACGCTCATTTTTTGGTACACAGAGCGTGCAATCACCACCGGTCAGCGGCCACCGTGGGCCGCGGGACGCGCGTTCGCAGCAGCCTTGAGCACCGTCCATTCCACGGGAACGGCGTCGGCGGTTTCGCTGCCTAGCCACGCCGCGTGATCCTGAACCGTGCATTGCAGGCGCATCGTCCGTTCGGCCAACGCGGCCAGCGCCGGCGCGACGTTTTCACCGAGCGTCCAGACGGTCACGTTGCGCAGGCGTTCGACCTTGCTGCGCACGCCTTGCCACCAGATGTCCGAAGTCCGGCCGCCATACGCGATCACGATCACTTGATTTGCGCGCCCGCTCGCCTTCGCGATGCGGCGTTCGTCCGGCTGACCGACGTCGATCCACGTGTCGATGGCGCCTGTCAGATCCTTGGCCCACAGATCGGGTTCGTCGATGTCCGACAGGCCCTTGCAGAATTCGAGGCGCTCTTGCGCGAACAGCGCGAAAGCGGCGACGCGGACCATCATCCGCTCGTTCGTTTCCGACGGGTGCAGCGCGATCGTCAGCGAATGGTCCGCGTAGTAGTGCCGGTCCATGTCGGCGATCTGGAGGTCAGCCTTATAGATTGTCGATTTCAGAGCCATGCTACAACCTGGTCCCGCGAATGCGGACCGGAGAGTGAATAGAGAGTCGGCGTACCTTGCCATGATCGTCCCCTGCCTTGCAGCGGTGGCGCCTCGGTCGCGCGTCTCGCCGATGAAACACATTTGCCGGATCGCTGCGACGTCGGGTCGTAAAGCCCTGTCGCACCAACCTTCCTGCTTTCGCTTGCCTTGAAAGCAGCAACATATGTGCCGAGTCCGCGCTATCGAGCCGTCGCGCGCTTTTCGCGTCTGGCTGCAAGGTGGGACCGTGATGATACCGAATATGCGGGCGCGGTATGACAGCCTGATGAGGCCGCCGGGCGCGGATGATGAGCGGATGGAATCAGTAGACAGGTTTCGCGCGACCGATCGGCGCACTGACGTCGGACCAAAGGTCAGCTGAAAAACGACGATGGCCAAGCTAAAACCTGGCCATGCCGAAACGCGAAAGGAAAGCTTTCGTTGGAATGTTTGTATTCACCCGACATTTTCTGTCGGGTGCAATCCGACTTAAATGCTTATTGCTTGATGAATCGGTCGTTAGTCCAAAGACCTTGCGTATCGCTATTGCCGGCATTGACGAATTCGACGTCATGTCCAACCACGCGGACTACGCGGAAATCCGAATGCTCCGGCGTGGAAATGCACTGAAAACCGGAGAAGAACTCCTGCATTTGCTGTTGCTCGCCGGCCTGCGCGTGTTGCGTGACGGCGTCGAGTTTGTCCTTCGACAGGCAGCCATATGAATTCGCCTTGAACTGCACCGTTTGCTGGGGCTTGATCACGACGTCCTGCGCCTGCGCGCCTGCAGCTGCCAATAGACCCGTCAGCGCGAAAAGAATGGCGACTCGCTTGTTCATGGTTACCTCCTTGCGGGGTACGTCTCAGGTTAGCTATGTGTTTAACTGCCGAAAAACAAGCACGTCTCTCAATCTAGAAGAAATGTTTTGAACGGCAAGCACATTTTGTGTGCGCTCGCAACAGCGGCTAAATGTCGCACTGCGTTGGAGTACGAATTGATGCTGCCCTAATGACGTAATACCGCGGTTATTAGACGGATTGCGAATTGCGATTGGAGGCGCGAAGGCATAGTGGATAATCTTTTGCGGACAGGATCAGCGTTTACGCTTAAATGGTTTTTAAACGGTTTGCGATAAATGACTAAGCCATTGATGCGTTGCACACAAAGTCATTCGCGCGACTCATGAAAAACCGTCGCGAACTGAAGCGAACGCAGAATAAAAAAGATGCCTGAGGGCGATGCGCTCTGTGTTCCTGAACGAATTCGAACGGGCGCTTGCACGAACGCCGAGTTCGTGGATAAATCGATCGGCCCAAAAACACGAACGGGAGCGACGCGCCGAAGCGCCGGGCCCGGTCCCCAGGAGACTTTCATGACACTTGCACACTGGCTTCCCTTTGCCATCGCCTCCGCGATCCTCGTCGCGATTCCCGGACCTACCGTGCTGCTTGTAATTTCTTATGCGCTCGGCCACGGCCGTCGATTTGCCATGGTGACGACCGCGGGCGTCGCGCTTGGCGATCTGACGTCGATGACGGCGTCAATGCTCGGGCTTGGCGTGATCCTCGCCGCGTCCGCGACGCTGTTCACTGCCCTCAAGTGGCTCGGCGCAGCGTATCTGATCTATCTCGGCATCAAGCTGTGGCGTGCTCCCGTGTCGACGGCCGACGCGCCCTCCACAGGCGAGACCCGCCCGAGCCGGATCTTCGCGCACGCCTATGCGGTGACGGCACTCAATCCGAAAAGCATCGTGTTCTTCGTGGCATTCGTGCCGCAGTTCATCGATACGCAAGTCGCCACGTGGTCGCAGATTGCGATTTTCGAAGCCACCTTCGTCGCGCTCGGGACCTTGAATGCGTTGGGATATGCCGTGCTTGCTTCAGCCGCGCGGCGCGCGATCCGCAGTCCGCGCGTGCAGCGCGGGGTCAACTGCACAGGAGGCACGCTGCTGATCGGCGCGGGACTTCTGGCCGCGGCGTGGAAGAAGTCGACAGCGTAAGCGCATTCTGATCGGCAGAACGCGACGCATCGGGCGCGCTACTTGCGTCACTCGAATCGCGCACATGGTGTGCGCGGTGGATCACACGCAGTGACTTGCAACACGCCTACAATGAAATTGTCGCTGTTCCATCGATCAGGAGGTTATTGTGATCGAGCATCTGATTCTGGGCGCGTTTCTGATCGTGCCGCTACTCATCGTCGCGTTTCTGTTTTCCGACGAACTCTGGCAGGAACATCGCCAAGCCTTGCACGATGACGACCATCACAGGCGGATGGACTGGCGGCATCCGATTCGCAGCCTGCTGCATCATTAGGCGGGTTGACAGTATCCGGAGCGAACGGAGGCTAATGTGCTGGCCTTCTCTTTCTCATGGACGGAGTACTGGCTGTTCATGTCGGCGCTGATTGTGGTCAGCGTCGCGTTGACCTCGCTTTGCGGTTCAGTGCCGCGCGCGCCCGAGCCGCCGGAGGATGACGCTTAGCTCTTTTGCGTGCTCTGCTTTGTACTCCTCGCTTGAATGTCCTGTTTCGCGCACCGTGTCGCCTTGCGGATGCGCTCCATCTCACGCGCCCGTATGCGTCACGTCGTCAAACTGACGCCCAAACATCATTCTGTTCCCCCGATTGTCATGCGACCGGCATGCGTACGCTTTAGGCCATGCGATGTCGTTAGTTTGTGGCCCGACATCGCCGGGATACCTATTTGTTTGCATAGGTAGTGACTGGCTGAAATCCGGCTAAAGTTAATCATCAGATGTAAAAAACTTTGGCCTTGTCGAGACGTCACGGGGGACGACATGAACCGATTGATCGATCAGGAAATCGCGCACATTTCGCGCGTCATGTGGCCATCGCTGCTTGGGGACATGGGCGGCACGATCCTTACTTCGGAGTACTGGCGCATGAGGTTGCACGCGCTGCTCGATGCTCCTTCTCTCACCAAAATTCAACTGTGCGCGCTCGACAGTCTGTTGCTCCGGCTCGATCACTACGACCGGCACGGCTCAGATGTCTACTCGGCGCCTGTCGCCGAGGTATTCGTAGAGCCTGATGTTGAGCAGGTAGCTTTGCACGGGTGATGTTTCGGCGGGACGGATTCCGGGGTGTAACCGTGGTTTTATCGCGCGAAGATATTCGCAACAAGGGATGCAGGCACATTGAGCGAGCCGTGTGTACCTTAAAGTGTATCTTGGGCCGCACGTGCCGTGCTGAATCGTCTGGAAACCTCGTTTAATAGGGATGCTTCGTTGGCAGGCGAGCCTGTACGCGCAAGCGATCCGGCACTGTGTACCAATAAATCGGTCTTTAAGATCAGCGTATCCCCATCGGCGAATTTGCTTGCTCTTCAACCTGCGCGTCGACGTAATCGGCCCAGAGCTGCATCTCACGCACAGTGACCGTGTCCTCGGCTTCTGCAAATGCATCCTCGCCATCTGCCGATTGCAACAAATCGCGCAGATGACTCAACCCCGTGCGGCGGAAATCGTGGAGTACGAAATGTTCGCCCTCCAGTCGGAGCGTTTTGGCCGCCTGATTCAGCGTGCCCTTTGCAATCGGTCGATCTTCGCTGCCTCGCGTCGACGGGAAGACATGGTTGCGACTGCTTCCGATGCCGCGTAACTCGCGCAACATCGCCAGCGACTGACTTGACAGATAGACGCGGCGCTCGCGCCCATTGCTCGCACGCGCGGCGGGAATCGCCCAGACACCTGCGTCGAGATCGAATTCGCGCCACGCCGCTTCGATCAACTCGGATTTATTGACCATCGTGAGCACGAGTAGATGGAGCGCGAGCTTTAGAGGCCGCCGAATGCTCGACGTATAGATCGTACGCAGCAACGTGCCGATTTCGCTTCCCGTCAGCACGCGCGAGCGGCCGTCCTGCGTCGCGATCGTGCGCGCGGGGATGGCATCGGCGGGATTGATGCTCGCGAGTTGCCGCGCGATCAGAAACGCGAACAGCCGCCTTGCGACATTGCGCGTATGGAGCGCCATCTGCGGCGCGCCCCGACTCTTGATTGCGTCGCAGATCGACTGGATATCTTCCGTCGTGACCTGCGCGATCGCTTTGTGCCCGATCGCGGGCAGGATGTCCTTGTCGAGCGCGCGCTGCGTCGTGCGTCGGTACTCGTCGGACTTGCGGGCCATCGCCGACGTCACGTAGAGTTCGGCGCCGTCGCGCAGCACATCGACGCGCTTTTCGGCGCCCCGGTCCTGCCTCGCTATGGACACGGGCGACAAGCCCTGCCCGACGATTTCCGCATACTTCTGCGCCCTGGCTCGAGCGACGCGCAATGACATCAGCTGATAGTCGCCGATCGTGACCATCGGTTGTCGACGCCCATTGAGCGTATAGCGGAAGCGCCAGACCTTCTTTCCGGTCGGCATGACTTCGAGGATGAGACCGTTGCCGTCGGCGACGCTGTAACGCGTGGCGCGCGGCTGCAAGGTGCGGATGTGGGATTCGCTGAGTGGCGTCGCGAGTTTTGGCATGCTTGCGGGTTCGGTACACAGGGTGCGTCAAATACAGAGTGTACAGGGTTGTGTACCGAAAACCAGCTTCGATGGAAGTGCAGAAAAGCCATGTATATGGCCCATCGGTAAATGCCTATTTGCCGATACAAAACCTGCTGAAAATTACACCAAGTAGGTCGTCGGAAGTGAATTCACCGGTGATCGAATTGAGTTGATCCTGAGCCAGTCGCAATTCTTCAGCGAACAGATCCAGAGCTTGCGCATTCTGATCAGCGTGTTCTGCGGCGAGTCCCAAATGTTCTTGCGCGGCACGAAGCGCAATCAGATGCCGCTCGCGCGCCAGATAGACGGTTTCCGCGCCGGCTTGCCAACCCGCGATGCGCAGTAGTTCGCCCCGCAGCAAGTCGATCCCGTCGCCCCTTTTTGCGGACAGGCGAACTTCGCACGAATCGCCCTCGTCCGCGCCATTCAAGCTGGTAACGCCCGGTGCGATTCCCGTCAGATCGGTCTTGTTCAGCACGCGCACGACGGGCACGCCCATCGGAAAACGCGCGGCGATCGAATCGTCGTCGGCGGTCATGCCCGAGCGGGCGTCGAGCAGATGTAGCACGACATCGGCGCGCTGGATCTCCCCCCAGGTCCGCTCGATACCGATCTTCTCGACCTCGTCTTCCGTCTCACGCAGCCCCGCCGTGTCGATCACATGCAGGGGGATGCCTTCGATCTGTATCGTCTGCGCGACCTTGTCGCGGGTCGTGCCGGCAATCGGCGTGACGATTGCGAGTTCAGCGCCCGCGAGCGCATTCAGCAGCGACGATTTGCCGACGTTCGGCTGCCCGGCCAGCACGACGGACAAGCCCTCGCGCAGCAGCGCGCCTTGCCGGGCCTCGCTGAGCACTAGTGCGAGACGCTCGCGTATGCGAGCAAGCTTGCCGCGTGCGTCGGCGGCTTCGAGGAAATCGATTTCTTCTTCGGGGAAATCGAGCGTCGCCTCGACGAGCATCCGCAACGTGATCACCTCTTCGACCAAAGCATGGATATCGCGCGAAAACGCGCCTTCCAGCGAGCGCCCAGCCGAGCGCGCGGCCGCTTCCGTGCTGGCTTCGATCAGATCGGCGACCGCCTCGGCCTGCGCGAGATCGAGCTTGTCGTTGAGAAACGCGCGACGCGTGAACTCACCCGGTTCCGCAAGTCGCAGACCGAATGCGCGGCCGGCATCGATGCAGCGCTGCAGAACCAGCTGGAGCACGATCGGGCCGCCGTGCCCCTGCAACTCGAGCACATGCTCGCCGGTGTAGGAATGCGGAGCCGGAAAATACAGCGCGATGCCGCGATCGAGCGCATTTCCGCCGCCGTCAAGAAACGGGACGTAGCTCGCGTGGCGCGGTGTCAGCGGTTGCCCGGTGAGCGCCTGCATCATCGGCTGCGCTGCCGCTTCGCCGGCGCGCCCGAACGAAATCCGCACCACACCTATCCCGCCGCGGCCGGGCGCGGTGGCAATGGCGACGATCGGATCGGAATCGGTTGCGAGCATGTCGGAAGCGGCAGAGAGGAGTAAGAAAGCAGCACACTGGCGGTGCGCTGAACGCCTGGCATTGTAACGCGGGCCTTTCGGGCGTTAGCGCGGGGACCTCGTCGTCGCTGGTGAACGAGATGTTTCAGATTTAGCCTAGTTAAGCTAAGAGATTCCGACGACTACAAATAGAGGAATTCGGACTCTTCGTGTAGTCTAAGCCCTACAAATAAACGTTAAGCGGACTCCAGAGTATTTTGGAGAACGCTTCCGATGGGTTGCTGTAACGAGATAGGCAAATCTCAGACACGCGAAATGTAGCGTGTACAGTTGTCTACCTGCGATGCGACGGACTGCACAATCTGCCGATGCCAACCGTCGAAGAAAAAGCGGCTTTTGCCGAGCGACTCAAATTCGCGATGAGACGCGCCCCGGAAAGACTCAAGGGCGGGACCGATCTCGCATTGCACTTCAATCTACGCCATCGCGGCGATCAACCCGTGTCACCGCAAACGGTGCATAAGTGGCTGAGCGGCCGCACGATCCCCACTGACGACAAGTTGCGCACGCTCGCGGCATGGCTCGAAGTGGATGTCCACTGGCTTCATTACGGGCCTTCGCCCGGAGGATCGACCCGGAATGTTCCGAAGCCATTGGCGCGTGGTGAGAAATATCCGCTTTCGCCCGAGACGCTCGAGCTGGCGTCGAAAATCGAATCATTGACACCGCATCATCGTTATCTGGTTCAGGAATTGATCTCGCAGTTTTACGGCGACGCTGATAACGCGTAAAAAGTTGCAGACGTAAAAAACCGCCCGGCTGAAACCGGGCGGTTTTTTTTACGTCTACTTCGGATCGGATCGGAGGGTTATCCGTCCGATCCGAGCACTATCAGGCGGCCTTTCTCTTTTGCCCCATCATGCGCGTGATGTAGTACTGCTGTGCGATCGACAGCACGTTGTTCACGACGTAGTACAGCACGAGACCCGCCGGGAAGAAGAAGAACATGACCGAGAACGCGATCGGCATGAACATCATCATTTTGGCCTGGACGGGGTCCGGCGGCGTCGGGTTGAGCTTCGTCTGAATAAACATCGAGACGGCCATCAGCACCGGCAGGATGAAGTACGGATCTTGTTGCGACAGATCGTGAATCCAGAGAATCCACGGCGCGCCGCGCATTTCCACCGACGACAGCAGCACCCAGTACAGCGAGATAAACACCGGAATCTGAATCACGACGGGCAGACAGCCGCCGAACGGATTCACTTTCTCAGTCTTGTACAGCTCCATCAGAGCCGCGTTCATCTTCTGCGGATCGCCCTTGAAACGCTCGCGCAGCGCCTGCATACGCGGCGTGATTTCCTTCATGCGGGCCATCGACTTGTAGCTCGCAGCCGACAGCGGGAAGAACACCGCCTTGATCAGCAGCGTCAGCAGCACGATTGCCCAGCCCCAGTTGCCGACGTAGCTGTGGATCTTCTCGAGCAGCCAGAACAGCGGCTTCGCGATGATCGTCACCCAGCCGTAGTCCTTCACCAGTTCCAGACCCGGCGCGATGCCTTCGAGCATGCGCTCTTCTTCCGGACCGGCGAACAGACGCGCATTCACGTCGACCGTCTTACCTGGCTCGATCGTCTGCAGCGGCTGCTTGACGCCCACGCGATACAGCGACGGATCGATCTTCTCGACGTAGATATCACGCTTGACGCCTTGCTGGGGAATCCACGCCGACGCGAAATAGTGCTGCACCATCGCGACCCAGCCATTGTCGGCGGAGGTTGCGTAGTCTTCCTTGTTCTTGTCGATGTCGCCGAACGTCAGCTTCTGGAAGTGATGCTGCTCCGTGTACACAGCCGGCCCGATGAACGTGTGCGAGAAGCGCGGCGTTTCGACAGGCTGGCTGTCGCGCACGAGTTCCATGTACGCGGTCGGCTTGACGGGCGTCGTGCCGACGTTCTGGATCTTCGTGTCGACGTCGATCACATAGCTGCCGCGCGTGAACGTGTAGGTCTTCACGACCTTCAGGCCGCCCTTTTCCGGCGACTCGAACGACAGCTTCAGCGTGTTGCCCGTCATGTCGGTCGCCTGACCGGGAACGGGCGTGAACACGTCGGTGTGGTTCGGGAAGTCGCCGCCGAGCAGGCCCGTGCGCGCGAGATACGTGTGATCGGCCGTGTGGTCGAACAGCGTGATCACCTGATCGGGCTGCTTGCCCTCGCCCGGCTTGACCAGCGTGAGCTTGGACAGCGTGCCGCCGCGCGTGTCGATCTGGCCGCGGTAGACGTCAGTGCTGAAGGAAACCAGCTGGGCCTGCTGCGTAGCGGGTGCCGTCGAGCCGGGCGCCGCGGCGCTCGTCTGCGGCAAATCGGCTGGTTGGCTTCCCGCCGCCGCCGAACCCGGCGCAGCAGGAGCTGCCGTCTTGGTCTGCGTCGCGCTCGGGAAGAACATCGACGGGCGTCCATGGTCGCGCTGCCAGTTGTCGAACAGCATGACAGCTGACATGAAGAAGATGACCCATAGGACGGTGCGTTTGATATCCATGCGTTGTCTCAGTGTCGATGGCACAGCGCGTCAGCGCTTCTTAGGAGTTGGAGGCGGGACAAGATCGATGCCGCCCGCCGAAAACGGGTGACAGCGGCACAGGCGCCTGGCGGCGAGGTAAGTACCACGCGCGGCGCCATGATACTGGATTGCTTCGCGCGCGTAATCCGAACAGGAGGGATAAAAACGGCACCGATTGCCGAGCATGGGACTCACGGCAATCTTGTAGAAACGCAGCAAGGCGAATAATACCGTTTGCATGACTAGTGCGGCCCAACCGCGCCGCCCGATAAGAAGCGCCGCAAAACAGCCGCGCACGTGGACTGCGCGGGTCTCATGGCGCGGCTGGCGGCGTGTCGGCCGCCTGTCCTGCCGATGCTGCCGGCGCTTCGCGACGGGCGATTTCGCGCGCCGCCTTGTCGAGCAGCACATCGATTTCGCCACGGCACAGCGCTTTCAACGGCGGCGACGATCCGCTGGGCATCGCCTTCCTGTCGAATTTGGCGTGCAGGCGCAGCAACACGTCCCAACCGCCGAACTCCGCGCGACGCAAGCGAAACGCTTCGCGCGCGAGGCGCTTCACCAGATTGCGCGTGACCGCGCGCGGCGCAAACTTCTTGCCGATTACGAGGCCGAGCCGCGCTTCGTTGCCCGTGGGCCGCGCGTACACGACGAAGTGAGCCGTTCGACGCCACGGGCGCAAACGAAAAACGGATGAAAATTCATCCGTTTTTAGCAGCCTTGCGGCTTTGGGAAAGGCTGCGGACGCCTGCACCGGAACGACGTTCTGATGCGGCGCGTCTGCCGTTCCCGCAGCGTCACGGGTGTCGGACACAGCGCGCACTCGGCTTGACCGCGTATCAGCCTGCCTTAGATGGCGAGGCGTTTGCGGCCCTTCGCGCGGCGTGCGTTGATGACTTTGCGGCCACCAGCGGTCTTCATGCGAACGCGGAAGCCATGGGTGCGCTTACGGCGCGTCACGGAAGGTTGGTAGGTACGTTTCATGTTGCTCTCACTTGTTGAGAAATAACCGCGCGAGCATCGCTGAAAGTGCAATGGCCGGAGGTTCGAAAATTGGTTTTCGCGGAACCCGCTATTTAAACCGGTTTTCTCTGAGTCGTCAATAGTTTAGGGCGATGATCCACAGGCGGCGATTGCCGGCGGTGTTTGATCGGGCCCTGTGGATAACTCACTTTACGCACCGTTTTGGCGGTAGAATCTCGCCTTACTTCCCAAAAATCACGCACGCCGCCCCGGCCCGCTTGACCCCGCAAACCCTTGTGGCACAAGCGTCTGGGGCTTTTCCGCCTGGCTGCTTCGGGCCTCGTCGCGTATCACGCGATCAGAGCGCCGGCGGGACGCGTCGCAAACATAACGATAGCAACTTGATGAACGAATTCTGGCAACACTGTTCCGCATTGCTGGAGCGTGAATTGACGCCCCAGCAGTACGTGACGTGGATCAAACCGTTGGCCCCGGTCGCCTTCGACGCCGATGCGAATACCCTGAGCATCGCAGCGCCGAACCGTTTCAAGCTGGATTGGGTCAAGAGCCAGTTTTCCGGTCGCATCACCGATCTCGCGCGTGACTTCTGGCATTCGCCCGTCGACGTCCAGTTCGTCCTCGATCCCAAAGCAGGCGTGCGTTCGGCGCCTGCCGCGCCGTCGCGGCCATCGTCGGTGGGCGCGCGCAGTGCCGCCGCAGCCGTCGACGCGGCAGTCGGCGCCGTCCAGGCGGCGCACGCGACACGCGCGGGCCACGGCGCGCACACGCACGCCGCGCAACTGACCGACGATGCCGCCGACCTCGATCTTCCCAGCCTCGACGCGAACGAAGCCGCTGCCGCACGCCGCACGTGGCGTCCAGGCGCGGCCGCGAACGGCGAAAGCGACTCGATGTACGAGCGTTCGAAGCTGAACCCCGTGCTCACCTTCGACAATTTCGTGACCGGCAAGGCGAACCAACTGGCGCGCGCGGCCGCGATCCAGGTCGCCGACAATCCCGGCATCTCGTACAACCCGCTGTTCCTGTACGGCGGCGTGGGCCTTGGCAAGACCCACCTGATTCACGCGATTGGCAATCAGCTGCTGATGGACAAAGCGGGCGCACGCATCCGCTACATCCACGCGGAACAGTACGTCTCGGACGTGGTGAAGGCATACCAGCGCAAGGCATTCGACGACTTCAAGCGCTACTACCATTCGCTCGACCTGCTGCTGATCGACGATATTCAGTTCTTCTCGGGCAAATCCCGTACGCAGGAAGAATTCTTCTACGCGTTCGAAGCGCTGGTTGCGAACAAGGCACAGGTGATCATCACCAGCGATACCTATCCGAAAGAAATCTCGGGTATCGACGACCGTCTGATCTCGCGTTTCGATTCCGGCCTGACCGTCGCAATCGAACCGCCCGAGCTTGAGATGCGCGTCGCGATTCTGATGCGCAAGGCGCAGTCGGAAGGCGTGAATCTGAACGAGGATGTCGCGTTTTTCGTCGCGAAGCATCTGCGCTCGAACGTTCGCGAACTGGAAGGCGCGCTGCGCAAGATTCTCGCGTACTCGAAGTTCCACGGCCGCGAAATCACGATCGAGCTGACCAAGGAAGCGCTGAAAGACCTGTTGACGGTGCAGAACCGGCAGATTTCGGTGGAAAACATCCAGAAAACGGTCGCCGACTTCTACAGCATCAAGGTCGCCGACATGTATTCGAAGAAGCGCCCGGCCAATATCGCGCGTCCGCGCCAGATTGCGATGTACCTGGCCAAGGAGCTGACGCAAAAGAGCCTGCCGGAAATCGGCGAGCTGTTCGGCGGGCGCGACCACACCACAGTGCTGCACGCGGTGCGCAAGATCGCCGACGAGCGCGGCAAGGACGCGCAACTCAATCACGAGCTTCACGTGCTGGAGCAGACGCTGAAGGGTTGAGGCGAGGTTGGAGGGCCGGATCAGGTCGAGGGTTTCCTCGAACCGGTCGGAAAATTCGATCTGTTTATTGCGCAAGCCACCCCCAATTTAGGGAAGTGCTTCCATTTTCAGGCACAATACAGGTTTAACCGTCCGGCAAAAGCGGACGGGATTCAAATGCCGTGACTGGCGCAGTACCGCGCCGGCGGGGGGCCGGGGCCGCGCGCTTCAATACTGCCGGGCAAGGCGCGCAGGCCGTCACATCAACGAAGGAACTCTATGCAACTGGTCAAGACCGAACGCGATAACCTCCTCAGGCCGCTGCAAACCGTGAGCGGCATTGTCGAACGCCGTCATACGTTGCCGATCCTCGCCAATTTGCTGATTACCAAGAACGGCCCGGACGTCTCGTTCCTGTCCACCGACCTCGAACTACAAATCACCACGCGTGCCGACTTTGGCGTCGGCGGTGACTCGGTGGCCACGACGGTAGCGGCACGCAAGCTGCTCGACATTCTGCGCGCGATGCCCGACGGGCAAGTCACGCTGACCCTGAACGACAAACGTCTGACGGTCCAGTCCGGCAAAAGCCGTTTCGCCTTGCAGACGCTGGCGGCCGACGAGTTCCCGACCGTCGCTCAAGCTAAAGACTTCGGCGCAAATCTCGCGGTTCCCCAAAAAACATTCCGCCAGTTGCTCGGTATGGTCCACTTCGCCATGGCGCAGCAGGACATCCGTTACTACCTGAACGGCATGCTGCTGGTGGTCGATGGCGACCAGTTGATGGCTGTCGCGACGGACGGTCACCGTCTCGCGTTCTCGTCGATGAAGATCGAAGGCTCGTTCGCGCGCCAGGAAGTCATCATCCCGCGTAAGACGATTCTCGAACTGCAGCGTCTGCTCGAAGACATCGACGATGTCCTCAAGATCGACATTGCGCCCACGCAGGTCAAGTTCACGTTCGGCGGCGTCGAACTGGTATCGAAGCTGGTCGAAGGCAAGTTCCCCGACTTCCAGCGCGTGATTCCGAAGTCGCACAAGAACACGTTCGTGATCGGCCGCGAAGAGCTGCAACGTTCGCTGCAACGCGCGGCCATTCTGACCTCGGACAAGTTCAAGGGCGTGCGCTGCATCGTCGAGCCGGGCCAGCTGAAGATCATGTCCACCAACGCGGACCAGGAAGAAGCCCAGGAAGAACTCGAAATCCCGTACCAGGGCGACAGCATCGACATCGGTTTCAACGTCACGTACCTGCTCGACGTGCTCGCGAACCTGAAGGTTGACCTGCTGGAAATCAGCCTCGGCGACGCGAGTTCGAGCGCGCTGATCACCATTCCCGAGAACGACGAGTTCAAATACGTGGTGATGCCGATGCGCATCTGACGCGTCCAACACGAAGAACACACCAAGGGGCGCAGCGCCCCTTTGGTGTTTTTATGGTGTTTTGAAAAGCTCCGAGCAGTAACGAAGCAGTAACGCAGATCCGGAAGAAATCCATGACTGAAACGAACAATTCGCAACCCGATAACAGCTACGGCGCCTCGTCCATTCAGATCCTCGAAGGTCTGGAGGCCGTGCGCAAGCGACCGGGTATGTACATCGGCGATACGTCGGACGGGACCGGTCTGCATCACCTCGTGTTCGAGGTGCTCGACAATTCGATCGACGAGGCACTCGCCGGTCATTGCGACGACATTCAGGTCATCATCCACGCCGACAACTCGATTTCCGTCACCGACAACGGCCGCGGTATCCCGACGGGTATCAAGCGCGACGACAAGCACGACCCGAAGCGCAGCGCCGCTGAAATCGTCATGACCGAGCTGCACGCGGGCGGCAAGTTCGACCAGAACAGCTACAAGGTGTCGGGCGGCCTGCACGGCGTGGGCGTGTCGTGCGTGAACGCGCTGTCGTCGTGGCTGCGCCTCACCGTGCGTCGTGACGGCAAGAAGCACTTCATGGAGTTCCACCGTGGCGTGCCGCAAAACCGCGTGATCGAAGAAGCGGACGGTGAACGCCTGTCGCCGATTCCCGTGGTTGGCGACACCGAGAATCGCGGCACCGAAGTGCATTTCATGGCCGATCTGGAAATCTTCGGCAATGTCGAATATCACTACGACATTCTCGCGAAGCGTATTCGCGAACTCTCGTTCCTGAACAACGGCGTGCGGATTCGTCTCACGGATCAACGCTCCGGCAAGGAAGACGATTTCGCATTTGTCGGCGGCGTGAAGGGCTTCGTCGAGTACATCAACAAGACGAAGACCGTACTGCATCCGACCATTTTCCATATCGTCGGCGAGAAGGACGGCGTGGGCGTCGAAGTGGCGATGCAGTGGAACGATAGCTACAACGAGAACGTACTGACCTTCACGAACAACATTCCGCAGCGCGACGGCGGTAGCCATTTGACGGGTCTGCGCGCGGCCATGACGCGCGTGATCAACAAGTACATCGTCGACCATGAAATCGCGAAGAAGGCGAAGGTCGAAACGTCGGGCGACGACATGCGCGAAGGGCTGTCGTGTGTGCTGTCGGTGAAGGTGCCCGAGCCGAAGTTCAGTTCGCAGACGAAGGACAAGCTGGTTTCTTCGGAAGTGCGCGCGCCCGTGGAAGAAGTGGTCGCGAAGGCGCTCGAAGAATTCCTGCTCGAAACACCGAACGACGCGAAGATCATTTGCGGCAAGATCGTCGATGCCGCGCGTGCTCGCGACGCAGCGCGCAAGGCGCGTGAAATGACGCGACGCAAGGGCGTGCTGGACGGCGTCGGTCTGCCCGGCAAGCTGGCAGACTGCCAAGAGAAAGATCCCGCGAAGTCTGAGATTTACATCGTCGAGGGTGATTCGGCAGGGGGCTCGGCAAAGCAGGGTCGCGACAGAAAATTCCAGGCCATTCTGCCGCTGCGCGGCAAGGTGCTGAACGTCGAGAAGGCGCGTTACGACAAGCTGCTGTCGTCGGAACAGATCGTCACGCTGATTACGGCGCTGGGCTGCGGCATCGGCAAGGAAGACTACAACCTCGACAAGCTGCGCTATCACCGCATCATCATCATGACCGACGCGGACGTCGACGGCGCGCACATCCGTACGCTGCTGCTGACGTTCTTCTATCGTCAGATGCCGGAGATGATCGAGCGCGGCTATATCTACATCGCGCAACCGCCGCTGTACAAGGTGAAGGCGGGCAAGGACGAGCGTTATCTGAAGGACACCGCGGAGTTGAACGCACATATGCTGCGTCTGGCTCTGAACGGGTCTGAACTGATCCCGTCAGAAGGCGCGACGCCGATTGCGGGCGATGCGCTGGGCGAGCTGGCTCGTTCCTATCTGCTGGCGCAGGGAGTCGTGGATCGTCTGAGCCGGTTGTACGACGAAGCGGCGCTTGGCGCGGTGATGGATGGCGTGACGATCGATCTGTCGAGCGAGCAGTCGACGGAGGTATCGGCCGCTTCACTTCAGGCCAAGCTGCGCGACGATCCGCTCAAACCCGAAGTCAACGTGATCCCGATGTACGACCCGGTGCGCGAACTGCGTTCGCTGCGCGTCGAGCGTCGTCATCATGGCAACGTGAAGGTTTCGGTCATCGACGAAGAGTTCCAGCTCACGGCGGACTATCAGCAACTCGTGAACACGGCGAACACCTTCAAGGGACTGATCGGCGAGGGCGCTGTCATCAAGCGCGGTGAGCGGAGCATGGCTGTCGGCGACTTCAAGAGCGCGATGAAATGGCTAATCGCCGATGCCGAGCGGAACGTTTCTAAGCAGCGCTATAAGGGACTCGGTGAGATGAATCCTGGACAGCTCTGGGAAACGACGATGGATCCGAGCGTGCGTCGCTTGCTGCGCGTCCAGATCGAAGATGCGATTGCAGCGGATGGGATCTTTACGACGCTGATGGGCGATGAAGTCGAGCCGCGTCGCGCGTTTATCGAGAGCAATGCGTTGCGGGCGGGGAATATCGACGTTTGAGCGTCCCGAGCGGAATCAGCTAGGCACCAACAAAAACTCCAACCGTCACCGGTTGGAGTTTTTTTATCGCCGAAGAAATCTCAAGACCATTTACGCGCATACCGATCCTTCACGACGCGCGAGATATAAGTCGACAAGCCTTGCCCTGCGACGGCCAGCCGCTTCATCTCCTCAACTTCCCGCCGTCCCGTCGTCGCATGGTCGTACAGATACACGTCACCGTCACGAAACTTCACGGTGATCGCGTCATCCGATACCTCGTAAGCCACGACACCCGACTGGCCGCTCAAATCCCGATACCGCTTCATCCTCACACCCACATCCGACACCAGCAGAACATCGGAATCGAGCACGAACCATTCCTAAACCACCGGCAAGCAAATATCCGTCAGCAAGTTCGCCGGAGCGGTCTCCTTAGGATTATTCAAATACTCCTCGAACACCGGGGCGTCGGCGGCCTCATGTTCTGAGTTCACCAGCCACTCGCCGTAAAGCCACTGATAAGCCGACGCCATATCCGCGTAAGGCCCCTTATGCCGCAACACCGCGTACCTGCCGCCCGCGATCGACGTGACGCTCACCAGCCCATCACCTGACACATCGACGGCACGCGGCAGCCATACACCCGCCTTCGACCGCAACTCACCCTCGGCCACGGCCGTCGGATCATCGTAGTAAATCCCGATCATCCGCATCTCGTTCGACAGCAGGCCACGGGAAGCCAGCCATCCCATCAGCGTATCGAACGCCTTGCCGATCTGCATATACGGCCCGACATGATCGACGCTCAGCACGTCGAAGCCCTCGATATCGCGTATCACCACATCTCTCATCGTCATTTGGCACTCTCCTGAATCCGCAAGTGATGGCCGGAACCGGCTGTGTGTCCCGGCCTTCCGATACAGCGCGGGCGGCATGCCGAAGACGGCGCTGAACGTCCGCGTGAACGACTGCAAACTGCTATAGCCGGACCGCTCGGCGATCTCGGCAATCGGCATCGACCCATTGGCGAGAAAGCCGGCCGCGCGATGCAGACGCAACCGGCGCACGGTCGTCGCGACCGTTTCGCCGTACATGGCCTGATAAATCCGGTGCCAGTGATACGGCGACAGACACGCAATTCCGGCAAGCCGGTCGATATCGAGCGGTTCGTCGAGGTGATCGTAGATATGGTCGAGCACGTGAGCGAGCCGTGCAGCGTAGCGCGCGCGATGGCCGATATCGTTCATGGCAAGGATCGGAAAAGGATCGATGAAAACACGATAGCACGCGGCGATTTACCAAATCCTGCGGATTTTTCGCTGCTGCTGCCCGTCAATCGTCGCGCATATTCAGCATCGACTTAACCCCGGGCTCAACAAAAGAAAACACAACAATCCGATCAAAACTTTGCCGATTTTCGATAACACCTCGATTAATGGCTTCCTACCATCGCCAGATGCCGCCGCCAAAAAGACCGCTCCGTGGGCCCACCACGCGGGCCGATCAGCCGGCAACTTCAACAAGGGAGCCTCAGATGAAATCAGAGTCGACAACCCAGCACAAAGGGGCCGTTACGCATCACGAACTGAAGCAGACGCTCGGCACCTGGCAGCTTTGGGGCATCGCCGTCGGCCTCGTGATCTCCGGCGAGTATTTCGGCTGGAGCTACGGCTGGGCGAGTGCCGGCACGCTCGGTTTCGTGATCACCGCGCTGTTCATCGCCGCGATGTACACGACGTTCATTTTCAGCTTCACCGAACTCACCACGTCGATTCCGCACGCGGGCGGCCCGTTCGCCTATGCGCGCCACGCGTTCGGCCCGACGGGCGGCTACATCGCGGGCGCTGCAACGCTCGTCGAGTTCGTGTTTGCGCCGCCCGCGATTGCACTCGCGATCGGCGCGTATCTGCATGTGCAGTTCCCCGGCCTCGAGCCGAAGCACGCGGCAATGGGCGCATACCTGGTGTTCATGGCGCTGAATATCGTCGGCGTGCAGATCGCAGCGGCGTTCGAGCTGTGCGTGACGCTGCTCGCGATCTTCGAGCTGCTCGTGTTCATGGGCGTCGTGTCGCCGGGCTTCCAGTGGTCGAACTTCACAAAGGGCGGCTGGGCCGGCGCCGACACGTTCAGCATGGGCTCGTTCCACGGCATGTTCGCTGCGATTCCGTTCGCGATCTGGTTCTTCCTCGCGATCGAAGGCGTCGCGATGGCCGCCGAAGAAGCGAAAAACCCGAAGCGCTCCATCCCGATCGCCTACGTGGCGGGCATCCTGACCCTCGTCGTGCTGGCCATCGGCGTCATGGTGTTCGCGGGCGCGGCGGGCGACTGGACCAAGCTCTCCAACATCAACGACCCGCTGCCGCAAGCGATGAAATACATCGTCGGTGAAAACAGCGGCTGGATGCACATGCTGGTCTGGCTGGGACTGTTCGGCCTCGTCGCGTCGTTCCACGGCATCATCCTTGGCTACTCGCGGCAAATCTTTGCGCTGGCGCGCGCAGGCTACTTGCCCGAATGGCTGTCGAAAGTGCATCCGCGCTTCAAGACCCCGCATCGCGCGATTCTTGCGGGCGGCGTGGTCGGCATTGCAGCGATCTATAGCGACGAGCTGATCCAGTTCGGCGGCCAGACGCTGACAGCGAACATCGTGACGATGTCGGTATTTGGCGCTATCGTGATGTACATCATCAGCATGCTTTCGCTCTTCAAGCTGCGCCGCAGCGACCCGGACATGGAGCGCCCGTTCCGCGCGCCGCTGTTTCCGTACTTCCCGGCGTTCGCGCTGGTGGCCGCGGTGATTTCGCTGGCGACGATGATCTACTTCAATCTGCTCGTCGCGCTGGTTTTCGCCGCGTTCATCGCGCTCGGCTACGGCTACTTCCTGATGACGCGTCATCAACGCGAAATCGCACCTGCCGACGCACTGCTCGAAGAATGACCAAGCTGTAGAAGCACTGGCGTACCTGCAACAAGCCGTGCAGTAGCTGCGGCGATGGAGTACACGACATGAGCTACACGGAGACAATCGGCAGCCGCACGTATCGTTTTGCCGATCTGAAGACGCTAATGGCGAAGGCGAGCCCGCTGCGGTCTGGCGACCAGCTCGCCGGCATCGCGGCGGCCAGCGAGGAAGAGCGCGTCGCCGCGAAGATGGCGCTCGCGGAAGTGCCCCTGCGCACGTTCCTGAACGAAGCGCTGGTTCCATACGAGAGCGACGAAGTCACGCGCCTCGTCGTCGATACGCATTCGCCGGAAGCATTCGCCGAGATTTCACATTTGACGGTGGGCGAGTTTCGCAACTGGCTGCTCTCGAGTTCGACGGATACGGCCGCGCTCACGCGCATCACGAAAGGGCTCACCCCCGAGATGGTCGCGGCCGTGTCGAAGCTGATGCGCAATCAGGATCTGATCCTCGCGGCGCGCAAGCGTCCCGTCGTCACGCGCTTTCGCAACACGGTCGGTTTGCCGGGTCACATGTCGGTGCGTCTGCAGCCGAATCATCCGACGGATGACGTGAAGGGCATCGCTGCATCGATGATCGACGGCCTGATGTACGGTTGCGGCGATGCGATGGTCGGCATCAATCCCGCGTCCGACAGTCTTTCGGCGATCACGAAGCTGCTCATGATGATCGACGACTTCCGCACGCGCTATCAGGTGCCGACGCAATCATGTGTGCTCACGCACGTCACCAACACGATTGCGGCGATCGAGAAGGGCGCGCCCGTCGATCTCGTGTTCCAGTCGATTGCAGGCACCGAGAAGGCGAACGCAGGTTTCGGTATCTCGCTTGCGCTGTTGCAGGAAGCGTATGAAGCGGCGTTGTCGCTCAAGCGCGGCACGGTCGGCAACAACGTGATGTACTTCGAGACGGGTCAGGGCAGTGCGCTCTCGGCCGATGCGCATCATGGCGTCGATCAGCAGACCTGCGAGGTGCGCGCGTACGCCGTCGCGCGTCAGTTCAATCCGTTTCTGGTGAATACGGTAGTCGGATTTATCGGCCCCGAGTATCTGTACGACGGCAAGCAGATCACGCGCGCGGGTCTCGAAGATCACTTCTGCGGCAAGCTGCTCGGTGTGCCGATGGGCTGCGACATCTGCTACACGAATCACGCGGAAGCCGATCAGGACGACATGGACAATCTGTTGACTCTGCTTGGCGTGGCAGGCATCAACTTCATCATGGGCATTCCCGGCGCGGATGACGTGATGCTGAATTACCAGAGCACGTCGTTCCATGACGCGCTGTATGTGCGTGACGTATTGGGTTTGCGCCGCGCGCCCGAGTTCGAAGAATGGCTGGAGTCGATGCAGATCACCGATCCGCGCGGTGCGCTGCTCAATGCGCCGACGCGTCAGCCGTTGCTCGAAGGCGCGAGCGAATGGATGGGCATCGCATGAGCGATTCGATCGAAAAGAATGCGTGGCAAGCGTTGCGTGCGTTCACGAATGCACGCATCGCATTGGGCCGCGCGGGCAACAGTCTGCCGACTGCGCCGCTGCTCGCGTTCAATCTGTCGCATGCGCAGGCGCGCGACGCCGTGCATCATCCGCTCGATGCTGACGTATTGCATGAACAGTTGCGCGCGCATGGCTTCACGTCGCTCGACGTGCATAGCGCGGCGCCGGATCGCGCGCATTACTTGCGGCGTCCGGATATGGGGCGGCGCCTGTCCGATGAGAGCCGCGACGCGCTAAGCAAGGCGGCGACCAATGATGCGCCCGATGTTGTGTTCGTCATCGCCGATGGACTATCTGCATTCGCCGCGTCGAAACAATCGATTCCGTTCCTGCAAGCGATCACGAAGCGTCTCACCGACTGGAAGATCGGACCTGTCGTGGTCGCGCGTCAATCGCGTGTCGCGTTGGGCGATGAGATCGGTGAGTTGTTGAAGACGAAGCTCGTCGTGATGTTGATCGGCGAAAGGCCGGGGCTGAGTTCGCCGGATAGTCTCGGCATCTATCTGACGTACGCACCGAAAGTGGGTTGCAGCGACGCGCAGCGCAATTGCATTTCAAACGTGCGGCCGGAAGGACTGGATTACGAAGCCGCGGCGCACAAGCTGCACTATCTGCTGACGCATGCGCGTCGTCTGGGGTTGACGGGCGTCGGCTTGAAGGACGACAGCGACGCGCTGCTTCAGGCTGAAGAAGCTGCGTCCGCTATACCTGACGCCTCGAAGAAATAGAAAAGTGCCCAGACGCACGCAGCGTTTGGGCACTCGAAACATCGACATCAAACAGCGTCGGCTTTGCTCACCGGATGCTTTTCGAGCCACGCATTCTCTTCATCGTCGAACAGGCGCGAGCGCGTCAAGAACCGCAGACCCGTCGGCCGCTCCAGTGAAAACATGCCGCCGTTGCCCGGCACGGCATCGATGATCAACTGCGTGTGCTGCCAGTATTCGAATTGCGATTCGCTCATGTAGAACGGCACGCCTGCAATCTCGCCGAGCCTCACATCCGATCCGCCGACCATGAATTCATTCGACGGAAAGCACATCGGCGCACTGCCGTCGCAACATCCGCCCGACTGATGAAAAATAATCGGGCCGTGCTCGGCGCTCAACTGCTGGATCAGCTTGACCGCCGCATCCGTTGCCACGACACGCGCAACGCCTTCTTTGCTCATCGCGCTTCCTCTTTTGGCTTGATCCGCTGGGAAAAAAGGGCGAACCGCATCGCGCGATCCGCCCAACAGGAGCACTACGCTCAGAAGAAGCCCAACGGTTTGTCGCTATAGCTGACCAGCAGATTCTTCGTTTGCTGGTAGTGATCGAGCATCATCTTGTGATTCTCGCGTCCGATGCCCGACTGCTTGTAGCCGCCGAACGCCGCATGCGCCGGGTACGCGTGGTAGCAATTCGTCCACACGCGGCCCGCCTGAATCTCGCGACCGAAGCGATAGGCGCGCGTGCCGTCGCGCGTCCAGACGCCGGCGCCGAGGCCATACAGCGTGTCATTGGCGATCTCCAATGCTTCTTCTTCGTTCTTGAACGTCGTGACGGAAACGACGGGGCCGAAGATTTCTTCCTGGAAGATGCGCATCTTGTTGTGACCGCGGAACACGGTCGGCTTCACGTAATAGCCCTTCGAGAGTTCGCCGTCGAGCTTGTTCTGCTCGCCGCCGATCAGGCATTGCGCGCCTTCCTGCTTGCCGAGATCGATGTACGACAGGATCTTTTCCAGTTGCTCTCGCGAAGCCTGCGCGCCGATCATCGTCTTCGAGTCGAGCGGGTGTCCCTGCTGGATGGCGGCGACGCGCTTCACCGCGCGCTCCATGAAGCGGTCGTAAATCGATTCTTCGACCAGCACGCGCGACGGGCAGGTGCAGACTTCGCCCTGATTCAGCGCGAACATCGCGAAGCCTTCGAGTGCCTTGTCGAAGAAGCTGTCGTCCTTGTCGAGCACGTCGGCGAAGAAGATGTTCGGGCTCTTGCCGCCGAGCTCCAGCGTCACGGGAATGATGTTCTGGCTCGCGTACTGCATGATCAGGCGGCCCGTCGTCGTTTCCCCCGTGAAGGCGATCTTCGCGATGCGCTTGTTCGACGCGAGCGGCTTGCCCGCTTCGAGACCGAATCCATTGACGACGTTCAGCACGCCCGCCGGCAGCAGATCCTGAATCAGTTCGAGCAGCACGAGGATCGAAGCGGGCGTCTGTTCAGCGGGCTTCAGCACGACGCAATTGCCTGCCGCGAGCGCGGGCGCAAGCTTCCACGTGGCCATCAGGATCGGGAAGTTCCACGGAATGATCTGACCGACTACGCCGAGAGGCTCATGAAAGTGATATGCGACCGTGTCGTGATCGATCTCCGAAATGCCGCCTTCCTGCGCGCGCACGGTGCCCGCGAAATAGCGGAAGTGATCGATTGCGAGGGGAATGTCGGCCGCCATCGTTTCGCGTAGCGGCTTGCCGTTGTCGATCGTCTCCGCGACGGCGAGGCGCTGCAGGTTCGCCTCCATGCGGTCGGCGATCTTGTTGAGGATGTTGGCGCGGTCGGTGGTCGATGTCTTGCCCCAGGCGGCCTTGGCGCGATGCGCGGCGTCGAGGGCGAGTTCGATGTCGGCTTCGCGCGAACGCGGTATCGACGTGAACGGCTCGCCCGTAATCGGCGAGATGTTGTCGAAGTACTCGCCGCCAACCGGCTTGACCCATTCACCGCCGATGAAATTCGCGTACTGCTTCTTGAACGGGAACTCGGTTGTCAGAAACTTCATCTCTGCGTGATTCATCTGTGTGCTCCTCACATGATCGGACGTCGATGTATTCGATTGGATATATCACCCGGCTTGGCGCTATTCCGCTGCCGCGTGTGCTTATCGCCAGAAGCGTGCCAACGTGGGTGAGAGGTTGGACAATGCCGGTGCATGCAGCACTGTCGCGAGGCACGCCGTTTTTCGAGCGCGGGTGAGCATCTGGATGACGTTGCATCCATGAGCAGTTCGAAACGCGAGTGTTCACCGAATGAACAGGGCGGCGTGCTACACCGGCGCACGGTGTGGTGATCCGATCGGCATGGGACTTGCGTCGCTTTGCGCTCGTTAGTTCAATGTCACATGCAGGTGCATGTTCATCATCGACGCCCCATATGACCATCGACCTTTCTTCTCCGTTGCCGCGAGCGACTGCCTGCCGATTCGAAACAAGCGTCGCGCACGACGCCGATGAGCAGGCGCGCAGTCTCCACGGCTGGACGCAGACCTACGACCAGCTCACGGCGGGCCGCTTCGTCGGGAGGCTGACGGGCCTGCATCTCGACGACATGCACGTGTTCTGCGAAACCACCAGCCAGACGCTGCGGCAGACCTGCGAAGTGCCGCCCGACGCCTGCTGGTTCGGCATTCCCGCCGACGATCAGCGTGTCGGCCGCATTGGTCCGCAACCGATCGGCGGCGATTCGCTCGCCTTTCAGCGCGGCGGCGTCGAGTTCGAACTGCTGACGCCCGGCGGCTACGCGATCTTCGGCGTGGTCGTGCGCGGCGAGGTGCTGCATCGGCATGCGGAATTCGTCGAGCACGCCGATCTGATCGACCAGGCTGCGCACACAGGCATCATTCCCATCGATACGCGAAGCAAGACGCGCTTCTGCGCGCTCCTCGCCGGCATGCTCGACGACGCGGCCAACGCCGCGCTGCCGGATCGCGCGCGGCACAATCTGCAAGCGTCGGTGCTTTCTTCGCTGTTCGATCTGTGCGCGACGGCGTCGCTTGAACCCGTCGCGATTCCCGCGCGTCCGCGCAGGCAGTGGATCGTTTCCGAGGCGCGCGATTACGTGCTCGCGAATCGCGACCGTCCCATCGGCGTGCCGGAACTGTGCGAGCATCTGCACGTCAGCCGCCGCACGCTGCAATACTGCTTTCAGGATGTGCTGGGCCTTGCGCCCGCGAGCTATCTGCGCGCGATCCGTCTGAACGGCGCGCGCCGCGATCTGTGCGGCGCGGCGCCCGGCGAGCGCACAGTGCAGGACGTCGCGGCTGCGTGGGGCTTCTGGCATCTGAGCCAGTTCGCCACCGACTATCGCAAGCTTTTCGGCGTGCGTCCCTCTGAAACGCTGAAAACCGTCCACTCTCCGGCCGGTTCGCTGCTGGCTCACTAACGCCTCATCGGCTGGCCGCTGTTGCGCATCCGCTAGAATTGCGGCATGCGCGGCCCTGTCTCGCCGCCCGACCCACCATCCTCATCGACGAAACGACACGCGCGCCGGCCTGTTTGAAGGTGTCCACAGCGACCTGTGGATAACCGGAAGGACAGCGGGGCGGAACTCGTGTGGAATCGATGTGGACGTAAACGGGGTAACTCGACGCTCGCGCACGAGCGGAAAAAGTTGTTCATCGAACTTCATCCGGTACGCACACTGACCACATGCGGTTATGCGTCCGGCAAAACGCTGATTCGTTTCGGTAAACCTGTGTTATCCACAGAAAAGCAGTTCGCTTGTTAACTGTTACTACGTATACATACAGGTAAACCTATTATCAAAAGACCTCTGCGCGCACGAAGACGTCGCGCGGATGACTCAAGCTGGAGATCACCGTGTTTACTTGCATCAACCAGAGCTGCGGCGCGCAGTGGGAACTGTCTGACGTCGTCATCAAGAACGAAGGGCAAGGTTTGCTGTTTCGCTGCCCGATGTGCGGCGCGCGCAACTATGTCGAACGATTCGACGCCGACGACGGCACGATCGTCTACGAGCAGATCGAAGGTCGCCCGTACAACTAAGCCAACATCGACATCGATATCGACATGACAACAAAGGCTCGTCCCTTCAGCGAACTGCCGCTTTCCGAAGCGGTGCTCGCGAATCTCACGCAACTCGGCTATGTCGAGATGACGCCCATTCAGGCCGCCAGCTTGCCGATCGCGCTTGCCGGCCAGGATCTGATCGCCCAGGCGAAAACGGGCAGCGGCAAGACCGCGGCGTTTTCGCTCGCATTACTGGCGCGGCTCGATACGCGCAGCTACGCGGTGCAAGCGATGGTGCTGTGCCCGACGCGCGAACTCGCCGATCAGGTCACGCAGGAAATCCGGCGCCTCGCGCGCGCCGAAGAGAATATCAAGGTGCTGACGCTGTGCGGCGGCACGCCGATGCGTCCGCAAACCGCCAGCCTCGAGCATGGCGCGCATATCGTCGTCGGCACGCCGGGGCGCATCATGGACCATCTGGAGCGCGGCAGCCTGTCGCTCGACGCGCTCAACACGCTCGTGCTCGACGAAGCGGACCGCATGCTCGACATGGGGTTCTTCGACGATATCGCGAAGGTCGCGCGTCAGTGTCCGAAAGAGCGGCAGACGCTGCTGTTCTCGGCGACGTATCCCGAAGGCATCGCGAAGCTGAGCCAGCAGTTCCTGCGCAACCCGAAGGACGTCAAGCTCGAAGAACGCCACGACGACAGCAAGATCCGCCAGCGCTTCTACGAAGTGACGGAAGACGAGCGTCTGCATGCCGTCGGTCTGTTGCTGAATCACTTCCGTCCCGTGAGCACGATCGCGTTCTGCAATACGAAGAACCAGTGCCGCGATCTGCTCGACGTCTTGCGCGCCCAAGGTTTCCACGCGCTCGCACTGCATGGCGAGCTCGATCAGCGTGAGCGCGATCAGGTGCTGATCCAGTTTGCGAATCGCAGCTGCTCCGTGCTCGTCGCAACCGACGTCGCCGCGCGCGGTCTCGACATCGCGCAGCTCGAAGCTGTGATCAACGTCGACGTGACGCCGGACCCGGAAGTACACGTACACCGGATCGGCCGCACGGGTCGCGCGGATCAGGAGGGCTGGGCGCTGAGCCTCGCTAGCATGAACGAGATGGGTCGCGTGGGCGGCATCGAAGAGGCGCAAGGGCGTGATGTCGAATGGCATCCGCTGGCCGAGCTGAAGGCGGCTAACGACGAGCCGCTGCTGCCGCCCATGGAGACGCTGCAGATTCTCGGCGGCCGCAAGGAAAAGATCCGTCCCGGCGATGTGCTGGGCGCGCTGACGGGCGAAGCGGGTTTCAACGGTACGCAGATCGGCAAGATCAATGTGACGGAGTTTTCGACTTATGTCGCCGTCGAGCGCGGTATCGCGCGTGATGCGTTGCGCAAACTCAGTGCGGGCAAGGTTAAGGGCAAGAAGGTGAAAGTGCGTTTGATGGACGAGTGAGCCTTGCCTTTGTCTTTCGCGAGTAAAACATCAGACGAATAGGCGCAAGACGAAGGCATCACTCCTTTTCATGGCGGCGCGATTGCCACGCCGTCATTTGCATGCCGCATTGCCGCAGAAAGGCAAGCACGTTTGTGCCAATCTCCCACGGTGCCTCCGTCGCCGCGTGCATGAGCGAAACGCATACCGCGCATGACAAAGTTTCGATTGTTCTCACGCACGCGTTGTTGCCTAATCGTTCAAACTGAACGGGACCGACGCGTGTTGCGTGGCCCGCCGATTTGCAGCGAGGAGGAGGAATCTCATGCAGAGCGCTTTGCAAGCCCGCTCGAAGTTGCCGGACGTCGGCACGACGATTTTCACGGTGATTGGTCAACTGGCCGCCGAACACAACGCGCTGAACCTGTCACAGGGCGCGCCGAATTTTTCGCCTGACGAAGCGCTCGTCGACGGCGTGACTAAAGCCATGCGCGCCGGTCACAACCAGTACGCGCCGATGGCGGGCATCGGCGCACTGCGCGCGGCGCTCGCCGCGAAGGTCGAAACGCTGTATGGCGTGCATTACGATCCGTCGACGGAAGTGACCGTGATCGCCAGTGCCAGCGAAGGCCTGTATTCGACGATCAGCGCGCTCGTGCATCCTGGCGACGAGGTGATCTACTTCGAGCCGTCGTTCGACAGCTATGCGCCCATCGTGCGCCTGCAAGGCGCGAAGCCTATCCCGATCAAGCTGTCTTCCACGGATTTCCGCGTGAACTGGGACGAAGTGTCCGCGGCGATCACGCCGAAAACGCGGATGATCATCACCAACACGCCGCACAATCCGACCGCCACGATTTTCAGCGACGCCGATATCGAGCGCCTGAAGGCTGTTACGCGCAACACGGATATCGTGATTCTGTCCGACGAAGTGTATGAGCACGTCGTGTTCGACGGCGCGAAGCATCACAGCATGGCGTGTCATCGCGAACTCGCGGAACGTAGCGTGATCGTGTCGTCGTTCGGCAAGTCGTATCACGTGACGGGCTGGCGCGTCGGTTATTGCCTCGCGCCCGCTGCGTTGATGGACGAGATTCGCAAGGTACACCAGTTCATGGTGTTTTCCGCCGATACGCCCATGCAGTACGCGTTCGTCGAAGCACTATCGAATCCGCAAAGCTATCTGGGCCTGTCCGCGTTCTATCAGCACAAGCGTGATCTGCTGGCGCGCGAACTGAGCGAGTCGCGCTTCGAGCTGTTGCCGAGCGAGGGCAGCTTCTTCATGCTCGCGCGCTTTCGTGGCTTCTCGGATGAAAGCGACAGCGACTTCGTGCTGCGTCTGATCCGCGATGCGAAGGTTGCGACCATTCCGCTGTCCGCGTTCTACACGGACGGCACGGATTCCGGCCTGATTCGCCTGAGCTTTTCGAAGGACGACGAGACGCTGATCGAAGGCGCGCGCCGTTTGCGTTCAATCTGAGGGACACGCAATGATGCAGGAATCGATCAAGGCAGCCGTGGTGCAGATGAGCAGCAGCGCGGACGTCCAGCAGAATCTAGGCGAAGCGCGTCGCTGGGTGCATCAGGCCGCGCGCGAGGGCGCCACGCTCATCTGCCTGCCCGAATACTTTTGCTGGATTGGCGACGACGAAATGCAGCGCGTGGCCCTTGCTGAAGCATTCGGCGATGGTCCGATCCAACAGGCGCTTTCTGAACTCGCGCGCGAGACGGGCGCGTGGCTGATCGGCGGCACGGTGCCGATCCGGCCGTCGCATGGGCCGCAGGCCGGCACGCATGCGTACAACACGTCGCTGGTGTTCGATCCTTCGGGACAAAGCGCCGCGCGCTACGACAAGATCCATCTGTTCAGCTTCAATCAGGGCGCGGAGCAGCACGCGGAAGGCGACACGATGGTCGGCGGCGACAGCATCGGCACGGCGCAGGGTCCGTTCGGCACGCTGCGTCTGTCCGTGTGCTACGACTTGCGCTTTCCCGAACTGTATCGCGCGGAACCCGCTGCCGATGTGATCGCCGTGCCCGCCGCTTTCACGTACACCACAGGCCTCGCGCATTGGGAACTGCTGCTGCGCGCGCGAGCCGTCGAGAACCAGGCCTTCGTGCTCGCGTCCGGCCAGTGCGGCACGCATTCGAACGGCTGGCGGACTTTTGGCCACAGTATGATCATCGGGCCGTGGGGCGAAGTGCTCGCGCGGCATGACGATGAACCCGGCATCGCGCTCGCGACGCTGACACAAAGCGCGCTCGATGAAGCGCGCAACCGCCTGCCGGTGCTCACGCATCGGCGCATCGCTACGCCGTCTGACGTGCGTTGAACCGCATTGAACATAAGGGGAAGGAGATCGATATGAAGCTTGTGAAGAATCTGCTGATGCTGGCGTGCGCGTTCGCATCGGTGGCGACGGCGTCGGCGATGGCTGCCGATGCGACGTCGCTGCGCTACGGCCTCGAGGCGCAATATCCGCCGTTTGAATCGAAGGGCTCGAATGGCGAGTTGCAGGGCTTCGATATCGATGTCGGCAATGCAGTGTGCAAGACGGCGAACCTGAAATGCAGCTGGGTCGAAACGTCGTTCGACGGCTTGATCCCCGCGCTGCAGGGCCGCAAGTTCGACGCGATCAACTCGGCGATGAACGCGACGGAAAAGCGCCGTCAGGCCATCGACTTCACCAACGTGATCTACCGTGTGCCGACGCAACTGATCGCGCGCAAGGATAGCGGGCTGCAACCGACGCCCGAGTCGCTCAAAGGCAAGCGCGTCGGCGTGTTGCAGGCGTCGATCCAGGAAACGTATGCGAAGGCGCATTGGGAAAACGCTGGCGTCACCGTCGTGCCGTATCAGGATCAGAACCAGGTGTACGCGGATCTCGTCGCCGGCCGACTCGATGCGACGCTGGTGCTTGCGCCGGCGGGTCAGACGGGCTTCCTGTCGCGTCCTGACGGCAAGGACTTCGCGTTCGTCGGTCAGGCGGTGCGCGACGACAAGATTCTCGGCAGCGGCGTTGCGTTCGGCATTCGCAAGGGTGACACGGCGCTGCGCAACCAGTTGAACGCGGCCATCTCCAAGGTGCAGGCGGACGGCACAGTCAAGACGCTCGCGGAAAAATACTTCGGCAATATCGACGTTTCGGCGAAGTAAGCACCTTCGCTGCATCGCGCAACGCGCCGCATGACTCACGTCATGCGGCGCGTTTCTTTTTGTCTAACGTCTGACGAATGAATCGTCGAAAGCGGATGGAATAAAGCGTGCAACGATCCTGTTAGCGCAGCAAGAGCCCGATATTTGCACGACCGACGATCATGTCCCACACCCATCCACCGTCCGACAAGCCGCTTACCGAAGCGGACATGCAGGCATTCGCCGACGGCAATCTGCCGCCGGATCGGGCGGCGCGCGTGCGTAAATATCTCGGCGCGCGACCCGGCGAGGCCGATCGGATTGCGTTCTACCGGCAATTGAACATGCAGATGCGCAGCGCATTTGAAGGCGCGTTTCCGCAAGGCATCCAGGCGCCGGGTGGTGATCGAAAGCGGACGGTCGATATCCCTTCGGCGATGCGCAGATTCTTTGTGCGGCGCATCGGTGTCGCGCTGCTTGGCATCGCGCTGGTGATTCTGTCGGCGAGCGGCTGGTTTTTTGCGTCGCGCGTATCGCCGGAAATGCTCGACGCCGCGGCGGTCATGGCGCTGATGCGCGAGTCGGGGCCGCGAACCGCTGCTGCGCCGGACGCTGTACTCTCCGATCCGTACTCGGTCGATCTGACGCCTTTAGGGCTAAAGCTGATGGCGACGAAGACGCGTCATCCGAACGCCTTTGCGAGCATTGACATACTCGATTACCGCAATGCCGATGGCGAAGCTGTCGTGCTGCTTTCAAGCGCAGCGCCATTTGCGACGGACCAGCCGCATTGGGCGGCGCAGCGCATCGGCGAGGTGCGGCTGCTGTCGTGGACGGTGAAAGGCCGGCGCTACGTGCTCGCCGGAAAGGCAACGACACACGGTCTGATGCGCGCTGCTGACGCGCTGACGATCCGCTAGCAAATGCACGGCTTGTCGATTCGCACGTGCTTTTGCGGTTTCCGCGAAACAAGCGGAATAAAATACAGCAGGTTGTGTTCTCTGCTTCAAGAGGCGACGCGCGCGGCGGAATGCGCGCCAAGCGATATTTGATGGGTAGAGCAAATGGACATCCGTAACGAGTTGATGGATCACGTGCCGCGATTGCGCCGCTATGCGCGCGCGCTGATCAGCAATCGCGATCTCGCGGACGATCTTGTGCAGGACACGCTTGAACGCGCGCTCACGCGTATGAAGATGTTCGAGGCGGGAACCGATCTGCGAGCATGGCTTTTCACCATCATGCACAACGTGTTCGTCAATCAGGTGCGCAAGTCGTCGTCGCGCGCTGTTCACGTTTCGGTGGACGATGAGAGCATCGTCGAAAGCGAATTTGCGGTGTCGGGTGAGCAGACGCGTTCGCTCGAAGTGCGCGATCTCGACTACGCGTTGCAGCGTCTGCCTGCCGATCAGCGCGAAGTTGTCTTGCTGGTTGGGCTAGAGGAAATGAGTTACGCCGAAGTGGCGATTGCACTCGACATCCCCGTGGGTACCGTGATGTCGAGGCTCTCGCGTGGACGCGAGCGCTTGCGCGCATTGATGGCGGGCGCACAGCCCGGCGCGAAACTGAAGGTGGTGCGATGAGCGATCAACAGACTCCCATCAGCGAAGAAGACGTTCATGCGTACGTGGACGGCACGCTGTCCGACGAGCGCCGTGAAGAGGTAGAGCGCGCGATCGAACTGAATCCCGCGCTGGCGGCGCGCGTGAGCGATTACTTTTCGCTGAACAACATGTTTCATGAGCGCTATGACCGCGTGCTGAGCGAGCCCGTGCCCGCGCGTCTGCGTATGCCGGAGAAACGTCGCTGGCTCAGCGCGGCGAACTGGCCGCAGTTTGCGGGTATGGCGGCGGCGCTGGTATTGGGCATCGGCATTGGTGTCGGCACGAACATGGGCAAGGATGTAGCTGCGCCGGGGGCGAGTGCGCCGTCGGTGACCTCGAGTACTCGGCCCGTGAGTGCGGATGCATCGGAAGTGTTCGCGCAGAAGGCGGCGTTGGCGCATGTCGTGTACATGCCTACCGTTAGTCGTCCCGCGCAGATCGGCCAGGACCACGAGCAGGATTTCGTGCAGTACCTCGCGAACAAACTTGGCACCGATGTGCATCCGCCGATGCTCACGAAAAGCGGATTCGAGCTTGCGGGCGGCCGTATATTGCCTGGCGACGATGGGCCCGTTGCGCAGTTCATGTATCACAACGCGAATGGCGAGCGCGTGACGCTTTGTATTTCTCATCGAAAGGTGAACGCGAATACGACAGCGTTCAAGCTTTATCAGGAAGGGCCGGTGAATGTTTTTTATTGGGTCGATGGTGACTTCGGCTATGCGGTGTCGGGTGGTATCGATCGCAAGGTGATGTTGCAGATTGCGCACGATGTGTATGCGCAGTTGACTGGGGCGACGCCGGGTTGATGTTGGTGGTGGTTTGACGTTGAGCGGCCGTATCTTCGGATGCGGCCGCTTTTGTTTTCGCTTAGATAGTTAGATATCCGTATTTATTTTTTAGTGTGGCGAGTGGGAATAGATTGCAGCGTCGCGTGGTTCGTCATTGTGCGTACCGCACGTTTTCAAAGGAGTTGGAAATGAAGATGCTCGCATTGCTGGCTGTCGCCGTCGCTGCACTTGGTTCGACGAATGTCTTCGCGCAAGGCAAGACGCGCGCAGAGGTGTATCAGGAGTTGATCGAGGCGCAGCAGAACGGATTGAACTTCGTCACGGATGCTTCGTATCCCGATGTCAGTCCGGCGTTTCAAGGCACGGTCGAATATCTGAAGAAGCAAGCGCTTGCCAAAGCGGAAAGAGCGAACAAGATGGCCAAGGCGGCATCGGATGCGGCGGTGCCGGGGAATTGAAGTTGTTGGGCGCGCGGCGGGGAAAACAAAAAGGCCGGTCAGCTTTCGCTTGACCGGCCTTCGAATTCTTTGGTGGGGCGTGAGTGACTCGAACACTCGACCTACGGATTAAGAGTCCGCTGCTCTACCAACTGAGCTAACGCCCCCAACAGAAGCGAAATTATGCAGGAGTTTTTCTTGCTTGGCAAGTGTATCTCGCAAATTTCTTAAAAAAAGATTCCGCAGCAGGCCCCGCCAGAAAGGACGGGACCGCCAGCATCCACCGAAAGCACTATCGAAGCGCACGGGCGTTCGTCCCGGTATCATGTCGCGACACCATGCCGTGCAGCCTTCCGCGCGGCCCCAACGGGAAATCATGATGGACGAAACCGAAGTCCGGGAATTGCTCGACCGTGTGCTCGCGCCGTGGGTGCGCGCGCTGTCGCTCACGCCCATTAAGGTCGACGATGAAAGCGCGACCCTGCGCTTGCCATTTTCCGGCGAACTGAGGCACAGCGGCGGCGTGATCTGCGGCCAGGTCTTCATGGCAGCCGCCGATACGGCGATGGTCGTCGCCATTTCAGCGGCGCTCGGCGGGTTCAAACCGATGACTACCGTTTCGCTGAACATCAGCTTCATGCGCGCCGTTCGCAAAGGCGACGTGGTCATCACGGCGCGCGTGCTGCGCATGGGCCGCAATCTCGTGTTCGGCGAAGTCGAGCTGACCGACGACGACGGCAAGATGGCCGTCCACGCCACCACCACTTACGCGCTGCTCAACTGAGCGCGCCTGTCGACGGCGCGAGCCCGCGCCGCGGCAATCGAAGGAAGCAACGGATGTTCGATCAGGTCGTATTCGCCGGCGGCGGCAATCGCTGCTGGTGGCAAGCGGGATTCTGGGACGTGGTCCAGCCGGAACTGGCTATCAAGCCACGCGTGATCACGGGCATTTCTGCGGGCGCGGCCACGGCCTGCATGCTCTACACGCGCGACGCCGATTGGGTGATGCGCTATTACGAGTCCGCACTTCGCAACAACACGAAGAACGCGTACTGGGGCAATCTGCTGCGCGGCGAATCGGTGTTTCCGCATTACCGGATCTACCGGCAGGCGTTGCTCGATATCTACGGTGAAAAGTTCGCGCAATTGGCGAAGGCGCCGGAAATCCGTATCGGCGTGTCGCACGTGCCGCGCTGGCTGGGCGCGCGCAGCGCCGTCGCGGCCGGACTGATCGCCTACAACATCGAAAAATACATCCGCAAGACGCTGCATCCGACGCTCGGCCAGTCGCTAGGCTTTCATCCGGAATTCGTTCGCGCGCAGGATTGCACGAGCGTAGAAGAACTCGCGGACCTGATTCTCCAGTCGTCGTGTACGCCGCCGTTCACGCCTGTCCTGCGGCGCAATGGGCGTCCCGTGCTGGATGGCGGGATGGTCGACAATGTGCCCGTCGGCGCGCTCGATCCGGCGCCCGGCAATGTGCTGGTGATGGTGACGCGGATCTATCCGCGTCCGCAGATGTTCGTCGTGCCGCATGGCACGCAACAGCGGCTGTACGTGCAGCCGTCGCGCAAAGTGCCCATTTCGAGCTGGGACTACACGAGTCCGTCGCAGATGCAGCACGCATACAATCTCGGACGCGTGGACGGCGAGCAGTTTCTACAACGCGTGCCTGAACTGCTCGACGCCGCCGCGCACGACTGAAACGCGTACTTAAAGGCGCTGCGGCCCGCGCGGGGCCGCATGCATTCATTTACCGACGGCGTCCGCCCTGCAGCGCTTCCGGATTCGCGACGCTCGATGTATCGCCCTGATCGAACGCGAGAATGTTCTTGAACGCCGCGCTGAAATAAAGCTCGTAGCTTTCCTTCTCGACATAGCCGATGTGCGGCGAGCAGATCACGTTTTCCATTCGCAGCAGGCTGTAGCCCTGCAGGATCGGCTCGCTTTCGTAGACGTCGATCGCGACCATGCCCGGACGGTTGTGCGACAGCGCGCCCATCAACGCATTCTCTTCGAGCAGCTCGGCGCGGCTCGTGTTGACGAAGAGCGCGGTCGGCTTCATACGCATCAGATCTTCCTGCTTGACGATGCCGCGCGTGTCGTCGTGCATGCGCAGATGCAGCGACAGCACGTCGCTTTGCTCGAACAGCGCCTCGCGGCTTTCCGCGACCTGATAGCCGTCGGCGAGCGCCGCTTCGCGGGTGTGATCGCGGCCCCAGATCAGCACGTTCATCCCGAACGCCTTGCCGTAACCCGCCACCAGCCGGCCGATCTTGCCGTAGCCCCAGATGCCGAGCGTCTGTCCGCGCAGCACCTGGCCGAGGCCGAAGTTCGGCGGCAGCGCCGAGGTTTTCAGACCGGATTGCTGCCAGGCCCCTTGCTTAAGGTTTGCCACGTATTGCGGAATGCGGCGCTGCGCGGCCATGATTAGGGCCCACGTCAGTTCGGCGGGTGCGATCGGCGAGCCGACGCCTTCGAGCACGGCAATGCCGCGCTCGGTACAGGCGGTGATGTCGATATGGCTTCCTGCACGGCCTGTCTGGCTGATCATGCGCAGATGCGGCAGCTTGTCGAGCAGTTGCGAGCTGATGCGGGTGCGTTCGCGAATCAGGACCAGCGCGTCGACTTCCGACAGGCGGCTGGCGAGCTGGCCCAGACCGCGAACGGTGTTGTTAAAGACCTTGACCTCGTGGTCGGCGAGCATTTGGAAACAGTCGAGCTTGCGGACGGCGTCTTGATAATCGTCAAGGATGGCAATCTTCATGGCGTATATGTTTTGCGACGCACCATGCGGGTGCGGAACGGAGAGTCTTATTCGGGTGTCCCATCATGTGACCTGGACCACATGATGCTTATTGTGAATGCCTTACCGTACAAGGAGCCGCTATGACGGAGCCACGACGGCGAGGCAAGTTCCCTCGTTTTTAACAGTTTGTTGCATGTCCACGCAAGCCGCTTTACAGACGGTTTCAACGTGTCGGCGACAGGCTGGACGGCCCTTACGACTGCTGGATCGCGCGCGCCTTAAAGCACTTCGCGCCGATTATCGCCTCTCGCATGCAGCGTCGCTGGGCTAGGACCGTTTTTCTTTTTCTACCAAAACGGAGACAGCTCGATGAATCATCCCGCATTTGCAGGCCATTCGACCCTCGAAGCGCCTGCCTGGGTCAAACATCAAAAACTGATCGAGTGGGTGCAGCGCGTGGCCGCGCTGGCAAAACCGGAACGGATCGTCTGGTGCGATGGTTCGCAGGAGGAATACGACCGTCTGAGCGCGCAGATGGTCGCAGCTGGCACCCTCAAGAAGCTCAACGCGGCCAAACGGCCCAATTCGTATCTCGCGTGGTCCGATCCGTCCGATGTCGCGCGTGTCGAGGATCGCACGTTCATCTGCTCCAAGAACAGCGAGGACGCCGGCCCGACCAACAACTGGATCGCGCCCGCTGAAATGCGCGCGACGCTCGACGGTCTCTTCGACGGCGCAATGCGCGGTCGCACGATGTACGTTGTGCCGTTCTCGATGGGCCCGCTCGGTTCGCCGATCGCGCATATCGGCGTCGAGTTGAGCGATAGCCCGTACGTCGTCACGAATATGCGGATCATGACGCGCATGGGCCGCAAAGTGTACGACGTGCTCGGCGAGGACGGCGCGTTCGTCCCGTGCGTGCATTCCGTCGGCGCGCCGCTTGCGGCGGGCCAGAAAGACGTCGCGTGGCCGTGCAACGATACGAAGTACATCGTCCATTTCCCCGAATCACGCGAAATCTGGAGCTACGGCTCGGGCTATGGCGGCAACGCGCTGCTCGGCAAGAAGTGCTTCGCTCTGCGCATCGCATCGACGATGGGCCGCGACGAAGGCTGGCTCGCCGAGCACATGCTGGTGCTCGGCGTTACGTCGCCGGAAGGCAAGAAGCATCACGTCGCGGCCGCGTTCCCGTCGGCGTGCGGCAAGACCAACTTCGCGATGCTGATTCCGCCGCAAGGCATGAACGGCTGGAAGATCACAACGATCGGCGACGACATCGCGTGGATCAAGCCGGGCAAGGACGGGCGTCTCTACGCGATCAACCCGGAGGCGGGCTATTTCGGCGTGGCACCGGGCACGAGCGAAAAGACCAACTTCAACGCGATGGCGACGCTGAAGGAAAACGTGATCTTCACGAACGTCGCGCTGACGGACGACGGCGACGTCTGGTGGGAAGGCATGACCGACGAACCGCCCGCGCATCTGATCGACTGGCAGGGCAAGGACTGGACGCCGGCGATCGCAAAGGAAACGGGGCGCAAGGCCGCGCACCCGAACGCGCGCTTCACGGCGCCCGCTTCGCAATGCCCGTCGATTGACGCCGATTGGGAGAATCCGGCGGGCGTGCCGATCGACGCGTTCGTCTTTGGCGGCCGCCGCTCGACGACCGTGCCGCTCGTGACGGAAGCGCGCGACTGGGTCGAGGGCGTCTACATGGCCGCGACGATGGGCTCGGAAACGACGGCTGCCGCAGCCGGCCAGCAGGGCGTCGTGCGGCGCGATCCGTTCGCGATGCTGCCGTTCTGCGGCTACAACATGAGCGACTACTTTGGCCACTGGCTAAAGACGGGCGCGAAACTGGAGCAGTTGAACGCGCGCACGCCGAAGATTTTCTGCGTCAACTGGTTCCGTAAGGGCGACGACGGCAAGTTCGTGTGGCCGGGTTTCGGTGAAAACATGCGCGTGCTGCGCTGGATGATCGGCCGGATCGAAGGCAAGTCGCAGGGCGAGGAACATGCATTTGGGGTCTCGCCGCGCTACGAAGATATCGACTGGAACGGGCTCGACTTCACCCGCGAGCAGTTCGAGCAGGTAATTTCCGTCGATGATGCCGCGTGGCGCAAGGAACTCGCATTGCATAGCGAATTGTTCGACACGTTGAAGCAAGGCCTGCCTGCCGCACTGCAAGATACGCGGAACGCGCTGGAGAAGAAGCTGGCCGCGTGATGTTGTGAGCGTTCACTAACGAGTGACGAAGCCGCCTCCGGGCGGCTTTTTCGTCATTTCTGCCATTTTGGTGTCACCTTTCGACCCCATTTCTACCACCGACGCGTCGCTTTCGCTGTTCGAGCTACCGATGCGATTCCGACGCGATGCAGCAAATTGTTTCAACAATGGGAACAATAGGCCATGTGCTATTCCGTCCCTTAAGATATTGACTCAAATTTTCATAAAATTTCTGCTTTCTTAGGCAACTTCTGCAGGATTTCCCTAGTCGTAGGAAAATCCCAAATGTGCTTCCTGTTCGCGGGGGAGCGGTAATACGGCAGGAGTTGTCCATGGATCATTTGCAGTCGATGCGAGTTTTCGTCAAAGTGGCGGATCTCGGAAGTTTCGCCCGCGCGGCTAGCGCGATGGATATTTCAAACGCAGTCGCCACCCGTCACGTTGCCGATCTGGAAGGTCGCCTCGGTACCCGACTGCTCAACCGCACCACACGTAGTCTCTCGCTGACCGAATCCGGTCAGGTTTATCTGGAACGCGCCCGGCAGATTCTCGACGAGCTCGAAGACGTCGAGCAGATGGTCGTCGCGCGCAATCACGAGCCTGTTGGCACGCTACGCATCGTCGCGCCAGTCGTGTTCGGTCTGCATAACCTTGCCCCCGTGCTTCAGACGTACGCCGAGCGCTATCCAAAGGTGATTCCCGATGTGACGCTGGTCGACCGGCAGGTCGATCTCGTCGAAGAAGGCTTTGACGTCGGCGTCGTGATCGCGCGGCATATGCGCAGCGCGAGCATCGTCACGCGGCGGCTCACGACGGGCTGTATGACCGTCTGCGCGACTCCCGCGTATCTCGAGAAGCACGGCACGCCGACGCGGCCTGAGCAGCTTCTGGAGCATCCCTGCCTGTCGTTGCCGTCCGAATACTGGGGCGACGAGCGCGTGTTCACTGGCCCGGACGGCGAAGTGCGCGTGCGTCCGACGAACGTGATCGTCGCGAACAATACGGAAATGCTGCGTCAGTTCGCGTTGCTCGGTATGGGCATCGCGATCCTGCCGAGCTATCTGATCGGGCGCGACACGACGCGCGGCAAGCTGGTGCGGCTTCTGAGCGACTACCGTTTGCCGCAGGTCGAGATCAACATCGCGTATCCGAGCCGTCGGCATTTGCCGGCAAAGGTCCGCACGTTTATCGATCACCTCGTCGAGCATTTCAACCAGACGCCGAACAGCAAGCTTGGCGAACAATGGGTGAAGGACGGCGTGGAGCGCGCGCCGTCGATGCTCGAATCGACGGCTGTGTCGATGCCACCGGAAGCGTTTGACGGGGCCGAGCCGCTGTCGAGCCTGCTGGATGGCGAGATCCCGGCCAAGCCGGCGACGCGCACGCTGAACCGTTCACGTGGCATCGTTTCGCCGACGCATTGAGGCGCACTCCGCGGCGTTCCGGATAGACGATAAAAAAAGCGCAGTCACCGTCAAAGGTGACTGCGCTTTTTGCTGCGCGCTTGCTTGCGTGCGTGGCTACGCGCATCAGGCGGCGCGCGCCGAACAGGCTTTACGAACCCGTCTTGCGCGCTGCGGCTTTCGCCGCTGTCGTCTTGGTAGCCGCTTTCTTCGCAGGCGCTTTCTTGGCAGCAGCCGTCTTCGCTGCAACCTTCTTCGCCGGTGCTTCGTTCGCTGCCTCGTCGTTTGCCGATTCGGGCGCCGCCTTGGCTGCGGACTTCGCGGCCGTCTTCTTCGCTGCGCCTTCCTTCGGCTCCTTCTTTTCGAACTCGAAGCCGATCTTGCCGTCGCTCTGCTTGACGAGGAATGCCTTGAAGTTGCGGCCCGTGCGCGACGACTTGAAGTTCGTCAGCAGGTCGGTGCGCCCGTTCTCCAGCAAATTCGCCATCTGCTCGCGGGCGATTTCCTGTTGCAGGATCACCTTGCCCGAACGGAAGTCGCACGTCTTCGGATTCGCGACCGAGTTTTCGCAGACATAGCTCATGCCGTGCTCGAACACCTTGCCGCCGCACTTCGGACACGCGCCGACAGGCGTTTGCTCGGAGAAGTCCGGCGCCTCGCCGTCTTCGCCGCCCTGATCCTGGCCGAAGTCGAACTCGAGCTTGTAGTTCTTCGTTTCGTCGTCGAACGAGAGCTTGAGGATCGCCGAAAACGGGCGACCCATCTTGCTGCGGAAACCGGAAAGCGGACCGATTTGCTTCTTCTGCATAAGCTCTTCGACTTCCTCGATTTCGAACTGCCGGCCGCCCGGAATCTTCGAGATCGAGAACTCGCACTTCGTGCAGGCGAAGCGCCGGTAGTTTTCCTTCACCTGGCCGCCGCAGTTGGGGCAGGGCGTTTGCAGAGTCGCGTAGTCGCCGGGAATCGTGTCGGAGTCGTACTCCTTCGCGCGCTTCACGATGGTCTGCGTCATGCGGGCGATTTCCTGCATGAACGCATCGCGCTGCAGCTTGCCGCGCTCCATCTGCGACAGCTTGTATTCCCATTCGCCCGTCAGTTCCGGCGCGGTCAGTTCCTTCACGTCGAGGCCGCGCAGCAGCGTCATCAGCTGGAAAGCCTTCGCGGTCGGAATCAGCTCGCGCCCTTCGCGGACCAGATACTTTTCGCCGAGCAGACCTTCGATGATGGCCGCGCGCGTTGCCGGCGTGCCCAGACCCTTTGCGGCCATTGCCTCGCGCAGTTCGTCGTCTTCGACGAGCTTGCCCGCGCCTTCCATTGCCGACAACAGCGTCGCTTCGTTGTAGCGTGCGGGCGGCTTCGTCACGAGTTGCTGCGCGGCGATCTTGTCGGTCTTGACCTTCTCGCCCTTCTGAACGGGGACGAGATTCGCGTCCTCGCCGGCCGTCTCGCGGCCATAGATCTGCAGCCAGCCCGGCTCGACGAGCACCTTGCCTTCAGTCTTGAAATGATGGCCGACGACTTCCGTAATACGCGTGGTAACGCGGAACTCGGCAGCCGGGAAGAACACCGCGAGGAAGCGCTTGACGACGAGGTCGTACAGCTTCTGCTCGGGTTCGGAGAGCGCTTTCGGCGCCTGCAGTGTCGGGATGATTGCGAAGTGATCGCTGATCTTCGAATTGTCGAAGATGCGCTTGTTCGGCTTCACCCAGCCCTTGTCCAACACCTGCTTCGCGTACGGCAGATAGTTGTTGCTCTCCTTGAGCATCTCCAGCGTGTGCTTGACCGTCTCCTGGTAGTCTTCCGGCAGCGCGCGCGCGTCGGTACGGGGATAGGTCAGCACCTTGTGCTTTTCGTACAGCGCCTGGGCGAGCCCGAGCGTGTTCTTGGCCGAAAAGCCGAAGCGTCCGTTGGCTTCGCGCTGCAGACTGGTGAGGTCGAAGAGCGCAGGCGACAGTTGCGTCGTCGGCTTCGATTCTTCCGTCACGATGCCCGTCTGGCCGCGACAGGCGGCGACGATCGTTTCGGCAGCCGGCAGGCTCCACAGACGCGAATCGCGCTTTTCCGGATCGAACTCGTCTTTCTTGAACTTCGGGTCGTACCATCGGCCTTCGTAGAAGCCCGCCGCGCAGACGAATTCCGCCTTCACTTCCCAATAGTCGCGCGGCACGAAGCGGCGAATCTTCTCTTCGCGCTCGACGACGATCGACAGCGTCGGCGTCTGCACTCGGCCCACAGTGGTCAGGAAGAAGCCGCCGCCCTTGCTGTTGAACGCGGTCATCGCGCGCGTGCCGTTGATGCCGACCAGCCAGTCCGCTTCCGAGCGGCAGCGTGCGGCATCCGCGAGCGGTTGCATGTCGTTGTCGCTGCGCAGTTGCGCGAAGCCGTCGCGGATCGCGGCGGGCGTCATCGACTGCAGCCACAGGCGCTGCACCGGCTGCTTCGCTTTTGCGTGCTGCGCGATCAGGCGGAAAATGAGCTCGCCCTCGCGCCCCGCGTCACATGCGTTGATCAGGCGATCGACGTCTTTGCGCTTGATCAGCCGGTTCAGGACTTTCAGCCGCGACTCGCTTTTCGCGATTGGATGCAGATCGAAATGCGGCGGAATAACGGGGAGATTGGCGAAACTCCATTTTCCCCGTTTGACTTCATATTCTTCCGGCGCAGCGATCTCCACGAGATGGCCGACCGCCGACGAAAGGACGAAATCGTCGTTTTCGAAGTACTCGTCATGCTTGGTAAAACCGCCCAAAGCCCGCGCGATGTCGTTCGCGACGGATGGCTTTTCGGCGATGATCAGTGCTTTGGACATGACTGAAAATAAATTGGTGGATTCGGGCCGGGACCTCGGGTTTTCCAACCCGGGTTTGGCACCCATTAACGACCGCTTTATAGCACACGCCGCCGCAACGGCAACCGGTGGGCCCAAAAAAGCGGGTCATCTTAATTGCGCCCAGATCAATTGGCCAAGCGCGTGACAGGCGCTACAGAGGGCGGTTTCGCGTCGATCGCGAGCCGGTTTTCCCGTGTCGCGCAACGATTTTTGCAAATGCCCTGTGCTGCGCTCACCCGTATTTTTAAAAACGGGGCCGGGACAATCCCGGTGTTTCACAGACGTTTCAGGCTTCGAGCAGAGCCGGGCGCATTTTCGGCGCGCCTTTGACGCCTGGCAGCGCGGTCAGATCGACCAGCATCCGCTCGACAATCGACGCCTGCGGCAAGACCGTTCCGAAAAAACGGGTAGTCACGCTGTCTTCTATAAGAATTGTGGGGAAATTCTCAACGTCAAGGTCGTCGAAACGGTCGGCGTGAGTCTCGATATCGATCCATGCGAAGCAGATATCCGGATGCCTGTCCGCGAGCGTGTCGAAGGCGGTGCGGTACTCGCGGCAGGTCCCGCACCATTCCGCACACAAACACGCAACGAAAAGCGTCTCGCTGTCATTCACGAGTTCGGCGATCCGTTTCGCGTCGGTGTCCAGGTTCAGCGCGGGCATGGCGGTTTCCTTCGGTATTGCATGGGTTATTTGGCGCGAATGTAGCACGAGGCGTCACCCGTTGCGCGCCGCGCGGACGTACCGGCCGCCGGGTAGCGCACAGAGTTCGCCCGCCAGTTCGAGCCGCAGCAGCGTGCTTTGCAGCAGCGTGTCGTCCATGTCGGTGCGTTCGGCCAGGATTTCAAGCGTGGCGGGCGCGTGGCCGAGCGCGTCGAGCAGGCGTCTGTCCTCCGCTGGCACTGGCGTCCCGCTTTCTGGCAGGGTTTCGTCCTCTGCGGGAGACGGCTTCGCGACTGCCCGGAGCCGTGGCGGCTGCACCGGAGCGGGCGGCGGCGGAGCGGCAAACCCAAGCTCTTCAAGCACCTCTTCCGGCGTTTCGACGAGTTTCGCGCCCTGTTTGATCATCCGATGGCAGCCGCGCGCGAGCGGCGCGTGGATGGAACCCGGAATCGCGAACACGTCGCGGCCCATCTCGTTCGCGAACCGAGCCGTAATCAGCGAGCCGGAGCGCATCGCCGCTTCGACGACCAGCACGCCGCCGACGAGCCCTGCGATCAGCCGGTTACGCTGCGGAAAATTGGCGGACCGGGCGGGCGTGCCGAGCGGCCATTCCGACACGAGCGCGCCGTGTCCGGCAATCTGGTGCGCGAGAGCGTGATGCGAGCTGGGGTAGACGAGGTCCGCGCCCGTGCCGATGACGGCGACCGTGCTGCCACGCCCTTGAAGCGCGCCGCGGTGCGCCGCGCCATCGACGCCCGACGCAAGCCCCGACACCACGGTCAACCCCGCATCGGAAAAGGCGCGGGCGAAGCGGGTCGCATCTTCGATACCCTGCGGCGTCGCGCTGCGGCTGCCGACTACGGCGATGCTGCGCGTGTGCAGGAGTTCGACCCGTCCCTTTACATATAGCAGCGGCGGCGGATCGGGCATGGTCAGCAAAAGAGGCGGATAAGCGGGATCGTCGAGCGTGACGAGCACGTTGCCGGGCGACTCGCGCCACGCCCGCACCGCGTCGAGCTGCGCGGGAAAGTCCGCGGACGGCGGCGCGAGCGCGGCTCGGGCGGTGGCTTCATCGATGACTTCGGCGAGTGCCGCGAATGTCTGCGATAGCACGGCTTCGGGTAGCCCGAAGGCTGCGAGCAAGCGGCGAAGGGCGGTCGGGTTCAGACCCGGCGCCGTCGAAAGCCGCAACCAGGCGGCGAGTTCCTGGTCTGTCAGGGGAAGCGTCTGCATGGCTGGCGTCCTCGCGCACGGCAACCGGCCTTTCAGTCGCCATGCTAAAATTTTCATCATCCGAAATATTCCGAAACCACTGCTGCGCCGCGCCCGCGCGAGCCTGCGGACATGCGCTCGAACGTCGAACTGGCGTTGAATCAACACGGTTCGGCCACTATCTATCCTGTGCGTGTCGCGCCTTGCGAACAACCTGGCCGAATGGCCAATCGCGCGACTTGTTCAACCGCGTCGGCGCCCAATCAATTTCAGGACCATGGCTTTACTTAACATCCTCAACTACCCGGACAAGCGTCTGCACAAGGTCGCGAAGCCGGTTGAAAAGGTCAATGACCGTATCCGCAAGCTCGTCGCCGACATGGCCGAGACGATGTACGCCGCGCCCGGCGTGGGCCTCGCCGCGACGCAGGTGGACGTGCATGAGCGCGTGATCGTGATCGACGTATCCGATGCGCACGACGAACTGCGCGCGTTCATCAACCCCGAGATCATCTGGTCGAGCGACGAGAGAAAGATCCACGAAGAAGGCTGTCTCTCCGTGCCGGGCATCTATGACAACGTCGAGCGCGCCGAGCAGGTGCGCGTGCGCGCGCTGAACGAGAAGGGCGAAACGTTCGAACTGGATTGCGAAGGGTTGCTCGCCGTCTGCATCCAGCATGAAATGGATCACCTGATGGGCAAGGTGTTCGTCGAGTATCTGTCGCCGCTCAAGCAGACGCGTATCAAGAGCAAGATGAAAAAGCTCGCGCACGCGATGTAACGCGCTTTCCGACCGCTTCCGCTATCAGCACATGAGTCATTCGTTGCGCGTCATCTTCGCCGGCACGCCGGAATTCGCCGCCGCGGCACTCGCCGCGATCCACGAGGCCGGTTTTCCCGTGCCGCTTATCCTGACCCAGCCGGACCGGCCGGCGGGCCGCGGCATGAAATTGCAGGCAAGCCCGGTCAAGCGTTACGCGCAGGAGCACGGCATCGAGGTCGCGCAGCCGCCTTCGCTGCGCCGTAACGGCAAATTCCCGGCGGAAGCCGCGGCCGCCATCGACCAGCTGCGCGCCACCCCACACGACGTCATGGTCGTGGCCGCCTACGGCCTGCTGCTGCCGCAGGAAGTGCTCGACATCGCACCGCACGGCTGCATCAACATTCACGCTTCGCTGCTGCCGCGCTGGCGCGGCGCGGCGCCGATTCACCGCGCAATCGAAGCGGGCGACGCCGAAACGGGCATCACGCTGATGCAGATGGACGCGGGCCTCGACACGGGCGCGATGATTTCCGAAGTCCGCACGCCGATCCACGACACCGACACAACAGCGACGCTGCACGACCGTCTCGCCGAAACGGGCGCGAAGCTGATCGTCGACGCGCTGATCGAACTGGAGCGCAGCGGCAAGCTCGGCGCGACGCCACAGCCCGCCGACGGCGCTACCTACGCCGAAAAAATCGGCAAGCAGGAAGCGGCGCTGGACTTTCGGCGGCCGGCGGTCGAGCTCGCGCGCCAGGTTCGCGCGTTCGACCCGTTCCCCGGTGGCGCGGCGACGCTCGACGGCTCAGTGCTGAAAATCTGGTCCGCCATGTCGATTGACGCTCCGCGCCAGGCCGAACCTGGCACGATCGTCGAGATTTCGCCCGAAGGCGTCGTCGTGGCATGCGGTGACGGCGCGTTGCGCATCACGCAACTGCAGAAACCGGGCGGCAAACGCCTGCCGGTGCGCGATTTCCTTGCCGGTTCGACGCTCGCCACGGGCCAGCGGTTCGACCTCACGCAATCACAATAACGGCGCGTGTTCCGTCGCACCATATGCCGCTCGGCCAGGGCGCGCCGCATTCGTGCGGCGCGTTAAAATCTTCGGTGCAACTCTGCCTGAAGAGGATTTCATGTTCGGCATCACCCATTTCGAGTTTTTCGTCGTCGCTGTCTTTCTGCTCAACGTCACGCCCGGGCCCGACACGGCCTATATCGTCGGCCGAAGCGTCGCGCAGGGGCGCGGCGCGGGGCTGATGTCGGCGCTCGGTATCTCGGCCGGTTGCTGCGTCCATTCGCTCGCGTGCGCATTCGGGCTGACCGCGCTGCTGGCCGCCTCGGCCACGGCTTTCACCGTGATCAAGTTCGTCGGCGCGATCTATCTCGTGTATCTCGGCGTGCGCCTCCTTCTGGTCAAGCCCGAAGCCGGTCAGGCCACGGGCGAAACGCGCGCGCCCGGCGCGCCGAAGTCGTTTCGCCAGCTTTTCATGCAGGGTTTCTGGACCAATGTGCTGAATCCGAAGGTCGTGCTGTTCTTCGTGTCGTTTTTCCCGCAGTTCGTGTCCGCCGACAGCAACAACAAGAGCTTGGCCTTCCTCACCCTCGGCGTCGTGTTCGTCGTGATGAGCATGGCGTGGAACAGCTTTGTCGCGTGGATTGCGGGCAGCGTCACGCGCCGGTTCTCCGGCAAGCCCGGCGTCAAGAAGTGGCTGGACCGCACTGTCGGCAGCGCATTCGTCGGGCTTGGAATCAGGCTCGCCACGGCAACGCGGTGATTGAATTTTTCGCGCTCGCCCATATCTAACAAATTGCTTACAATCATTCGCCGCGAACAGGCGGCACGGATATAGAACCGCGTGGCGGGCAAGGAGTCTTTGAAATGTTCAACTGGGTGAAAACCGCGATGCTGATGGCCGCGATCACGGCACTCTTCATCGTGATCGGCGGCATGATCGGCGGCCAGCGCGGCATGATGCTCGCGTTGCTGATCGCGCTCGGGATGAATTTCTTCTCGTACTGGTTTTCGGACAAGATGGTCCTGCGCATGTACAACGCGCAGGAAGTCGACGAAACGAGCGCGCCGCAGTTCTACCGGATGGTGCGCGAACTCTCGACACGCGCCAGTCTGCCGATGCCGCGCGTCTACCTGATCGATGAAGACCAGCCGAATGCCTTCGCAACGGGCCGCAATCCGGAACACGCGGCCGTCGCCGCGACGACAGGCATTCTGCGCGTGCTGTCTGAGCGCGAAATGCGCGGCGTGATGGCGCACGAACTGGCGCACGTGAAGCACCGCGACATTCTGATCTCGACTATTTCGGCGACGATGGCGGGCGCGATTTCGGCGCTCGCGAACTTCGCGATGTTCTTCGGCGGGCGTGACGAGAACGGCCGTCCGTCGAATCCGATCGCGAGTATCGCCGTCGCGCTGCTTGCGCCTATCGCGGGCGCGCTGATCCAGATGGCGATTTCCCGCGCGCGTGAATTCGAAGCGGACCGTGGCGGCGCGCAGATTTCGGGCGACCCGCAGGCGCTTGCGTCGGCGCTGGACAAGATTCATCGCTATGCGAACGGCATCCCGTTCCCGACGGCCGAGGCGCACCCGGCCACCGCGCAGATGATGATCATGAATCCGCTGTCGGGCGGCGGCATCGCGAACCTGTTTTCGACGCACCCGGCCACGGAGGAGCGCATTGCGCGTCTGATGGAGATGGCGCGCACGGGACGTTTCGACTAAGCGGGCAGGTCGGCTTCGGCCGGACTTTCGCGGCAGCATCGCAAAGGGGCGAGTTCAACTCGCCCCTTTTTCCTTTCAAATTCGAATCGCACGGCCTTGTGCCGCCGGCCCTCGACCCGTGTCACGCTACAATGTGGCGTTTGCGCGACACTGTCCATGCGCGCCCGTTTTTCGCCTCTTAATGACCCGAAAGCCTTCCAAGCCTGCTTCGCCGCAGCGTTCGCGCGACTCCCGTCTGACGGCGCTGCATCTGGCACCCGAGTCCCTCGGCTTCGCGCTCGACTCTGCGGCGCAAGCCATCGGCGCCGTTCGCCAGGGCGCGGCGTTGCCGGCCGCGTTGCAGTCGATCTTCATGTCGTTGCCGGAAACCGTCGCGACGGCGTCGCGCGGCGCCGTGCAGGACATCGCATACCGGACGATGCGCCGACTCGGCATAGCCGAATGGCTGGTCGCGAAACTCGTGCGCAAGGCACCGCCTCCGCATATCGCGCATGTGCTCGCGTGCGCGCTCGCATTGCTGGCCGATGACGAGAGCAACGCCGCCTACGCGCCTTTCACGGTCGTCGATCAGGCTGTGGAAGCGATCGGTGGGCGGCGCGAGATCGCGTTCGCGAAAGGGCTGGTCAACGCAGTCCTGCGCAACTTCTTGCGCGAGCGCGAGGCGTTGCTGGCCGATGCACAGAACAACGCTGTCGCTCACTGGAATTACCCAGTCTGGTGGATCGACGCCGTACGCAACGCATGGCCCGACGCATGGCAGGACATGCTTGCCGCGGGCAACAGCCAGGGTCCGCTGACGCTGCGCGTGAACGCGCGCCGCTCCACCGTCGATGCATACCTGCAAACGTTGCGCGAGCATCAGACCGCCGCGACTCAGGTGGGCGACCATGCCGTGCGTCTCGACACGCCGATGCCCGTCGATCGCATTCCCGGTTTCAGCGAAGGCGTTGTCTCCGTGCAGGACGCCGGTGCGCAACTGGCCGCGCAGTTGCTCGGCGTGCGCGACGGCATGCGCGTGCTGGATGCATGCGCGGCACCTGGCGGCAAGACGGGCCATCTGCTCGAACTCGCCGATATCGATCTGATCGCGCTCGAAAGCGACGCGACGCGCGCACGACGCATCGGCGAAAACCTGCAGCGTTTGGGTTTGGACGCGCATGTGCGGGTCGGTGATGCGGGCAATCCCGCGCAATGGCACCACGCCGCCGATCAACCCTTCGATCGCATTCTCGCCGACGTGCCCTGCTCGGCTTCGGGCATCGTGCGCCGTCATCCGGACATTCGCTGGCTGCGCCGCGCGTCGGACATTCCCGCGCTCGTCGAAGAACAGCGCCGCATTCTCGAAGCGCTGTGGCCGCTTGTCAAAACGGGCGGCGAGTTGTTGTACGTTACCTGCTCGATCTTTCCCGAAGAAGGCGAGTTGCAGGCTCAGTGGTTTGGAAACCAGCACGCGGATGCGGTACGATTGGACGCGCCGGGGCAACTGCTCCCAGCAGTCGCCCGCGCGCCCGCCGACGTATCGGCTGGCTCCCGCGCCGGACAAAGCACTGGTTCGAGCTTAGACCACGACGGATTCTTCTACGCGCGCTTTCAGAAACGGTGATCATCAAACGCTTTCTTCCGCTTCGGCTCGTGGCCGCGCTCTGGATTGCGCTGGCCCTTTGCCTCACGGCAGCCGGGCCGGCGCGAGCCGAATCGATCGCCGTGCAGCGTGCGTCTCTGCAATCCGACGGCAGCGGCTGGAGCCTCGATGCGCGTTTCGAGTTCGAGTTGAACAGCAATCTCGAAGACGCCGTCAACAAAGGCATACCGGTTTACTTCACGACGGACTTCGAACTGAGCCGACCACGCTGGTACTGGTTCGACGAACAGCCGGTGAGCGTCTCGCAAAGCATCCGGCTTTCTTTCCAGCCGCTCACGCGCGAGTACCGTGTATCGACGGGCGGTCTGCAGCTCGGCTTCGCGTCGCTGAACGAGGCGCTGTCCGTGATCAAGCATGTCACGTCATGGCATGTGATCGATCGCAATCAGGTTCATCCGGGAGAAACGTACACTGCATCGGTGCGCATGCAGCTCGATATCGCATTGATGCCCAAGCCGTTCCAGATCGACGCGGTCAACAACCGCGACTGGAACCTCGCTTCCGACTGGAAGCGCTTTACCTTCACGGTGACCGAACGTGCTAAATAAAGTACGCCGCGCCACCAGTGTCGGCAGCCTCGTCCTGCGGGTGCTGGTGTCGACGGTGGCCGTCACGGCCGTCCTGCTGCTCGTGCTGCTCGCAGCCGCGAGTGCGAATACTGAGTTCTTCGATCGCTACTACGGCTGGCTCTACGCGGCCAACGTGGTTGTCGCGCTGATCTTCATGCTGATCGTCGCGGTGCTCGTCGTCATCATCGTCACGCGATTGCGCAAGGGCAAGTTCGGCACGCGGCTGCTGGCGAAGCTCGCGTTCTTCTTCGCGCTGGTCGGCGTCGTGCCGGGCGGCATCATCTACATCGTGTCGTATCAGTTCGTGTCGCGCAGTATCGAGTCGTGGTTCGATGTGAATGTCGAAACCGCGTTGACCTCCGGGCTGAATCTCGGACGCGGCATGCTCGACGCGTCGCTGTCCGATCTGCAAACCAAAGGCCGCCTGATGGCCGAGCAGCTCGCGAGCGCGGATTCCGCCGGCACGACGCTCACGCTGTTGCGTTTGCGCGATCAGTTCGGCGTGCAGGATGCGACGATCGTCGAGCCGTCGCGCAGTATGTCGGGCCCGACGCCGGAGATGCACGTGGTCGCGCAGGCGACCAGCAATTACGCGTCGCTGGTGCCCAGCGATCTGCCCACGCCGATCATGATCGAGCAGGCGCGTGGCCGTGGCTTTGCATCGATCGAAGGCGAAGTGGACGGCGATCCGAAGGCGCGTGGCGCGAAGGGCGCATTGCGTCTGCGTATCGTGCAGCGCATTCCCGACGCCAACGCCTCGCAGTTGCAGCCGACCGAGCGCTTCCTGCAACTCACGCAGCCCGTGTCGCAATCATTGGCGCGCAACGCGGATGCCGTGCAGCGCGCGTATCGCGAATATCAGGAAAAAGCGATTGGGCGCACGGGCTTGCGCAAGATGTATATCGGCACGCTGACGCTCGCGCTGTTCCTCGCGACCTTCATCGCGATGATGCTCGCGCTCGCGCTCGGCAATCAGCTCGCGCGGCCGTTGTTCCTGCTCGCGCAGGGCACGAAGGAAGTGACGGAAGGCGACTACACGCCAAAGCGTGAGATCAAGTCGCGCGATGAACTTGGCTTCCTCACCCAGTCGTTCAACGCGATGACACGGCAGCTGTCGGAAGCACGCGCAGCCGTCGAAGCGAACCGCGTCGCGCTCGAACATTCGAAGGCGTACCTCGAAAGCATTCTTGCGAACCTGACAGCAGGCGTGTTCGTGTTCGACCGGCAGTTCCGCCTGACCACGGCCAATCGCGGCGCGGAGCGTATCTTCCGTCAGCCGTTCGCGTCGCTGTTCGGTTCGTCGCTGGATCGCATCAGCGTGTTGAGCGAATTCGGCGCGATGGTGCGCAAGGCGTTCGCGGACCTCGAAGCGGCAGGCGGCGACGATCAGCGCGATACGGGGCACTGGCAGCAGCAGATGTCGCTGCAGGTTCCGGGCGAAGCCGATCCGCTGACGCTGCTCGTGCGCGGCGCGCGGCTGGTGTCGGCGGCGGGCAGCGACAGCGACGATGAAGAGACGTCCGGTTACGTCGTCGTGTTCGACGATATTTCCGACGTGATCTCCGCGCAGCGTTCGATCGCATGGGGCGAAGTCGCGCGGCGTCTCGCGCACGAGATCAAGAATCCTCTTACGCCGATCCAGCTTTCGGCGGAGCGCTTGCAGATGAAGCTTACTGACAAGCTCTCGCCATCGGATGCAGACGTATTGAAACGCGGTGCCACTACAATCGTGAATCAGGTCGCCGCGATGAAGCAGATGGTCGACGATTTCCGCGACTACGCGCGCACGCCGCCCGCCGTGCTTTCGAACCTGCAATTGAACGAACTGGTCAGCGAAGTGCTGACGCTGTACGGAATCGAAGAAGGCAAGACGCCGATTGTCGTCGAATTGGCGGACTTGCCCGTTATACGAGGTGACGCGACGCAATTGCGTCAGGTGATCCATAACCTGCTGCAGAACGCACAGGACGCTGTCGCCGATATCGGGCAACCGCGTGTGTTGCTCGAGACGAGGACAGTAGAATATGGCGATCCCGATGCAGAGGGCAAAGTGAGCGTCGCGGTGCGTTTGACCGTGTCGGACAACGGTCCGGGCTTCTCCGCGCGCATCCTCACGCGCGCGTTCGAACCTTACGTGACGACCAAGGCCAAAGGAACAGGTCTTGGACTCGCCATGGTCAAGAAGATCGTCGATGAACACGGCGCACGGATCGACATTCGCAACCGCCTGAGGGCGGGCGATGTGATCGAAGGCGCGCAAATTTCGATCCTCTTCCTACAACTCGCAGACAACAAGGCTGCGGCGCCTGGAAGCGGGCCGCAGGCGGTACACGGCAGTGGCGGTGCATCGCAGGGAAAGACAAAAGCAACAGTGCAGACAAGGGCAGCTTAAATGGCAACCATCCTGGTGGTAGATGATGAAATGGGCATCCGGGAATTGCTCTCGGAGATCCTGAGCGACGAAGGGCATGTCGTGGAGGTCGCGGAGAACGCGCAGGAGGCGCGCGACTACCGGCAACGCCTGGCACCCGATCTGGTGCTGCTCGACATCTGGATGCCCGATACCGATGGCGTCACGTTGCTCAAGGAATGGGCCGCGCAAGCGCTACTCACGATGCCCGTCATCATGATGTCGGGTCACGCGACCATCGATACGGCGGTTGAAGCGACCAAGATCGGCGCGCTCAACTTCCTTGAAAAGCCGATCGCGCTGCAGAAGCTGCTGAAGGCCGTCGAGCAGGGACTCGCGCGCGGCAGCGCGGCGCCCGCGGCGGGCGGCGTGGCAGCGAAGCCTGCGATGGCGACGAATGCTTCGGCGGTGGCATCGGCGGCTGCGCTGCCGATGATGTCGGCGGACAGTCTGAGCGGCGGCATGCTGTCCGCGCAGACGGCGTCGATTTCATTCGACATTCCGCTGCGCGACGCCCGCGATGCCTTCGAGCGCGCGTACTTCGAGTATCACCTCGCGCGCGAGAACGGCAGCATGACGCGCGTCGCGGAAAAGACGGGGCTCGAGCGGACGCATTTGTATCGCAAGCTCAAGCAGCTGGGCGTCGATCTCGGCAAGAACAAGGGCGAATAAGCGCCGCTCAAGTTTTTTTCGGGAGGGGCTTGAGAAAGCCAAAAGTGCTTGCTATACTCTCGCTTCTTCGTTGGCCCGGTAGCTCAGTTGGTAGAGCAGCGGATTGAAAATCCGCGTGTCGGTGGTTCGATTCCGCCCCAGGCCACCAGGATTCGGCCCCAGGAAATCGCAAGATTCCTGGGGCTTTTCCTATTTGCGGGCAAGATATTGTTCGCTGCGTGGGATGAGCGGTGCAGCGGCCGCGAGCGAGCCTCGGCTGCGCATGATAAAATCCCGCTGTATCAAGGACTTGCCACGTGTTCTTCGCAAGTCCTTTTTCGTTTCAGGTCCAAGGCATCGTGTAGCGTGAAACGCTCTGGCGGACGATCAACGGTATAAGCCACAGCAGATTGGCGCGCGAAAGCCGCCGCCTATACTGCTTGAGCCAGTGTCCGTGCCGGCCCGCGCCGAAGGTCTCAAACAGGTCGCGAAGCCGGCGCGCGAGTCGCCGCTTGCGCGCGGCCGCTGGCGCACGCAATCAACCTACACGGAGTTTCACGGTGACCCGCAAAGACGCCAAAAGTAGCGCGCTGGTGCTGTTTTCCGGTGGCCAGGATTCGGCCACGTGTCTCGCCTGGGCGCTGGATCGATATGAAACGGTCGAAACGCTGGGTTTCGACTACGGCCAGCGGCATCGCGTCGAACTCGAATGCCGCGAGGGATTTCGCAGCGCCGTGGCGCGCACGTTCCCCGAGTGGGGTGAGCGGCTCGGCGACGATCACATGATCGATCTGTCAGTGCTCGGCTCCATCAGCGATACCGCGATGACGCGCGAGATCGAGATCCACGCAGCGTCGAACGGTCTGCCGAATACATTCGTGCCCGGCCGCAACCTGATGTTCATGACGATCGCGGCGGCCATTGCGTATCGTCGCGGATTGCGCGTGCTGGTCGGCGGCATGTGCGAGACGGATTTCTCCGGCTACCCGGATTGCCGCGACGACACGATGAAAGCGCTGCAAGTCGCGCTGAACCTCGGCATGGACAGCCGCTTCGTGCTGGAGACGCCGCTGATGTGGATCGACAAGGCCGACACTTGGCGCCTCGCGCATGAGCTGGGCGGCGAAGAACTGGTCGAGCTGATTCGCGTCGAGACGCACACGTGTTATCTCGGCGAGCGCGCGGAACTGCATGCGTGGGGCTTCGGTTGTGGCGAGTGCCCGGCGTGCCGCTTGCGCAAGCGCGGTTACGAGGCGTATCTGAACGGCGAACAGGTCACGGAACCCGCTTGAGCGGCTTATACAAGCAACAGCACGCGGCACAAGCGCACATCAACAGAGCTTCACGGAGCATCGGGCAGAAAGCAGCATGACGTACGCGGTCAAGGAAATCTTCTACACGTTGCAGGGCGAGGGCGCGAACGCCGGACGTCCGGCCGTGTTTTGCCGGTTCGCCGGATGCAACCTGTGGTCGGGCCGCGAAGAAGATCGCGCCGACGCGGTGTGCCAGTTCTGCGATACCGACTTCGTCGGCACCGACGGCGAGAACGGCGGCAAATTCCGTACGCCCGAAGAACTGGCGGCGAAGATTGCCTCGTTGTGGCCCGAAGGCGAAGGACAGCGTTTTGTCGTGTGTACGGGCGGCGAGCCGATGCTGCAGATCGACCAGCCGCTCGTCGATGCATTGCACGCGCAGGGCTTTGAAATCGCGATCGAAACGAACGGCTCGCTGCCGGTGCTCGACACGATCGACTGGATCTGCGTGAGCCCGAAGGCCGACGCACCGCTCGTGCAGACCAAAGGCAACGAACTGAAAGTGGTCGTGCCGCAAGAAAACCAGCGTCTCGCCGACTATGCGAAGCTCGACTTCGACTATTTCCTCGTCCAGCCGATGGACGGCCCGTCGCGCGATATCAATACGAAGCTCGCCATCGACTGGTGCAAGCGTCATCCACAATGGCGGCTGTCGATGCAGACTCACAAGTACCTGAACATTCCCTGATTTGCCGTGCTGACGATTACACGAAAACTCGAATTCGACGCGGGTCACCGCATTCCCGATCACCGCAGCCAGTGCCGTAATCTGCACGGTCATCGCTATGTGCTCGAAATCACGCTGCAAGGCGATCTCGTCGAAACGGAAGGTGCGCCGGATCGCGGCATGGTGATGGATTTCGCCGACGTGAAGGCGCTCGCGAACGAGCACCTCGTCGACAAGTGGGATCACGCGTTTCTCGTCTATGAAGGCGATACGCAGGTGCGCGGCTTTCTCGAATCGATGGCCGGTCACAAGACGATCGTGCTCGACCGCATTCCGACCGTCGAAAACCTCGCCGCCGTCGCGTTCGACATTCTCGCGAACGTCTACGACGCGCACTACGGCGTCAATCTGCGGCTGCATAAGGTGCGTCTCTATGAGACGCCGAATTGCTGGGCCGACGTCGTCCGCGACTAAACGGGTTATTGTCACGGTATGATCGTTTCGATAACCACACGGAGCGAGACATGCCGGTCACCGCGCTACGCTGCGGGCTCGACGCCCGCCACCATCCTCTAGTTGTTGACGTCGGCCTTTCGGGCCGCGTCGTCTTTTGCTCCAGCCTGATTGCGGCTGCGCCTCGCATCGACGGAGGCGCGCGATGAGCACGTTTACGAATCCCCTCAAGCTGCGTCTCAAGGACCCGGACCCGCTGTTCGGCTTGTGGCTCTCGCTGGGCAGCGATAGCGCGGCGGAAGCGCTGGCGCACGCCGGTTTCGACTGGCTGCTGATCGACATGGAGCATGCGCCCAACGACAGCAGCGACGTCACCGGACAACTGCGCGCGATTGCTGCGGCGCATCTGCCGACCGAGCCCGTCGTGCGTCTGCCCGCCGTCGAGCCGTGGCTCGTCAAGCGCGTGCTCGATGCGGGCGCTCGTACGCTGATGTTTCCGAACATCGAGACGGCCGATGAAGCGGCCCATGCCGTTCGCCTGACGCAATACGCGACAGCCGATGCGCCGGACGGTCTGCGCGGCGTCGCCGGCGCTGTGCGCGCTGCGGCTTATGGCATGCGGCGCGATTATCTGCAGAACGCGAATGCGCAGATAGCGAACATCGTGCAGATCGAATCGCAACACGCGCTCGCAAATCTGGAGCAGATCGCGGCGACGCGAGGTGTCGATTGCCTGTTCGTCGGACCAGCGGATCTCGCGGCAAGCCTCGGTCATCTCGGCGACTCGAAACACCCTGAAGTGCAGGACGCGATGAAGCATATTCTGGACGTCGCGCATCGTGCGCGTGTCGCGACGGGCATCTTCGCGATGGACGTCGCGAGCGCGCGGCAATACCGGTCGGAAGGCTTTCGCTTCATCGCGCTGGCCGCCGATGTGATGTGGCTGTTGCGCACCACGCGACAGGCACTGCAGGAGGCTCGGTCATGAAGCTGTTGTCGTTACGCGCGATGCGCATTGCAAGCCGTGCCATCGTGCTGACCGCTCTGACGGCGGGTGCGGCGGCACACGCGCAGAGTAAGACGCCACCCGCGTCGGATATGGAAACCCAAACGGCCGTCGCCGATTACAACGCAGGCAACTTCACGTCTGCGCTCGCCGAGTTTCGCAAGGCCGCGCAGCGCGGCAGCCGCCTCGCCGAGTTCAACTACGCGATGATGCTGCTCAACGGCGAGGGCGGTCCTGCGAATGTCGAAGAAGGCAAGAAGTGGCTGCGCAAAGCCGCCGACGCGAACATGTCGCACGCGCAATACGTGTACGGCAAGATGTACGACGATGGCGAGTTCGTCGGGCGCGATCCGGCGGAAGCGCATCAATGGTTTCTGAAGGCTGCGCAGCAAGGGCATATCCAGGCCGAGCTGGCGCTGGCGAACCAGTTTCTCGATGGGCGCGGCACCGCACGTGACAACCAGCAGGCGTTCTATTGGTACAAGAAGGCGGCCGAGGGCGGCGACATGACCGCGCAGTACGTGACGGGCTCGTTCTACGAACGCGGCGGCGATGGCGTGACGCAGAACCTGAACGTCGCGCGGGCCTATTACGCCGCGGCGGCTGCACAGGGCGACCCGGCGGCGCGGCTCAAGTATCAGCAACTCAGCACCCAGTTACGCGAATCGCACGAAGCGAAGCCGCAATAAAAAAACGGCGCCTGAAAATCTCAGGCGCCGTTTTGTTTTTGCATGTCCGTATTGTTGGTGCTGCCAGGTCAGCTTTGCATCAAACGCTTCTGTCGCGCGACGCTCATGATGAGCCCGATCGCAAAACCGAGCGTCGTGAGCGCGGTGCCGCCGTAACTCATGAACGGCAACGGCACGCCGACCACGGGAAGAATCCCGCTCACCATGCCGATGTTCACGAACGCGTAGGTGAAGAACGCCATCGTCAGCGAGCCGGCCAGTAATCGGCCGAATAGCGTCGCGCCGTTCGCCGCGATGTACAGGCCGCGCGCGATCAGCGCCATATAGAGCGTCAGCAATACAAGGCCGCCGGCCAGGCCGAACTCCTCTGAGAACACCGCGAAGATGAAGTCAGTGTGCTTCTCGGGAATGAACTCGAGATGCGCCTGCGTGCCCTTCAACCAGCCCTTGCCGAGCGGGCCGCCCGAGCCGATCGCGATCACGGCCTGAATGGTGTGGAAGCCTTTGCCCAACGGGTCGGACGTCGGATCGAGCAGCGTGCAGATGCGGTGCTTCTGGTAGTCGTGCATCAGCGGCCATTGCACTTCAGGCTGGCAGATCTTGTCCTGGAACGTCGCAATCGCGCCGACGGCAATCACGCCCGCAATCAGCACGGGGACGATCAGCTTGAAGCTCAGCCCCGCGAAATAGATAACGAAGAACCCCGATGCGAACACGAGCACGGCCGTGCCGAGGTCGGGCTGTTTCGCGATCAGCCCGACTGGCACCGCGAGAATTAGCATGCCGACGATGTAATCCCACCAGCGGATGTTGCCTTCGCGGCGCTGGTAGTACCACGCGAGCATCAGCGGCGTCGCGATCTTGAGAATCTCCGATGGCTGGATCACCACACCAACGTTGATCCAGCGCTTGGCGCCCTTGCGCGTGAGGCCGAATAGCGCCACGGCAATCAGTAACGCGACCCCGAATGTGTAGAGCGGGACGGCGAAGCGCATCAGCGTCGTGGGCGGGATGTTGGCCAGCACCCACATCAGCGCGAACGTCAGGATGATGTTGCGCAGCTGGTCTTCGACGCGGCCGGGCACGTCGAGGCTCGCGCTGTACAGCGTCACGATGCCGACGCACAGCAGCAGAAACACGATCAGTGCGAGCGGTCGATCGAAGCCCGCGAACATCTTCTTGAAGCGTTCGAGCCAGGCGCGCTTGTCGATTTGCATGCCTTTCTCCTTACTCGTCGATGCCGCCGGAAACGGGGCCGCGCGGCGCGGCCTGCGATTCCTCGTTACGCGACGGCGCGGCAGCGACCGGCCGCGATTCACTGGCCGGACGGGGTTTGCGTGGGGACTTGCGGGCGTCGGACGCCTTGACGGGTGCCGCAGCCGTGGTTGCTGCCGTGTCAGATGCAGCGGGCGACGGCGCGACTGTGGCCGACGCGACGCGCGGCGCCTTGGCCGGCTTCGATGCCGAAGCGGCTCGCGGCGCCGCAGCTGACGAAGCGACAGGCGCCGAAGCCGAAGCTGCGCCCGACGCCGCGACGGCGCCGGATGCATCCGACGCAGGCGCCGCATGCGGCGTCGGTGCGCCCGCGGGCAACGGCAGTGGCTTGAAGCCAGCCGCGACGGCGACAGGCTGAATGTCGCCGGTGGGCGCTACCGGCGCGCTACCGATGACGGGCGCCGACGTTTCCTCCGTCGCCGATGCAGCCGCCACGACGGCTGCCTGCTCGACGCCCGGTTTCATGCGGTCGACGAGGTAATAGTCGAGCACCCGCCGCGCGATCGGGCCCGCCGCTTGCGCACCCCAGCCGCCGTTTTCGACGATCAGCGCGACCGCGATTTTCGGGTTGTCGGCAGGGGCAAACGCGATGAAGAGCGCGTGGTCGCGCAGATGTTCAGCGAGCGCGTGGCCGTGGTACTTCGCGCCTTGCAGCGAGAACACCTGCGCCGTCCCCGTCTTGCCCGCCGACACATACGCGGCATTGCGGAACACCTGATACGCAGTGCCCGACGGGTTCATCGTCACGTTTTCCATGCCACGCTTCACGACGTCGATATCGGACTGCTTCACGTCGATGCGTCCGTCGTCCTTCGGCACGGTAGCGCGCAGTGCCCGGGTGATCGGATTCTCGATCTCCTTCACAAGGTGCGGCTTCATCACCGTGCCGTTGTTCGCGAGCGTCGCTGTCGCATGCGCGAGCTGAAGAATCGTGTACGAGTTGTAGCCCTGACCAATGCCGAGGCTGATCGTCTCGCCTTCGTACCAGCGTTGCTGTTCGGGCTTGCGATACGCCTTGCGCTTCCAGTCCGTCGAAGGCAGAATGCCGCGCGCTTCGCCGGCGATGTCGATGCCCGTTATCTGGCCGAAGCCCCACGGCTTCATAAATCCGGCGATCGCGTTGACGCCGAGATCGTGCGCGAGCATGTAGAAGTAGGTGTCGTTCGACACCATGATCGCGCGATTCATGTCGATCCAGCCCTGACCCTGCGGCACGTCGTTGCGGAACGTGTGGCCACCGAACGTGTACGAGCCCGGATCCTGGAAGCCCCATTGCGGCGTGCGCTTGTGCAGCGTCAGCGCGGCGAGCGCCATGAACGGCTTGTACGTCGAGCCGGGCGGATACGTGCCGTGTAGCGGACGATTCAGCAGCGGGTGATCGGGCGAGTTGTTCAGTTCGTCCCAGGTCTGCTGGTCGATGCCGTCGACAAACGAATTCGGATCGAAGCTCGGTGCGGACACGAACGCGAGCACGTCGCCCGTCGATGGCTCGATCGCGACGAGCGCGCCGCGGCGGCCCGCAAACGCCTGCTCGGCGACCTGCTGCAAGCCGATATCGAGCGACAGCACGAGGTTGTTGCCCGGTGTCGCCTGCGTGCGCGACAGCGTGCGCACCGGTCGCCCGCCCGCCGTCACTTCGACTTCTTCGAAGCCCGTCAGCCCGTGCAGCTCTGTCTCGTAGCTCTGCTCGACACCGATCTTGCCGATGTAGTCGGTGCCTTTGTAGTTGTTCGCGTCGAGGCGCGCGTCGTAGTGCTCGGGATCGCTGTCGTTCTGGTCGCTGGCGTCGTCGATCTTGTCCTGGTCGCGCTGCGAAATGCGCCCGATATAGCCGATTACATGCGCCGCCGTCGGTCCGAGCGGATATTGGCGGAACAGGCGCGCGCGCACTTCGACGCCAGGGAAGCGGAAACGCTGCGCTGTGAAGCGCGCGACTTCGTCGTCGGTGAGGCGCGTGCGGATCGGCAGGCTCTCGAAGTTCTTCGAGTCTTCCTGCAGTTTGCGGAAGCGGCGGCGGTCGCGCGCGTCGATACTGATGACGGTCGCGAGACTGTCGATTACGTTATCGAGCGTGTCGTTTAGCTTCGACGGCGTGATTTCCAGCGTGTAAGCCGAGTAGTTCTTGGCGAGTACGACGCCGTTGCGGTCGGTGATGATGCCGCGGTTCGGCACGATCGGCGCGACTGAGATGCGGTTTTCGTTGGCTTGCAGCGAGTATTTGCTGTAGTGCCAGACCTGCAGGAACAGGAAACGGAACGCGATCAGCCCGAAGCAGACAAACACGAACAGCCCCGCCGCCGCGACGCGCAGGCGGAATTTCGTGAGCTGCTGCTGGGTGTCCTTGAATTCGGTCATGCGGTTGGGCAGGAACTGCCGGTTATGCGGTTTGATTCAATTCGGCGGCGAGGCGCCGGTGCGCTGCCGGGTTTTGCGCTGCGTCGGCCGGTTGCGCAGCGCATTGCGTCGTCGAACGTTCGTGAAGGCGGCGAAAAGCCTGGCGCGTTCATCAGCGGACGGGCGGCGCGGGCGGTCAGATGGGCCGCGTATCGTCCGGATCGGCCGGACGGCGTTGCGGCATCAAAAGCAGAATGCTCGCGACGGGCCAGAGTGCTGCTTCGACGAACCCGTCGATCAGATAACCCCAGCCCGGAAACGACGCGCCCGTCAGCAGGCGGATCACGAACGGCACGAGTTGCGCGACGACGAGCAACGGCATCACAGCGAAAACCTGCACACCGATCGACATCCACAGCACGCGGCGGTGGATCGTGATCGCGCCGTACGACAACAGCGTGTAGGCGAGCGCGTGTTCGCCGAGCAGGCTGGCGTTATGCACGTCCATCAACAGACCGAGCATAAACGCGATACCCATGCCGACCTTGCGCGGCTGATGCACGTTCCAGAACAGCAGCACGAGCGCGACGAAATCGGGCACGCCGACCAGACGGCCCCACGGCATCATGTTCAGCAGGAACGCGGCGGCGAGGCTGAACGCGATGAAATAAGGATTGACGGGCTGCAGGATGTACTGCGGGCGATTCATTGCTTGGCCCCCTGATTTGCCCCTTGAGCGGCTTGAGGCTTCGCGCCCTTTTCAGCGGCCGGCTTCTTTTCGGTCGATGCCTTGCCAGCAGGCTTGGCCGACGATGCGACAGCCGGCGCAGCCGGTTTTGCCGCAGCCGCGGCCGCTGCAGGCGCCGATGCGGCGGCCGTCGGAGCAGACTTCGCGTCCTTCTCGCCTGACTTGCCTTTGTCCTGCGTTTTCGCGTTCTTCTTTTTCGCTTCCTTCGCGGCTGCGGCGGGATCGGGTTCGTCGGCGGGGCGCGGCGGCACGTTGTTCTCGTAGTGTAGAACAAGCAGATCGCGAGCACCGCGCACAGGCGCGATGGGCTGGCAGATCACGCGCGCAAATGCCGTGTCCGCCTGTTTGTCGACGCGCACCACCTTCGCGACAGGCAGCCCCGGCGGATAGATGCCGTCGAGACCGCTCGTCACGAGTTCATCGCCGGCCAGCACATCGGCGCTGATCGGCACGAAACGCAGGTCGAGCGCGTCGCCCTTCGGCGTGCCGTAGATCACGCTGCGCAGGCCCGTGCGGACGATCTGCACGGGGACGGCCTGGTCCTTGTCGGTGAGCAGCGTCACTTCGGACTGCATCGGGAACACGCGCGTCACCTGGCCGATCACGCCGTCTTCATTGACGACGGGCGAACCGTCCCTGATGCCTTGCTGCGATCCACGGCCGATCACGACCTTTTGCGTGAACGGATCGCGCGTGTCGTACTGGATTTCGGCGGGGATCGACTGCGTTGTCATCCGTTGCGACAGTTGCAGCAGATTACGCAGATGCGCGTTTTCCGCGTCGAGCTGGGCCGCCTGGTTGGCCTGCTGCGACAACTGCAGATTGCGTGTGCGCAACTTGTCGTTCTCGCCGCGCAGCGACGCGCTGGTGACGGCGAGATCGGCGGCGCCCATGAAGATGTCGCGCGGCACCAGCGCCGCGCGCTGCAACGGATACAAGCCCGCGCCGAGCACGCCGCGAACGATCTCGAGCGTGCGGAATCGCGCGTCGGAAATGAGCAGGGCGAGCGCTACCAGCACGAAGAAGATAAGTCGTGCGAGAGCCGAGGGGCCTTGCTTGAATAGGGGCGGCGGACTGTATTCCATGGTCGCCGGGAGCGTGAGCGATTGGGTGAAACGGCGGCGCGCTAGGCGCGCGCCCAACGCGCAAAGGCTGGCGGAGCCAGCCTTTCAGTGCGCGCTGCAGACATGGAGACTGGCAACCTTACTCGTACGAGAAGATGCTGCCGAGCTTGTCCATGCGTTCGAGCGCCATGCCCGAGCCACGCACGACGCACGTCAGCGGATCTTCTGCGACCAGCACGGGCAGGCCCGTTTCTTCCGCCAGCAGGCGGTCGAGGTCGCGCAGCAGTGCGCCACCGCCCGTCAGCATCATGCCGCGTTCGGCGATGTCGGCGCCGAGTTCCGGCGGCGTCTGTTCCAGCGCGATCTTCACCGACGACACGATCTGGTTCAGCGGATCGGTCAATGCTTCGAGAATTTCATTGCTCGAAATGGTGAAGCTGCGCGGAATGCCTTCCGACAGGTTACGGCCCTTCACTTCCATTTCCTTGACTTCCGAGCCCGGGAACGCGGAGCCGATTTCCTTCTTGATGGCTTCGGCCGTCTGTTCGCCGATCAGCATGCCGTAGTTGCGGCGGATGTAGTTGACGATCGCTTCGTCGAACTTGTCGCCGCCGACGCGCACCGAACCCTTGTACACGATGCCGCCCAGCGAGATCACGCCGACTTCCGTCGTGCCGCCGCCGATGTCGACGACCATCGAGCCCGTTGCTTCCGAAACCGGCAGACCCGCACCGATAGCAGCTGCCATCGGCTCTTCGATCAGGTAGACCTGCGATGCGCCCGCACCGTGTGCCGCTTCCTTGATGGCACGGCGCTCGACCTGGGTCGAACCGCACGGCACGCAGATGATGATGCGCGGCGACGGCGAGAACATGCGCGATTCGTGAGCCGTCTTGATGAACTGCTTGATCATCTGTTCGGTCACGGTGAAGTCGGCGATCACGCCGTCCTTCATCGGGCGGATCGCCTCGATGTTGCCCGGCACCTTGCCGAGCATCTGCTTTGCTTCCTTGCCGACTGCCTGAATGGTCTTCTTGCCATTCGGGCCGCCTTCCTGGCGAATCGAAACGACGGACGGCTCGTCGAGAACGATACCTTTGCCACGCATATAGATAAGCGTGTTGGCCGTGCCGAGGTCAATGGCCAGATCGTTGGAGAAATAGCTGCGCAAAAAACCGAACATGCAAAATCCTGTCTCGCTGGGGGCCGGCCCTCGCATCGAAAGCGTAGGGCGGCAGCGGAAAAAAATTAGCAGCCTCATGTCCGGCCAAGTGCGCCGTAGGAAGCATGAAACTGCGAGGGAACGTACCGGAGGCTATCGCAAGGCAGCCGAACTGTCGTTCAGCGATCTCTGAAAATGTCAGAAAGCCCTTGGTAAGACGGTCCGGGTTTGGGTCGAACGCGTAATGATACCTTATAATTTTGCTTGATTTAAAGGAAACGAATGGCACTTTTTGCCTTCGCGGGCCCCAATTTCGAGGGCTTGCTCCAATGACCTAACCCGCTGTCGCAGCATCGTTTTTTCATCGTTGCGGCAGACTGCCACTTTTCCGGTGATCGCATGGCCCTGACTCTGACCGATGTGAAACGCATCGCCCACCTCGCACGGCTCGAACTGCCCGATGCCGATGCCGAGCACACGCTGACCCAGCTCAACGATTTCTTTGGCCTCGTCGAACAGATGCAGGCGGTGGATACGACGGGCATCGCGCCGCTCGCGCATCCCATCGAGCAGATCGAAGACGTGGCGCTGCGTCTGCGCAACGACGCGGTGACCGAAAACGTGAATCGCGATGATTACCAGCGTCCGGCGCCCGCGGTGCAGGACGGCCTGTATCTGGTGCCGAAGGTCATCGAGTAAGCGCCGCTTCAATGATTTAGCACAGGGTTGTGTGTCACGCGTGCGAATCTCGGCGCGCAGCACAACCCGCTCTGTTCGGCCCGGCCCGCCGGCGGGCGGCCGGAAGCCTTCACGGCGGCGCAGCGCGCCGTCGCGCTTTCCAGGAAAAACGCAATGCATGAAAAAAGCTTGACCGAACTGCGCGCCGCGCTCGACGCGAAGCAATGCTCCGCGGTCGAACTGGCGCAGACGTATCTGAAACGCATTGACGATCACAAGGCGCTGAACGCCTTCGTTCACGTCGATGCGCAACAGACGCTCGCGCAGGCGCAAGCCGCCGACGCGCTGATCGCCGCCGGCAACGCCGGTCCGCTGACGGGCCTGCCCATCGCGCACAAGGACGTGTTCGTCACGCGCAACTGGCGCTCCACGGCCGGCTCGAAGATGCTCGAAAACTATACGAGCCCGTTCGATGCAACGGTCGTCGAGCGGATCGCGCGCGCGGGCATGGTGTGCGTCGGCAAGACCAATATGGACGAATTCGCGATGGGTTCGTCGAACGAGAACTCGTACTTCGGCCCGGTGCAGAACCCGTGGGATCGCAAGGCCGTGCCGGGCGGCTCGTCGGGCGGTTCGGCGGCGGCTGTCGCCGCGCGCCTCGCGCCCGCCGCGACGGGCACGGACACGGGCGGTTCGATCCGCCAGCCGGCGTCGTTCACGGGCATTACGGGCATCAAGCCGACGTATGGCCGCGTGTCGCGTTACGGGATGATCGCGTTTGCGTCGTCGCTCGATCAGGGCGGTCCGCTGGCGCAGACGGCCGCCGACTGCGCGCTGCTGCTCAACGCAATGGGCGGCTTCGACGAGCGCGACTCGACGAGCCTCACGCACGATCACGAAAACTACACGCGCTATCTCGGCCAGACATGGTCGGGCGCAGGCAACGTGGCTGACAAGCCGCTCGCGGGCCTGCGCATCGGCTTGCCGAAGGAATACTTCGGCGCGGGCCTTGCCGACGACGTGCGCGCATCGATCGATGCCGCGTTGAAGCAATACGAAGCGCTCGGCGCGACGCTCGTCGAAGTGTCGCTTCCGAAGACGGAACTGTCGATTCCCGTGTACTACGTGATCGCGCCGGCGGAAGCGTCGTCGAACCTGTCGCGTTTCGATGGCGTGCGTTACGGCCATCGCGCGGCCGAGTATCGCGATCTGCTCGACATGTACAAGAAGTCGCGCGCCGAAGGCTTCGGCCCCGAGGTGAAGCGCCGCATTCTGGTCGGCGCGTATGTGCTGTCGCACGGCTACTACGACGCGTACTACCTGCAGGCGCAGAAGATCCGCCGCATCATTGCGCAGGATTTCCAGGAAGCGTTCAAGCAGTGCGACGTGATCATGGGCCCGGTGGCGCCGTCCGTCGCGTGGGATATTGGCGCGAAGGGCGACGATCCCGTGCAGATGTATCTCGCGGATATCTACACGCTGTCGGTGAGCCTCGCCGGTTTGCCGGGTATGAGCGTGCCGTGCGGCTTCGGCGCGGGCGCGAATGCGCAGCGCCCCGTCGGCTTGCAGATCATCGGCAACTATTTCAACGAAGCACGCATGCTGCAAGTGGCGGACGCGTTCCAGCGCGTCACGGACTGGCATCGCAAGGCGCCGGCGGGAGTTTAAGCATGGCAACACAATGGGAAGTCGTTATCGGTCTCGAGACCCACGCGCAGTTGTCGACGGTCTCGAAGATTTTCTCGGGCGCAGCCACGCAGTTCGGCGCCGCGCCGAACACGCAGGCCTGCGCCGTCGATCTGGCGTTGCCGGGCGTGCTGCCTGTGATGAACAGGGGCGCTGTCGAGCGCGCGATCCAGTTCGGTCTCGCCATCGACGCAACGATCGCGCCGCGCAGCATCTTCGCGCGCAAGAACTACTTCTACCCTGATCTGCCGAAGGGCTATCAGATCAGCCAGTACGAAATCCCCGTCGTGCAGGGCGGCCAGATCACGATTCAGGTGCCGGCCAATGAAAAGGCCGGCAAGGAAGCGTACGAAAAGACCGTCAACCTGACACGCGCCCACCTCGAAGAAGATGCGGGCAAGTCGCTGCACGAAGACTTTGCGGGCATGACGGGCATCGACCTGAATCGCGCGGGCACGCCGCTGCTCGAAATCGTTACCGAGCCGGAAATGCGTAGCGCAGCGGAAGCGGTTGCGTATGCGAAGGCGTTGCACGGTCTCGTCGTGTGGCTCGGCATTTGCGACGGCAACATGCAGGAAGGCTCGTTCCGCTGCGACGCGAACGTGTCGGTGCGCCCCGTCGGCCAGAAGGAATTCGGCACGCGCGCCGAGATCAAGAACCTGAACTCGTTCCGCTTCCTCGAAGAAGCGATCCAGTACGAAGTGCGTCGTCAGATCGAACTGATCGAAGACGGCGGCACGGTGGTGCAGGAAACGCGTCTGTACGATCCCGACAAGCGCGAAACCCGTTCGATGCGCAGCAAGGAGGACGCGCACGATTACCGCTATTTCCCCGATCCCGATCTGATGCCGCTGGTGATCGATTCGTCGTGGGTCGAGCGCGTGCGGGGCGAACTGCCGGAACTGCCGGCGGCGATGCAGCAGCGTTTCGTCGAGCAATACGGTCTGACGCCGTACGATGCAGGCGTCGTCACGTCGAGCAAGGCGATGGCCGCATACTACGAAGCCGTTGTCGCGAAGGTCGGTGCAGCGCAGGCGAAAGTCGCGGCGAACTGGCTGATGGGCGAAGTGTCGTCGCAACTGAACCGCGAAGACCTCGACATCGCTAACAGCCCGGTGTCGGCTGCGCAACTCGCGCTCGTTCTGCAACGCATCGCCGACGGTACGATCTCGAACAAGATCGCGAAGGAAATCTTCCTCGCGATCTGGGAAGAGAAAGCCACGGATGACACCGCCGCCGACCGCATCATCGAAGCGAAGGGTCTCAAGCAGATTTCGGATACGGGCGCGCTCGAAGCGATCATCGACGAAGTGCTCGCCGCGAACCAGAAGTCGGTCGAGGAATTCCGCGCGGGCAAGGAGAAGGCGTTCAACGCACTGATCGGCCAGGCGATGAAGGCGACCAAGGGCAAGGCGAATCCGCAGCAGGTCAACGAGCTGTTGAAGAAGAAGCTGGGCTGAGTGTCGTAGTGGTATCGGCTTTCGTGTGCGGCATGTCGCATGCGAAGGCCATGACGGGCTGTTGTCGCATCGAAAGTCGCGCAACGGCCCGTTTGCTTTTCCATTCGACGTGACTGCACGGCGCACAGGAGGAACAACGATGGCTAAGAAGAACGAGCTCGACGAATATCGCGTGCCCTTTTTCGACGGGAACGACAAGGCGAAGTTTTCACTCCCCAGCATCGATCCGTCCTCGAAGCCGTTTACGACGGGATCGAAAGATACCGACCGCGAACGGCTCGCCGAGATCGGCGCGGCGCTGGATGCTCAGCAGGAGCGCCTGCACGCGCAGCGCGTGCAGCGCGTTCTGCTCGTGCTGCAAGGCATGGACACGAGCGGCAAGGACGGCACGATCCGCGCGGTGTTTCATGAAGTCGATCCGCTCGGTCTGCGCATCGTGCCGTTCAAGGCGCCCACACTCACCGAGCTTGCGCACGACTTCCTGTGGCGCGTCCATTCGCAGGCGCCCGCCGCCGGCGAACTGACGATCTTCAACCGCAGCCATTACGAAGACGTGCTCGTGCCTGTCGTGCTCGGTTCGATCGACAAAGATGCACGCCTGCGCCGCTACCGGCACATTCGCGATTTCGAGCTGATGCTTGCGCAGAACGGCACGACGATCATCAAATGCATGCTGCACATTTCGAAGGACGAGCAGCGCGAGCGCTTGCAAGCGCGTATCGACGATCCGACCAAGCACTGGAAATTCGACGTCTCCGATCTCGACGCACGCAAGCTGTGGGACAAGTATCAGGACGCGTACGAGGAAGCGCTCGCCGCGACGTCGACGGATTACGCGCCGTGGTACGTGATTCCCGCGGATTCGAAGACGCATCGCAACGTGATGGTCGGCGAATTGCTGCTGCGCGCGTTCGAGTCGTTGAAGCTCGAATTCCCGCCCGCGAAAGAATCGCTGAAGGGCGTGATAGTCGAATGATTTTCACCTTGTCGAATAGACGAAAACATAACGAAGGAAAAACATGTTGCGTGTGATCACCGCCAACCTGAACGGCATCCGTTCGGCGGCCAAGAAGGGCTTTTTCGAGTGGTTCGGCGAGCAGAAAGCCGACGTCGTGTGCGTACAGGAAATCAAATGCTCGCAGGACGACATGACGCCTGAATTCCTCGCGCCGCACGGTTTCACCGGCTATTTCCAGCATGCGGTGAAGAAGGGTTACAGCGGCGCGGGTCTCTATACGCGTCACGAGCCGGATGAGGTCATCATCGGCTTCGGCAGCGAAGAGTTCGATCCCGAAGGTCGCTACGTGGAAGCGCGCTTCGGCAATCTGTCGGTGATTTCGGTGTATGTGCCGTCGGGTTCGAGCGGCGACGAACGTCAGCAGGCGAAGTACCGCTTCATGGACGAGTTCATGCCGCATCTCACGGAGTTGTCGAAAGAGCGCGAAGTGATCGTGTGCGGCGACGTGAACATCGTACACAAGGAAATCGACATCAAGAACTGGAAGGGCAACCAGAAGAACTCGGGCTGCCTGCCGGAAGAACGCGCGTGGCTCACGAAGCTGTTCGACGATGTCGGCTACGTGGACGTGTTCCGCACGCTCGACCAGCGGCCGGAGCAATACACGTGGTGGAGCAATCGCGGCCAGGCGTATGCGAAGAACGTGGGGTGGCGTATCGATTACCAGATCGCGACGCCGGGCATTGCGGCGACGGCGAAGCGCGTCGACGTGTTCCGCGATATCAAGTTCAGCGATCACGCGCCCGTGACCGTCGACTACGCGCACAAGATCGCGAAGAAATAAACGAAAGCGGCGTCAGTCGGTCGTGGTCGTACGACGCGGTCGGCCGATGCCCGCATAGTCGGGCAACGCATCGACGGTCTTGCCGACGGCTTTCGCGTACAGCGGCAGCATGTCGGCGAGCCGCTTCATGATGTCGGCGCGGCGTGTCGGGTTGTACGGGTGTACGTAGATGAAGCCCTGATCGCGGTTGTTGCGCGTCGCGACGGCCAGCTTGTCCCATAGCGTGATCGCCGCGCGCGGATCGTAACCGGCACGCGATGCAATGTCGCTGCCGATCACATCGGCTTCCGTTTCGTCGGCGCGTTCGTACTTCATTTCCAGCAACTGCGTGCCGATGCCGAGCGGCGCTTCGCCGAGATCGGCGAGGCCGAAGAGTTGCGGAATCGTCCCCGATCCAAGTTGCGCGGCCTGCTGTTCGCCTAGACGCTCGCGCGCGTGCTCACGCAGCGCGTGCGCGATTTCATGGCCGAGCAGCATGCCGAGTTCGTTGTCGTTGGGCTTGACCTTGTCGAGCATGCCGCCATACACGACGATCTTGCCGCCTGGCAGACAGTACACACGAATGTCCGGCGAACGCAGCACCGCGATATCCCACTTCCAGTTCTTCGCGCGGTCGTTCCATTTCAGCGAATACGGAACCAGCTTGTCGACGATCGCCTGCACGCGCTTTACGTGCGCGTCCGATGACGGATAGAGCCGGCTCATGTGCTCTGCGCCGCGTGCGATCTGATCGAACTCCTCAGCCGATTGCGCTTCGAGCATCGGCGACGGAATCAGATTGCGGAACACCGCATAGCCGCCATAGCGCAGTTGCTGGTTCGGCATGAAAGGCGGTGGCAGCGCGGGCGTGGGTGCCGGCGTGCGAGCCGTCACGGGCGTTGGCGGCGTCGCCGTGCCTGCGTTCGACGGCGCGGATGGGCTGGACGTGGCGGACGGCGCATCTGACTTTGGCGTGGAAGGCGTCGAAGGAGTGGATGGCGCAGCAGGCGCGTTTGCAGCGGGCGGCGCGCTGACGTTCGACGTCGATTCGGTCGCGTGCGCTTGCCACGGCGACGTCACGCCGAACGCCGCGCACGCGGCGAGAACGGCGAGATGCAGCGCACGGGTGCGCCCGCGCATGCGATATGCAGGCGATCGACGGGAAACGGCGCGCGAAGCCGGACCAATGGCAGCGCGCCGCGACGCAAACACCATCACGACTGCTTTCTCCAAGGGGCGATCCGGAACAACAGTAGCATGCCCGGTATAGCAAGCGCCGTGCAGACCAGGAAGTAGTGGAACCAGCCGATCTGCGCGACCGCGAAGCCGCTTGCCGCCGACGCCAGCGTGCGCGGCACGGAAGCCAGCGACGTGAAGAGCGCGAACTGCGTCGCCGTATAGCGCGGGTCGGTCGTGCTCGCGATATACGCGGTGAATGCGGCGAGCGTGAGGCCTGTCGTGAATGTCTCGAAGCCGTACACGAGCGCGAGCGCGACCGACATCGGATCGAGTTGCACCGTCCAGCCGACGCCGAGCAACGACAGCAGTTTCGTCGTGCCCGTGCTGAGCGCAACGGCGATGTCGTACACGACGGTGAGTCCCGGCGACGTCGGCCCGACATGCGCGAGCCACGCGAAGCCGAGCGTCGACACCATCTGCAGGATGCCGAAGATCCACAAGCCGCGACCGATGCCGATGCGCATCAGCGCAATCCCGCCGATGATGCCGCCCGCCAGACTCGCGCCGAACGCCGTCGTCTTCGCGATCACGCCGATCTGCGTGCGCGAAAAGCCGATGTCGAGAAAGAACGACGTGGACAGCGTGGTCGCCATCGTATCGCCGAGCTTGTACAGGAAGATGAAGCCGAGCACGAACAGCGCGCCGCGCCAGCCGTCGCGCAGAATGAATTCGCGGAAGGGCTCGACGATCGCTTCGCGCAGGTTTCTGGGCGGCGCGCCGTGTACTTCGGGTTCTTTCACGACGAGCGTCATCACCATGCCGGGCAGCATGAAAGCGGCCGTCACGATGAACACGGTCGCCCACGGCAGATGGTCGGAGAGAATCAGCGCGAGCGAACCGGGCACGAGCGCCGCGATCTTGTACGCGTTCACGTGTACGGCGTTGCCGAGGCCTTGCTCGGTGTCGTGCAGCAGTTCGCGCCGATACGCGTCGATCACGATATCCGAGCTTGCGCCGAAGAACGCGACGAGCGCGGTCAGTGCGGCAACCGTCCAGATCGAATCGCGCGGCGAGACGATGCCGAGCGACGCGATCGCGCCGGCGACCAGAATCTGCGTGAAGAGCATCCAGCCGCGCCGGCGGCCTGGCCGCCAGCCGGGCAGACGCGGCACGTAACGGTCCATCAGCGGCGCCCAGAGGAATTTCCACGTATAGGGAAACTGGATCAGCGCAAACAGGCCGATTTCCTTCAGGTTCACGCCTTCTGAGCGCAGCCAGGCCTGGACGAGATAGACGAGGGTGAACAGCGGCAACCCCGACGTGAAGCCGAGGAAAACGCAGATCAGCATGCGCGCGTTGAGAAACGCGCGCCAGCCGGGATGTTCTTCGTGAGCGGTTAGTGCAGGCGCCTCGTGTGGCGGGTTCGACATGAGATGAGTGACGTTAGCTTTTCTTGACGCGATAGACCGCAAGACTACCACGCCAGTTCACGCCCCATCGCACCTGCTGGCCGCCATGCAACACGACTCGATCGAGAATCTCGATGCCGACTTCCGGCGCGAGCGCCTCGAAATCCTTGATGGTCAGCACGCGCACGTTCGGCGTGTTGTGCCACTGATAAGGCAGCGACTTCGACACGGGCATGCGTCCCTGCAAAACGGACAGCCGGTGTGTCCAGAATCCGAAATTTGGGAACGAAACAATGCATTCCTTGCCGACACGCACCGTCTCGCGCAGGATCGCGGCCGTCTGGTGAATGGTCTGCAGCGTTTGAGAAAGGATCGCAAAATCGAAGCTGCCGTCCTCGAACAGGCGCAAGCCGTCTTCCAGATTCTGCTGGATCACGTTGATGCCGTTCTTCGTCGAAGCAAGCACGCCGGCATCGTTGATCTCGATGCCGTAGCCCGTCACTTCGAGCTCTTCCATCAGCAGCGACAGCAGCGAGCCGTCGCCGCAGCCGAGATCGAGCACCGTTCCGCGTGGCTCGACCCAGCGGGCAATCGCGCGGAAATCCGGTCGCGTCGCAAGATAATCGAGAGCGCGCTGGTTCATGCGTTGACCTCTGCAGCAATGCGTTCGTAGTAGGCGCGCATCAGGTTGTGATAGCGCGCGTCGTCGAGGAGAAAGGCGTCGTGGCCGTGCGGCGCGTCGATTTCGCCGTACGTGACCTGGCGCTTGTGATCGAGCAGCGCCTTCACCAGCTCGCGCGAGCGCGCGGGCGCGAAACGCCAGTCGGTCGTGAAGCTCGCGATCAGATACTTCGCCTTCGTATGCGCGAGTGCCGCAGTGAGATCGCCGTCATACGCCTTGGCGGGATCGAAGTAATCGAGCGCGCGCGTGATCAGCAGATACGTGTTCGCGTCGAAGTAGTCGGCGAACTTGTCGCCCTGGTAGCGTAGATACGATTCCACTTCGAACTCGACGTCGAAGTTGAAGTTGTAGGCGTCTTCGGCGCCTTCCGCGCGACGCAGCGCGCGGCCGAACTTCGCGGCCATGTCGTCGTCGGACAGATACGTGATGTGGCCGATCATCCGCGCGACGCGCAAGCCGCGCTTCGGCTTCACGCCGTGCGCGTAGTAGTTGCCGCCGTGAAAGTCCGGGTCCGACAGGATCGACGAGCGCGCCACTTCGTTGAACGCGATGTTTTGCGCGGAGAGCTTCGGCGTCGATGCAACGACGATGCAATGCGCGACCCGGTCCGGATACATCATGCTCCACGCGAGCGCCTGCATGCCGCCGAGACTGCCGCCCATCACGGCTGCGAATTTCTCGATGCCGAACGTGTCGGCGACGAGCGCCTGCGCGTTCACCCAGTCTTCGACCGTCACGACAGGGAAACTCGCGCCGTATGGACGGCCCGTCGACGGATCGATGCTCATCGGGCCCGTCGAGCCGAAGCACGAACCGAGGTTGTTCACGCCGATCACGAAGAAGCGGTTGGTGTCGAGCGGCTTGCCCGGGCCGACCATGTTGTCCCACCAGCCGACGTTCTTAGGATCATCCGCGTAGACGCCCGCCACGTGATGCGACGCGTTGAGCGCGTGGCATACGAGCACGGCATTGCTGCGCGCGGCGTTGAGCGTGCCGTACGTTTCGACGACGAGGTCGTAGTTCGCGAGCGAGCTGCCGTTCTGCAGGCGCAGCGGCTCGGAGAAATGCATTGTTTGTGGAGTGACGATCCCGATCGATTCCATTCATTCCGCCTTCTGACATGGGGCGGCTAAATGGTGTCGGCGATGGCGCGGAAGGAGCGTGTGCGCGGCTGACGACCTCTTTAGCCGCATTTATAGTGAACCGGGATGGATGAACTCCATCCGCTGGTTCGCGCGCCCGCAATCGAGTCAGCAAATCGGCGCGTTGTGCAATTCTGGACCGTCAAGAACGGTCAAGCGCAGAGTATAGCGGAAAATGCGCTGCGTCTGCGTTGGGCCGCCCTACTGGAGGATGAGGCGCAATTGCGCGTCGGCCTGTTCGATCGGCGCGCGCGAGAAGCCGCTGCGCACGAAGCGATGCCAGCGCCCGATGATGTAGCTGAGCAACAGGCTCGCGCGCGCCACGGGATCGTAGTCGGCGGGCAGCGGGATCGCACTGTGTTCGGCGTGGCTCGACGCGTCCATCAAGCCGAGCCGCAGACATTGCTTGAGCGAGGCCTCGACGCGCTCGAGCAACTGGTTGACCCGCTCGGTGAGCCGCTCGTGTTCGCCGACGAGCGCTTCGCAGGTCAGCACGCGTGTCATGCCCGGATTCTTCGCTGAAAAATTGAGCAGCATGAGCGCGATCGCGCGCGCCTGCAGCACGCCGTTCGGCTCTTTCGCGATGATCTGGTTGATGAGCCCGAAGAGCGTCTGCTCGATGAACTCGATCAGCCCTTCGAACATCTGCGCCTTGCTTGCGAAATGGCGGTACAGCGCTGCTTCCGACACGCCGATACGCGCGGCCAGCGCCGCCGTGGTGATTTTTTCGTTCTTCGGCGCCTCCAGCATCGCGGCCAGCGTCTGGAGGATATGCACGCGCCGCTCGCCCGGTTTCAGGCGCGTCGAGCGCGGTGCGGCGGCTTGATCCTCGGTTACGTCCTCGTCATGCTTGCGGATAGGCTGCATGTCTGTCGTCCCTGTTATCGCCAGGCCGGATGCTCCGTGAGTGGTTCGATCGGCCTTCCTGGGCGAGTGCCCAGTCTCAACGATTTTAGCGAACGAATGCGGCTGTCGACATAGTGCGGGCGACCCGTGCCCGGCAGTCGCGCAAGCGAGCCGTCCGCGCGCGCCGCCCGCGGCAGGTGGCCGACGATCCACACCGTGCGGATGCCGAGCCGCCGGTAGTTCTTCAAATGGCTGCGCGTGTCTTCGACGAGCACCGCGTCCGAGAGACGGACGTGCGCGTCGCGCATCGCACGGCGCAGCATCGCGTGATCGGGCTTGGCGCGCCAGTAGCGGCGGTCGCGCATATGCTCGATGGCTATCACGCGCTCGAACAGCCGCTCGATGCCCAGCTCTTTCAGCACGTCGAGCGCATACGCTTCGGGTGCATTGGTCAGCACGATCTTGCGGCCGGGCAGCGCGTCGACGAGACGTTTCAGGCCGCGTTCGCTGCGCAGCATCGCGCGCAGATCGGGAAACGTGTGGACGTATTCCAGGAAGTCGTGCGCATCGACGTCATGATGGCGCGTGAGCCCGAGCAGCGCCGCGCCGTAGCGCTGCGTGTAGCCGGTGCGCAGACGGTTCGCTTCGTCGCGCTCGACTTGCAGCGCGTCGATGATGTACTGCGTCATCGCGGTGTTGATCGCCGGGAAGATCGCGTGCGACGCGTGATGCAGCGTGTTGTCGAGATCGAACAGCCAGACGGGCGTGCCGGCGTGAATCTGCGGCCGACGGCGCTTCGGACGGAAAGTGCGCATGATGTTGCGGCGTGGTAGATATCAAGCGCGCGAGGCGGTCCGCTGCCGTGCAAGACGGGCGGCGCGCGATGCGTGCAATGGAAAAGCTTGAGACAGCGCAGGACACTGCGCGAAAGACCGAAGGCCAGTATGCCTTCTGCGAAGCACGGCGGCCAGCGTGCCGTGCTTCGCGTGATGCGTGAGCCTGCGTGATGCGTGACGTGACGACCGCGCTCAGTGCGAGCGGATCATCGTGCCGAACGGCTGCTCCGTCAAAATTTCGAGCAGCACGGAATGCTCGATGCGGCCGTCGATGATATGCACCGAACGCACGCCGCTCTTCGCGGCGTCGAGCGCCGACGAGATTTTCGGCAGCATGCCGCCCGAGATCGTGCCGTCGGCGAACAGCGAGTCGATTTCGCGCGCGGACAGATCGGTCAGCAGCGTGCCTTCCTTGTCCATCACGCCCGGGATGTTCGTCATCATGACGAGCTTCTCGGCGTTCAGCACGACGGCCAGCTTGCCCGCGACGAGGTCCGCGTTGATGTTGTACGACAGACCGTCTTCGCCGAAGCCGATCGGCGAAATGACGGGGATGAACGCGTCGTCCTGCAACGCCTTCACGACCGCCGGGTTGATCGCCTCGACTTCGCCGACTTGTCCGATATCGATGTACTGACCGGGGTTGTCGCGGTCCGGCATCAGCAGCTTGCGCGCGTGGATCAGGCCGCCGTCCTTGCCCGTCAGACCGACTGCGTGACCGCCGAAGTGGTTGATCAGCGTGACGATGTCCTGCTGCACTTCACCGCCCAGCACCCATTCGACGACTTCCATCGTCTCTTCGTCGGTGACGCGCATGCCCTGGATGAACGTGCCCTGTTTGCCGATCTTCTTCAACGCCTGATCGATCTGCGGACCGCCCCCATGCACGATCACCGGGTTGATGCCGACCAGCTTCAGCAGGATCACGTCTCGCGCGAAGCCCTGTTTCAGGCGCTCTTCCGTCATCGCGTTGCCGCCGTATTTGATGACGACGGTCTTGCCGTGGTACTGGCGGATATAGGGCAGCGCCTCGGCGAGAATTTCAGCCTTCAGCGTGGGGGCGATCTGGGACAGGTCGGGAGTCTCGGACATGGCGGCGGCTCGGACACGGAAACGGTGAAAACAAGGCCGGATTGTACACAACTGGCGCGGTGCAATAGTGAAACTGATGTGTGCCGTCGCGGGGATCGTGGCCGTTGTGCCGCAGTGCGGAAAAGCGGATTTCGCCGCCAACGGACGCGTGATTCACGCTGCAATTTGCAGCGGTGCAACGGAAGGTTTGGGCCATTGCCCGGCTGGTTAGTTCGCGCGCGCAACTGGAAAGGCCGGCCATTTTTGCAAACGAGTGAATCGGCGGCGAGCGGGCAGGCGTTTTGCTGACTCGCCGGAAGTGGCATCATGTTTGAATCCACTGACCGGTTTCATCTCGCTGTCATGAACCCGTCCCCATCCGAATCGATTGGATCTTCCGCAACGTCGAGCGCTCGCTGTCCGCGCTGCCGCCGTGTGTTCGACTGCGGCGCGCGTGGCGGCCGTGAAGCGTGCTGGTGCGTATCGATGCCGGCGATGCCCACCGACGCGCTCGACGCCAGCACCGGCTGCCTATGCCCCGAATGTCTCGCCGATGCAATCGCGCGGACGCGCGTAATGGAAGGAAGCGCCGCGCCCGCGCCGGACTGAAGCATCCCCGGCGAGCGGGCGTGGTACGAGGCTATGTGCGCGAATCCGCCAGCGCCGCAAGATCGCGCGTCAGTTTGTCGAACACAGGCTCCCACTGCGCAAACTGCGGCTGCCGGTACAAGCTCGCGCTCGGATACCACGGGCTGTCGGTGCGATCGAGCAGCCAGACCCAATGCGGATTGACATCGAGCAACACCCACGTGCGCTGCCCGATTGCACCGCTCAGATGCGCGACGGACGTGCATACGGTGACCACCAGATCGAGCGCGCCGAGATAGGCGGCAGTGTCGTCGAAGGTTTTGAATTCGGCCGTGTGGTCGGCGATATCCAGTCCTGCCGTGCGGGCTGCCGCCACTTCGGCTGCGGCGCCGGGCTGCAGCGAATAGAAGGCGACGTTGTCGAGCTCGCGGAAGGCGTCGACATAGCGTTCCAGGCCGACGCGGCGGTACGGATTGCGTTGATGTCCGTGGCTGCCCGTCCACACGAGTCCGACCTTCAGCCGCTTTTCGCCGACGAGGCGATGACGCCATGCGTCGACGGCTAGCGGATCGGCTTGCAGATATGGAACAGTCGACGGGATCGTTTCTTCGCGCGTATCGAACAGCAAAGGCAGCGAGAGCAGTGAGACTTCATAATCGAACTTCGGCAACTGCTCGACGCCGCCGCCCAGTGTGAACTCGTCGGCATGTTGCGCGAGCGAGCGTCCGAGCAGCGCGCCCATCTGCGGAAACGAGTTCCACGCAAGACGTCCGCCTTCGCGATGCACGCGCTCGGCCAGCAACGGAACATAGCGGCAGAATTGCAGCAGATCGCCCATCCCCTGTTCGCCCCAAAGCAGCAGTGTCTTGCCTGCCAGCGATTCGCCGCGCCAGGCGGGCCCTTCCAGCACCGGTCGTTTGCCTGCCAGTTCCTTCGATCCGTCCCAGCGCGCTTCGTGCTCGCGCCAGCCGTCGGCGTAATTGCCGCGCAGCAGGTGGATCATGCTCAGGTTGGACAGGTGCGACGGCGTGTCCGGCGCGGCGCGGTGCGCGGCCAACGTGAAGCGCTCGGCGTTTTCCCATTGCTGCGCTTCGCGCAGTGTCTGCCCGTGATTGCCGAGCACGACCGGGTTGTCAGGCTGAAGTTCGACTGCGCGCCGCTCGGCTTCGAGCGCGCTGTCGAGGTCGAAGCGGGCGAGGTGATCTCGTACCGACTGTCAACGCTTATTCGCGGCCTCGAAACGAGGTTCTACGCCGGTTCTGGCATGGGCTGGTTCCTGCGAGACTGGCGGACTTCGAGTGGCACTGTGAATTGCGCAGCAACGATACGCTTGCCCTCTTGAACGGTAATCGCGTTACCCTCCTGATCTCGAAGCACGTACGGCTCGCCGGTCTTCAGCACACGATAGATCCGGTTGATCAAACGCGTAGCAACTGCGCATATGGCCTGCTTGTGGTGATGCCCCTTGTTCACCATGAGGCGCCAGTACACGGCGGCAAGATCTGGATCGATCTTGCGTGCGACGTCCGCGGCGATGTACAGCGCCCGCTTGACGCGATCGCTACCGCTCTTTGTCAGCCTCTGCCCGGGCTTCTCTATGCCACCAGATGAACTTCTGGTTGGGAACATGCCGCAGAAGCCACGGATGTGATCCTCGTTACGGAAGCGTTTCGCGTAGCCGAGTACGCCGATGAGCAAGGGAGCCAGGGTCGCCCCAATGCCGGGGATGGTTCGAAGCGCATTGGACGGATGCACCCGCTGATAGATCTGTTCTACCTCACGCTCGATCGCGCTGACGTGACGATCCCACAATCGCAAATGTTCGACTTCCTGTGCCACCTCGAATTGCAGTGCAACGAAATCGACACTATCACCGTGGAGCTCGATGGTCTCCTCGGCAGCTGACTTGAGCTTCTCAACCAGCGAATCGATAAAGGGGCCGCTCTTGGGATGATTGCCTGAAGCGTGTCGCGACAGAAATCGGGCGAGCACATCGCGCCGCATGGCGACAACCTTGCGCGGATCGAATAGCTCGCCGAGAATTGCCAACGTGATCTGCGTCACTGTATCGGGTAACACAGGCTCAAGGGCCGGACAGGCCCAGCGGACGAGGTCAAGAACGCGGCGCCGCGCGGAACATACTAGTTCCTGATAGCGGTGACGTTGCTTGGTCAGTCGCTGTAGTGCATGTTGCTCGGGCCCGGGCACATGAACGGGGTCGAGGCCACGACCACCAAAGCCGGGTATTGCGCCCAATACATGCGCATCGGCCGCATCGGTCTTGGCATGCTCGCTGAGGTATTTGCGCAACGCCTTCACGCGCTGTCCCTTGACTCGAATGACCTTGATTCCGGCACGCTGCAGCCAGTTCGCCACCGGAAACCAAGCCATGCCGGTTGGTTCCATCACTGCCGTGATTGGCGTTTCCGCACCGACGCCGCTCTTGATGGCTGACACGAAACGCCTGAGGTCGGTTGAAGTCAAACGAAAGCGGATTGGTTTGCCAATCGCACGGCCATCATCAAAGATCTGCGCGACCTGTACCGCGCTGATTGCCAGATCGATGCCGACGGTTCGGTGGCGCACCGGTGCATTGCTGATAAAAGCCATGAGTTATTGTTCTCCTTATCGACGAATCAGAGGGCTCGATGCCGGGCAGCACTGCCAGGTGTTTCATTCGTGGCCGCTTGAACTTTGCAGATTCATGCGCCACCATCTCGTTACTCTTGCCTGCGCCAGCCCGAACCCTGCAACCATGGGCTTCACGTCGTCGGGACGAACTTTGCGGGCTCTCCCACGTTCTTGAGGTCGCTGGGCTCGGTGCCCGCCGGCAAGGGTACAGCGAGGGTGCAGGCGGAGTTGAACGGCGAGTCAGAATCGACATAAGCTCGGCCTCATACTCTTGCCCCTCGCCGTTCGCCCTGCGCCCGGACTCAGATAGAAAAACTATGAATTCGATGCGAAGTCGACCCGCGATCACTTCGTCGAGGCACCTTGCAGCCCCATCATCGACTTGCCCCTCGGCGTCAACTCCGCACCGCTATAGATACCTG
>NZ_FNDI01000026.1:0-148133 GCF_900100565.1 Paraburkholderia steynii | reverse complement strand
TCGCTCCGATCGCGATGGAAGAAGGTCTGCGCTTCGCAATCCGTGAAGGTGGCCGTACCGTCGGCGCAGGTGTCGTTGCCAAGATCATCGAGTAAAATCGAAGATTGCTGTAGCAGCATGTAGTGCCCGGGTCTGGGCACTCGCGCCAAGCGGGCGCCCAGACCTACGCTCTTTTTCTAATCGGCGGTGCAATATCGCCTCGCTCTTTCCAAGGAATTCGTCATGCAGAACCAGAAAATCCGCATTCGCCTGAAGGCATTCGACTATCGTCTGATCGATCAATCGGCAGCTGAGATCGTCGACACCGCGAAGCGGACTGGCGCAATCGTTCGTGGTCCGGTGCCCCTGCCGACCCGCATCCAGCGTTTCGACATTCTTCGTTCGCCGCACGTCAACAAGACGTCGCGCGATCAGCTCGAAATCCGCACGCACCAACGCCTGATGGACATCGTCGATCCGACGGACAAGACCGTCGACGCGTTGATGAAGCTGGATCTGCCGGCTGGCGTGGACGTCGAGATCAAGCTGCAGTAAAGGCTTCGAGCGGTATCCAGGTTATTGGATGCCGCTAAGTCTTTGATTGCTTGCAGAAAACGAAAAGCCTCGCTATAATGCTAGGCTTTTCGCGCAATTGCGTAAAAAAGCCGTCGCGTTTCGCCTCTGAAACGCGGGGCATTTTGTAAATTAGCCCCGACCAATCGCAGTCGGGAATGGAGAAAACGATGAGCCTTGGACTCGTAGGTCGCAAGGTTGGCATGACCCGTATCTTCACGGCTGAAGGGGATTCGATTCCCGTCACCGTGCTGGACGTGTCCGACAACCGCGTGACGCAGATCAAGACTGTTGAAACCGACGGCTACACGGCCGTTCAGGTTACCTTCGGTACGCGCCGTGCATCGCGTGTGACGAAGCCGTTGGCAGGTCATCTCGCCAAAGCCGGCGTTCAAGCCGGTGAAATCCTCAAGGAATTCCAGATCGACGCCGCCAAGGCTGCCGAGCTGGCGAATGGCGCAGTGATCGGTGTGGATCTCTTCGAAGTGGGCCAGAAGGTCGATGTGCAAGGCACCTCGATCGGTAAGGGCTACGCCGGTACCATCAAGCGCTACAACTTCGCTTCGGGCCGTGCATCGCACGGTAACTCGCGTTCGCACAACGTGCCGGGTTCGATCGGTATGGCGCAGGATCCGGGTCGTGTTTTCCCGGGTAAGCGCATGACGGGTCATATGGGTGACGAGACGGTCACCGTGCAGAACCTCGAAATCGCACGTATCGACGCAGATCGCAAGCTGCTGCTGGTCAAGGGTGCTGTTCCGGGTGCGAAGGGCGGCAAGGTTTTTGTGACGCCGGCTGTGAAGACGCGTGCCGTGAAAGGAGCGAAATAATGGAACTTAAGCTCCTGAATGCCAACGGTCAGGAAGGCGCAGCAGTCAACGCGTCGGACGTCGTGTTCGGTCGTGACTACAACGAAGCCCTGATCCACCAGATCGTCGTCGCTTATCAGGCGAACGCACGTAGTGGCAACCGCGCTCAGAAGGATCGTGAGCAGGTCAAGCACACCACGAAGAAGCCGTGGCGCCAGAAGGGTACGGGCCGTGCTCGTGCCGGTATGTCGTCGAGCCCGTTGTGGCGTGGCGGTGGTCGCATCTTCCCGAATTCGCCGGAAGAAAATTTCTCGCACAAGGTCAACAAGAAGATGCATCGCGCAGGTCTCTGCTCGATCTTCTCGCAGCTGGCCCGCGAAGGCCGCATCGCGGTTGTCGACGAGCTGACGCTCGAAGCGCCGAAGACGAAGCTGTTGGCCGAAAAGTTCAAGGCGATGGGTCTCGACTCCGTGCTGGTCATCACCGACACGGTTGACGAAAACCTGTACCTCGCGTCGCGCAATCTGGCCCACGTGGCCGTTGTCGAGCCGCGTTACGCCGACCCCCTGTCGTTGATCTACTTCAAGAAAGTGCTGATCACGAAGGCTGCGGTCGCCCAGATCGAGGAGTTGCTGTCATGAGCGAAGTTCGCAAAAACGATCATCGTTTGATGCAAGTTCTGCTCGCGCCGGTGATCTCCGAAAAGGCGACGCTGGTTGCTGACAAGAACGAGCAAGTCGTGTTCGAAGTTGCGCCGGACGCTACGAAGCAGGAAGTGAAGGCTGCTGTCGAGCTGCTGTTCAAGGTGGAAGTCAATTCCGTCAACGTGCTGGTCCAGAAGGGCAAAGCAAAGCGCTTTGGCCGTTTCATGGGTAAGCGCAAGGACGTGAAGAAGGCGTACGTCTGCCTGAAGCCCGGCCAGGAAATCAACTTTGAAGCGGAGGCCAAGTAATCATGGCAATCGTGAAAGTTAAGCCGACTTCGCCGGGCCGCCGCGCGATGGTCAAGGTGGTCAACAAGGATCTGCATAAGGGCAAGCCGTACGCACCGCTGCTCGACGTGCAGAGCAAGACCGCCGGCCGTAACAACAACGGCCACATCACCACGCGCCATAAGGGTGGTGGTCACAAGCAGCACTATCGTATCGTTGACTTCCGTCGCACGAAGGATGGCATTCCCGCGAAGGTCGAACGCCTTGAGTACGATCCGAACCGTAGCGCGAACATTGCGCTGGTTTTGTACGCAGACGGCGAGCGTCGCTACATCATCGCTCCGAAGGGTGTGACGGTTGGTCAGCAACTTATGTCGGGTTCGGAAGCTCCGATCCGTGCAGGCAACACGCTGCCAATCCGCAACATCCCGGTTGGTACGACGATTCACTGCATCGAAATGCTGCCTGGCAAGGGCGCGCAAATGGCGCGTTCGGCTGGTACGTCGGCGATGCTGCTGGCTCGTGAAGGCACCTACGCGCAGGTTCGTCTGCGCTCGGGCGAAATCCGCCGCGTTCACATCGAATGCCGCGCGACGATCGGTGAAGTTGGCAACGAAGAGCACAGCCTCCGTCAAATCGGTAAGGCTGGCGCGAACCGCTGGCGCGGTATCCGTCCGACGGTGCGTGGCGTTGTAATGAACCCGGTCGATCACCCGCACGGTGGTGGTGAAGGCAAGACGGCTGCAGGTCGCGATCCGGTGAGCCCGTGGGGCACGCCGACGAAGGGTTATCGCACCCGTAGCAACAAGCGCACGACGAGCATGATCGTCCAGCGCCGTCACAAGCGTTAAGGAGTAGGCAATGGCACGTTCTATTAAAAAAGGTCCGTTCTGCGACGCCCATTTGCTGAAGAAAGTTGAGGCGGCTGCAGCATCGCGCGACAAGAAGCCAATCAAGACCTGGTCGCGTCGCTCGACGATCCTGCCGGACTTCATCGGTCTGACGATCGCCGTTCATAACGGCCGTCAACACGTTCCGGTGTATGTCACGGAAAACATGGTCGGCCACAAGCTTGGCGAGTTCGCACTGACCCGTACGTTCAAGGGTCACGCGGCCGACAAGAAGGCCAAGAAATAAGGGGCAATCAAGATGGAAGTGAAGGCAATTCATCGCGGTGCCCGCATCTCGGCGCAGAAAACGCGCCTTGTGGCTGACCAGATTCGTGGTTTGCCGGTCGACAAGGCGCTGAACGTTCTGACGTTCTCGCCGAAGAAGGCGGCGGGTATCGTTAAGAAGGTCGTGCTGTCTGCGATCGCGAATGCGGAACACAACGAAGGCGCCGATATCGACGAGCTCAAGATCACGAGCATCTACGTCGACAAGGCTGCTTCGCTGAAGCGTTTCACCGCACGCGCAAAGGGTCGCGGTAACCGCATCGAGAAGCAATCCTGTCACATCACTGTGACGGTCGGGAATTAAGGAGCCATACGATGGGACAGAAAATTCATCCGACTGGCTTCCGTTTGGCCGTCAGCCGCAATTGGGCTTCGCGTTGGTACGCGAACAACAACAATTTCGCGGCGATGTTGCAGGAAGACATCGGTGTTCGTGAATACCTGAAGAAGAAGTTGAAGAACGCGTCCGTCGGCCGCGTTGTGATCGAGCGTCCTGCAAAGAACGCGCGTATCACGATTTTCAGCTCGCGTCCGGGTGTCGTGATCGGCAAGAAGGGTGAAGACATTGAACTGCTGAAGTCCGAGCTGCAAAAGCGTATGGGCGTTCCGGTTCACGTCAACATCGAAGAAATCCGCAAGCCGGAAACGGATGCGCAACTGATCGCCGATTCGATCACGCAACAGCTCGAACGCCGGATCATGTTCCGCCGTGCGATGAAGCGTGCGATGCAAAACGCGATGCGTCTGGGTGCTCAAGGCATCAAGATCATGAGCGCGGGCCGTCTGAACGGTATCGAAATCGCTCGTACGGAGTGGTATCGCGAAGGTCGCGTGCCCCTGCACACGCTGCGTGCGGACATCGACTACGCAACCTCGGAAGCGAAGACGACGTACGGCATCATCGGCGTGAAGGTGTGGGTCTACAAGGGCGACACGCTCGGCCGCAACGACGCTCCGGTGGTTGAAGAAGTCGCCGAAGAAAAGCGTCCGCGCCGCAACGCACGTCCGGGCGATCGCCGCCCGCGTCGCGATGGTGAAGGTGCACCGGCAGGTGCTCGCCGTGGTGCTCCGCGCCGTGGCGGTGCCGGCGACGGTAAGACTGGAGAATAACGATGCTGCAACCGAAACGCAGGAAGTATCGCAAAGAGCAGAAGGGTCGTAACACTGGCGTCGCAACGCGTGGTAACGCGGTGTCGTTCGGTGAGTACGGTCTGAAGGCTATCGGTCGCGGCCGCCTGACCGCGCGTCAGATTGAAGCTGCGCGTCGTGCAATGACGCGTCACATCAAGCGCGGCGGCCGCATCTGGATCCGCATTTTCCCGGACAAGCCGATCTCGCAAAAGCCGGCGGAAGTGCGTATGGGTAACGGCAAGGGTAACCCTGAGTACTACGTCGCCGAGATTCAGCCGGGCAAGATGCTGTACGAAATGGATGGTGTGACCGAAGAACTGGCACGTGAAGCGTTCCGTCTGGCTGCAGCGAAGCTGCCGCTGAAGACGACGTTCATGGTTCGCCAGCTCGGCGCCTAAGGAGTGAATGATGAAGGCATCCGAACTTCACCAGAAAGATCAGGCCGCGCTCAACAAGGAGCTGTCGGACCTGTTGAAGGCGCAATTCGGCCTGCGCATGCAACTCGCGACCCAGCAGCTCACGAACACGAGCCAGCTGAAGAAGGTTCGTCGCGACATCGCACGTGTGCGGACCGTCCTGACTGAGAAGGCGAACCAGAAATGAACGATAGCGTAAAAACCTCGCTCAAGCGGACGCTGGTCGGCAAGGTCGTCAGCAACAAGATGGACAAGACGGTTACCGTGCTGGTCGAGCACCGCGTGAAGCACCCGATCTACGGCAAGTACGTCGTACGTTCGAAGAAGTATCACGCTCATGACGAAGCGAACACGTACAACGAGGGCGATCTCGTTGAAATCCAGGAAACTCGTCCGGTGTCGAAGACGAAGGCTTGGGCTGTGTCGCGTCTGATTGAAGCTGCTCGAATCATCTAAGCGGCTGAGCAGTAAGAAGTAGTTGAAATCGCAGTAGATTTCGCTTGCAAGACCGAGATTATTTGTTATAATCTCGGTCTTCCCTCTTTGTGGGAGCCCCATCGCGGGCGAAGTCGTAGGTGGGGGAAGCGATTTGGGCGTCAGTCCATGTCGACAGAATCACCAGATTGCGATGGCGGGTTTCGTTTGCCGTCGCTGCTGTTCATACCCAAGCAGCCGATTGGCTGACGGGACCAAGACTGACCGGGTGCGCCATGGTGGTGTGACCGGATTAAGTTGGGAAAGATAAACCATGATCCAGACCGAAACTCGGCTCGAAGTGGCCGACAACACGGGTGCGCGTGAAGTCATGTGCATCAAGGTGCTCGGCGGCTCGAAGCGTCGTTATGCCAACATTGGCGACATCATCAAGGTGACCGTCAAAGAAGCAACGCCGCGCGGGCGCGTGAAGAAAGGCGAAATCTACAACGCCGTGGTGGTTCGCACCGCCAAGGGCGTCCGTCGTCAAGACGGCTCGCTGATCAAGTTCGACGGCAACGCAGCCGTGCTTTTGAATACCAAGCTCGAGCCTATCGGCACCCGTATCTTTGGGCCGGTTACGCGTGAGCTGCGCAGCGAACGTTTCATGAAGATCGTTTCGCTCGCGCCGGAAGTGCTGTAAGGAGCCGAGATGAACAAGATTCGCAAAGGTGACGAAGTCGTCGTAGTTACCGGTAAAGACAAGGGCAAGCGCGGTGTAGTGCTGGTCGTTGCTGATGACCGTGTGACCGTCGAGGGCCTCAATATCGCCAAGAAGCATGTGAAGCCGAACCCGATGAAGGGTACGACGGGCGGCGTGGAAGCGAAGGCAATGCCGTTGCATATTTCGAACGTCGCGCTGGTCGACGCGAATGGCAAGCCGTCGCGTGTCGGCATCAAGGTCGAGGGAGACAAGAAGGTTCGTTTCCTGAAGTCGACCGGTGCTGTGCTGAGCGCCTGACGCTGCGGAGTAAAAAATGGCACGTTTGCAAGAATTTTATAAAGAGAAGGTTGTTCCCGGCCTGATCGAGAAGTTCGGTTACAAGTCCGTGATGGAAGTGCCGCGCATCACCAAGATCACCCTGAATATGGGTCTTGGCGAAGCCGTCGCTGACAAGAAGATCATCGAGAACGCCGTTGGCGATCTGACGAAGATCGCGGGCCAGAAGCCGGTCATCACGAAGGCACGCAAGGCAATCGCAGGCTTCAAGATCCGTCAGGGTTACCCGATCGGCGCGATGGTCACGCTGCGTGGCCAGGCAATGTACGAATTTCTCGATCGTTTCGTGACGGTTGCGCTCCCGCGTGTGCGTGACTTCCGTGGCGTGTCGGGCCGTGCATTCGACGGTCGTGGCAACTACAACATCGGTGTGAAAGAGCAGATCATTTTCCCCGAAATCGACTACGACAAAATCGACGCGCTGCGTGGGCTGAACATCAGCATCACGACGACTGCGAAGACTGACGATGAAGCAAAGGCACTGCTCGCCAGCTTCAAGTTCCCGTTCAGAAACTGAGGTTACCGTGGCTAAACTGGCACTGATCGAACGTGAAAAGAAGCGTGCGCGCCTGGCTGCCAAGTTCGCACCTAAGCGTGCTGAGCTGAAGGCAATCATCGACGACCAAAGCAAGTCGGAAGAAGAGCGTTATTCGGCTCGCCTTGAGCTGCAACAACTGCCGCGCAATTCGAACCCGACTCGCAAGCGCAATCGTTGCGCAATCACCGGTCGTCCGCGTGGCACGTTCCGTAAATTCGGGCTGGCGCGTAACAAGATTCGTGAAATCGCGTTCCGCGGCGAGATCCCTGGCCTGACCAAGGCGAGCTGGTAATAGGAGAAACGTAAATGAGCATGAGTGATCCTATCGCCGATATGCTGACTCGCATCCGCAACGCGCAGATGGTTGAGAAGGTTTCGGTGACGATGCCCTCGTCGAAAGTCAAGGTTGCGATCGCGCAAGTCCTGAAGGATGAAGGCTATATCGACGATTTCGCAGTGAAGGCTGAAGGCGCGAAGTCGGAATTGAACATCGCGTTGAAGTACTACGCTGGCCGTCCGGTTATCGAGCGCCTCGAACGCGTCTCGAAGCCTGGTCTGCGTGTGTATCGCGGCCGCAACGATATTCCGCAGGTTATGAATGGCCTTGGCGTTGCGATCGTTTCGACGCCGAAGGGTGTGATGACCGACCGCAAGGCGCGCGCTACTGGCGTGGGCGGCGAAGTCATCTGCTACGTCGCTTAAGACCGAAGGGAGAAGAAACATGTCTCGAGTAGGTAAAAGCCCGATCGCGCTGCAAGGCGCAGAAGTGGCCCTGAGCGACGAGCGCATTACCGTCAAGGGCCCGCTGGGTACGATTTCGCAGAACGCGAATCGCCTCGTGAAAGTGGTGAACGACAACGGCACGCTGAAGTTCGAGCCGGTTGACGAAAGCCGCGAAGCAAATGCGATGTCGGGCACGATGCGCGCGCTGGTCGCGAACATGGTGCAAGGCGTGACTAAGGGTTTCGAGCGCAAGCTGACGCTGGTTGGCGTTGGTTATCGTGCGCAAGCGCAAGGCGACAAGCTGAACCTGTCGCTGGGTTTCTCGCACCCGGTGGTGCACCAGATGCCGGAAGGCGTCAAGGCTGAAACCCCGTCGCAAACCGAAATCGTGATCAAGGGGATCAACAAGCAACAAGTTGGCCAGGTCGCTGCAGAAGTGCGCGGCTACCGTCCGCCGGAGCCTTATAAGGGCAAGGGCGTGCGCTATGCCAACGAGGTTGTGATCCTCAAAGAAACGAAGAAGAAGTAAGGGTGCGCAATCATGGATAAGACTCAATCTCGCCTGCGCCGCGCTCGTCAGACGCGTGTCAAGATCGCTGAGCTGCAAGTCGCGCGTCTGGCCGTGCATCGCACGAACACGCACATCTATGCGCAAGTGTTCTCGCCGTGCGGCACCAAGGTGCTCGCCAGCGCGTCGACGCTCGAAGCCGAAGTGCGTGCGCAACTGGCCGACCAGTCGGGCAAGGGTGGCAATGTTGCCGCTGCGACCCTGATCGGCAAGCGCATCGCAGAAAAGGCTAAGGCTGCCGGCATCGAATCCGTCGCCTTCGACCGCTCGGGTTTCCGCTACCACGGCCGCGTGAAAGCGCTGGCTGACGCGGCGCGCGAAGCCGGGCTCAAGTTCTAAGGAAGGAATTCGTCATGGCAAAGATGCAAGCGAAAGTTCAGGCTGACGAACGCGACGACGGCCTCCGCGAAAAGATGATTTCGGTCAACCGCGTGACCAAGGTCGTGAAGGGTGGCCGGATTCTCGGCTTCGCCGCACTGACCGTGGTTGGCGATGGTGACGGCCGCGTCGGCATGGGCAAGGGCAAGGCCAAGGAAGTTCCGGTCGCTGTTCAGAAGGCAATGGAACAAGCCCGCCGCAACATGTTCAAGGTGCCGCTCAAGAACGGTACGCTGCAACACGAAGTGCATGGCAAGCACGGCGCGTCGACGGTTCTCCTCGCTCCGGCGAAGGATGGTACCGGCGTGATCGCTGGCGGCCCGATGCGCGCAGTGTTCGACGTGATGGGCGTGCAAAACGTTGTGGCCAAGAGCCACGGTTCGACGAACCCGTACAACCTCGTTCGTGCGACGCTGGATGGGCTGCGCAAGCAGTCGACGCCGGCTGACATCGCGGCGAAGCGTGGTAAGTCCGTCGAAGACATTCTGGGCTAAGGTGGTCACCATGTCTGAAAAAACTGTCAAGGTTCAGCTCGTCAAGAGCCTGATTGGGACCCGCGAATCGCACCGCGCTACGGTGCGTGGTCTTGGTCTGCGCCGCCTGAACTCGGTTAGCGAGTTGCAGGACACGCCGGCTGTGCGTGGCATGATCAACAAGGTCTCGTACCTCGTTAAGGTCATCGACTAAGCGGCCGTTCGGGCACTCAAGGAGTTGATAATGGAATTGAATAACCTGAAGCCGGCTGAAGGCGCGAAGCACGCAAAGCGTCGCGTTGGTCGCGGCATCGGCTCCGGCCTCGGTAAGACCGCTGGCCGTGGTCACAAGGGTCAGAAATCGCGTTCGGGTGGCTTCCACAAGGTCGGCTTCGAAGGCGGTCAGATGCCGCTGCAACGCCGTCTGCCGAAGCGTGGCTTTACCTCGCTGACGAAGGAATTCGTTGGTGAAGTGCGTCTCGGCGATCTGGAGAAGCTGCCGGTCGATGAAGTCGATCTTCTGGCACTGAAGCAAGCCGGCTTGATCGGCGAGCTGATGACCAGCGCCAAGATCATTGCGACGGGCGAGTTGAAGCGCAAGGTCGTCGTGAAGGGGCTGGGTGCGACGAAGGGCGCGCGCGCTGCGATCGAAGCAGCTGGCGGTTCTTTCGCCGAGTAACGTGCAAGTCGATTGCCGTCACTAGCATTTGCATCGGAGAAGGTTCTTGGCTAACAGCCCGAGTCTCGCAAAACCCGGTCGAAGCGCGGCGAAGTTTGGCGATCTGCGTCGGCGTGCAGTGTTCCTGCTGCTGGCGCTAGTTGTCTACCGCATCGGCGCGCATATTCCGGTGCCGGGTATCGACCCGGACCAGCTGGCAAAGTTGTTTCAGAGCCAGTCGGGCGGCATCCTTGGCATGTTCAACATGTTCTCGGGTGGCGCACTTTCGCGGTTCACGATTTTCGCGCTGGGGATCATGCCGTACATCTCGGCGTCGATCATCATGCAGTTGCTGGCGATTGTCTCGCCGCAACTCGAAGCGCTGAAGAAGGAAGGACAGGCGGGTCAACGGAAGATTACGCAGTACACGCGTGTCTTCACGGTGGTTCTTGCCACGTTCCAGGCTTTCGGTATCGCTGTTGCGCTGGAGAATCAGCCGGCATTGGTGATCGATCCTGGCATGGTCTTCCGGCTGACGACGGTGGTGACGCTCGTGACCGGCACGATGTTCCTGATGTGGCTCGGTGAGCAAATCACGGAACGCGGTCTGGGTAACGGCATTTCGATCATTATCTTCGGCGGTATCGCAGCGGGTTTCCCGAATGCGATCGGTGGTCTCTTCGAACTGGTTCGTACTGGCTCGATGAGCATCATCTCGGCGATCATCGTGGTCGCGCTGATTGCAGCTGTGACGTATCTGGTAGTGTTCATTGAACGCGGCCAGCGCAAGATTCTTGTGAACTACGCGAAGCGGCAAGTCGGCAACAAGATTTACGGTGGACAGTCGTCGCATCTGCCGTTGAAGCTGAACATGTCGGGCGTGATTCCGCCGATCTTCGCATCGTCGATCATCCTGTTCCCGGCAACCATCCTGAACTGGTTCAGTTCAGGGTCGCGGACCGGTTGGTTCGCGGACACGCTGCACAACGTGGCTGAAGCGCTCAAGCCCGGTCAACCGGTGTACGTGTTGCTGTACGCGTTGGCGATCGTGTTCTTCTGCTTCTTCTACACCGCGCTGGTGTTCAACAGCAGGGAGACGGCCGACAACCTGAAGAAGAGTGGTGCATTCGTCCCGGGTATTCGTCCGGGTGACCAGACGGCACGCTATATCGACCGCATCCTGACGCGTCTGACGCTAGCCGGTGCGATCTACATCGTGTTCGTTTGCTTGCTGCCCGAGTTTCTGGTGCTGCGCTGGAATGTGCCGTTTTATTTTGGTGGAACGTCGCTGCTGATCATTGTCGTCGTCACAATGGATTTCATGGCGCAGGTGCAGTCGTACGTTATGTCGCAACAGTATGAGTCGCTGCTGAAGAAGGCTAACTTCAAGGGCGGCGGCGTCCCGATGCGTTGAAAGGACTTATGGCCAAAGACGATGTAATCCAGATGCAGGGCGAGGTTATCGAAAACCTCCCCAACGCTACCTTTCGGGTGAAGCTGGAAAACGGCCATGTCGTATTGGGACACATATCCGGCAAGATGCGGATGCACTACATCCGTATCCTTCCGGGCGACAAGGTTACGGTTGAATTGACGCCTTACGATCTGTCGCGTGCGCGGATCGTGTTCCGGGCGAAGTGATTTGAAAAAAGGGTAATATCATGAAAGTGATGGCATCGGTTAAGCGCATTTGCCGCAATTGCAAGATCATCAAGCGCAAGGGCGTCGTTCGCGTGATTTGCAGCTCTGATCCGCGCCACAAGCAGCGTCAAGGCTGAACGCCGCGCTTTTGTTTGCGCTTTTTGTTTGAGGAAAAACAATGGCTCGTATCGCAGGGGTTAACATCCCGAACCACCAGCATACCGAAATCGGCCTGACGGCAATTTACGGTATCGGCCGCACGCGCTCGCGCGACATTTGCGTCGCAGCTGGTGTGGCATTTTCGAAGAAGGTCAAGGACCTGAACGACGCAGACCTCGAAAAGCTGCGTGAAGAAGTCGGCAAGTTCATCGTTGAAGGCGATCTGCGCCGTGAAACGACGATGAACATTAAGCGCCTGATGGATCTCGGCTGCTATCGTGGCGTGCGCCATCGTAAGGGCCTGCCCCTGCGCGGCCAGCGCACGCGTACGAATGCCCGTACGCGCAAGGGTCCGCGTCGTGCAGCGCAATCGCTGAAGAAGTAAGCGGGACTGACAGTTACAGGAAAACGTAATGGCTAAGGCTTCGAACAACTCCGCGGCGCAACGCGTTCGCAAGAAGGTCAAGAAGAACGTCGCCGAGGGCGTGGTTCACGTTCACGCGTCGTTCAACAACACCATCATCACGATCACCGATCGTCAAGGCAATGCATTGGCTTGGGCGACGTCGGGTGGTCAGGGCTTCAAGGGTTCGCGTAAATCGACCCCGTTTGCAGCTCAGGTCGCAGCTGAATCGGCTGGCCGCGTGGCGATGGAATACGGCGTGAAGAACCTCGAAGTGCGGATCAAGGGCCCTGGCCCTGGCCGTGAGTCCGCGGTGCGCGCGCTGCATGGTCTTGGCATCAAGATCACCGCGATCTCCGACGTGACGCCGGTTCCGCACAACGGCTGCCGTCCGCCGAAGCGTCGTCGTATCTAAGACGCTTGCTCCGCTTGCGCCTGTTGCCGCTAACGGCGGTAACAGGCTGCTTGCGTTATTGAATTGACTAAGCCCACCGTTCGACCCAAAGGGTTCGGACTAGCGTGAATGAAAGTTCACGTGATCAATCATAGAAGGAATGCAAAGTGGCACGCTATATCGGCCCTAAAGCCAAGCTGTCTCGCCGTGAAGGCACCGATCTCTTCCTGAAGAGCGCCCGTCGTTCGCTCGCTGACAAGTGCAAGCTTGACAGCAAGCCTGGTCAACATGGCCGCACCTCGGGCGCACGTACGTCCGACTACGGCACGCAGCTGCGCGAAAAGCAAAAAGTGAAGCGCATCTACGGCGTGCTCGAGCGCCAGTTCCGCCGCTACTTCGCTGAAGCCGACCGTCGCAAGGGCAACACGGGTGAAAACCTGCTGAAGCTGCTCGAGTCGCGTCTCGACAACGTCGTGTATCGCATGGGTTTCGGTTCGACGCGCGCTGAAGCGCGTCAGCTCGTGAGCCACAAGTCGATCACGGTGAACGGCGTCGTCGCGAACATCCCGTCGCTGCAGGTCAAGGCTGGCGACGTGGTTGCCGTGCGCGAACAGTCGAAGAAGCAGGCTCGTATTCTCGAAGCGCTGTCGCTCGCCGAACAGGGCGGTCTGCCGCAGTGGGTTGCTGTCGATTCGAAGAAGTTCGAAGGCACGTTCAAGCAAATGCCGGAACGCAGCGACATCGCTGGCGACATCAACGAAAGCCTGATCGTCGAATTGTATTCGCGCTAATCGGATTGACGGCCGAGGTTCCCCGATTGCGTTAGGCAAGGGGGCACCTCGGCTGTTTATTTTCAGGTTGTTACCGGTCAGCCTTATCGGTGTAACGAGCCGAGGGTATTGAAAAGGAAAACCTATGCAAACCAGTTTGTTGAAGCCCAAGATCATCGCTGTTGAATCGCTTGGCGAAAGCCACGCGAAAGTGGTCATGGAACCGTTTGAACGGGGTTATGGCCACACCTTGGGTAACGCGCTTCGGCGTGTATTGCTGTCGTCGATGGTGGGCTACGCGCCGACCGAAGTGACGATCGCAGGCGTCGTGCATGAATACTCGACGCTCGATGGTGTGCAGGAGGACGTGGTCAACCTGTTGTTGAACCTGAAGGGCGTGGTGTTCAAGCTGCATAACCGTGACGAAGTGACGGTTACGCTGCGCAAGGAAGGCGAAGGCGTTGTCACGGCTGGCGACATCGAACTCGCACACGACTGCGAAGTGATCAACCCGGATCACGTAATTGCGCATCTGTCGAAGGGCGGTAAGCTCGACGTGCAGATCAAGGTCGAAAAGGGCCGTGGCTATGTCCCGGGCAACGTGCGTCGTTACGGCGAAGAATCGGCCAAGATCATCGGTCGTATCGTGCTGGATGCGTCGTTCTCGCCGGTTCGCCGCGTGAGCTACGCCGTGGAAAGCGCGCGTGTCGAACAGCGTACCGACCTCGACAAGCTCGTGATGAACATCGAAACCAACGGCGTGATTTCGCCGGAAGAAGCGATCCGTCAATCGGCGCGTATTCTGGTCGATCAGCTGTCGGTGTTCGCGGCGCTGGAAGGCACGGAAGCAGCGGCAGAAGCACCGTCGCGCGCTCCGCAGATCGATCCGATCCTGCTGCGTCCGGTCGATGATCTCGAACTGACGGTTCGTTCCGCGAACTGCCTGAAGGCCGAGAACATCTATTACATCGGCGATCTGATCCAACGCACGGAAAACGAGCTGCTGAAGACGCCGAACCTGGGTCGCAAGTCGCTGAACGAGATCAAGGAAGTGCTCGCTTCGCGTGGCCTGACGCTCGGCATGAAGCTCGAAAACTGGCCGCCGGCTGGTCTCGACAAGTAAGTCAAGCAGTATCGACTGGTAAGGACGCGGATTTTCCTTTAAAATCCGCGTCTTGCCTTTTTCACTACCGGCCCGTGCTTTCCACGCTGTACACAAGGAAAGCGATAGAAGAGCTGGACCAAAACTTTGATTCAAGGAAATTGAAATGCGTCACCGTCATGGTTTGCGGAAACTGAACCGCACGAGCAGCCACCGTCTGGCAATGCTCCGTAACATGTCCAACTCGCTGATCGAGCACGAAGTCATCAAGACGACGCTGCCGAAGGCGAAGGAACTCCGTAAAGTCGTCGAGCCGCTGATCACGCTCGGCAAGAAGCCGTCGCTGGCAAACCGTCGTCTGGCGTTCAATCGCCTGCGCGATCGTGACTCGGTCACGAAGCTGTTCGACGTGCTGGGCCCGCGCTTCGCGAACCGTCCGGGTGGCTACCTGCGCATCCTGAAGTTCGGTTTCCGCGTCGGCGACAACGCACCGATGGCACTGGTCGAACTGCTCGACCGTCCGGAAGTCGAGGAAGTCGAAAACGTTGCAGAAGCTGAATAAGCCTTCTGACAGCGACTAAAAGAAGCCAGGCGTGAGCCTGGCTTTTTTGTTTCCAGCGTGCGCTTTGCCTATGCCATTCGAGCGTCTGCGAGCTATCAGGACAAGGTGATACGATAGCGTCACCCTGTTTTGGAAAGCGCTGGAGCGGTCGGTGAACGTAAATGTGAGTTTGGTATTGACGACCGTGCCGGACCTCGCAACGGCGCAAAAATTGGCTCAGGACGCGCTTTCAGCACGTCTCGCTGCGTGTGTGACGCAACTTGGCAGCGTCCAGTCCAACTATCACTGGCAGGGCAAGATCGAATCGGCGGAAGAGATCCAGTTGCTGTTCAAGACGAGCGTCGTCCGAACGCTTGAGCTCGAACGGTTCATCCAGGCTCAGCATCCGTACGACACGCCCGAAATCCTTTCCTGGCAAGTCACTGCGTCGGCCGCGTATGGCCAATGGGTGAATGCCGAAACGCAACGCCCAATCCATGTTTAACGGTTTGTCCCGGCGCTGGCGGAATGTCGCGCGCCTTCTCACCTTTGTCGCAGGCGTACTGCTGCTATCGCTGACTACCGCGAGCGTCGTTCGTGCGGCGGACGACTTTCTCGATCCAGCCGTCGCTTTCAGATTCAGCGCATCCGAGCAGCCAGGCGAAGTGCTGGTTCACTACAAGATCGCCGACGGCTACTACATGTACCGGGAGCGATTCGCCTTCGCGACGCGCAACGGTACGGCGACGATGGGTGACGCGCAATTACCCGCGGGGCATGTGAAGTTCGATCAGACCTTCGGGAAAAATGTCGAAACCTATCGCGGAGAATTGACTGTCCGCGTTCCCGTGAAGCAGGCGAGCGGTCCGTTCGATCTTGCCGTTACGTCGCAGGGCTGCGCCGACGCGGGCATCTGCTATCCGCCAATGGAGCGCGTCTACCACGTGACGGGAGCGGCGTTGCACGCGGCCGTTGCGGGTAAAACGAACACGCTGCCGGCTCAGGACACTCAAAGCAGCACCTCGTGGTACGAGCGCGCGACCAGCGCAGACTATGCGCAATCACTGCTGCAAGGCGGCGGGTTTTTCGCGATCGTCGGTTTGTATTTCGTCGCCGGCATCGTGCTGAGTCTGCTTCCCTGTTCGTACCCGATGATCCCGATTCTGTCGGCAATCATCATCGGCGAGGGGCCTCGGGTCACGCGCGCACGCGGTTTCACGCTGTCATTGGCTTATGTTGTCGGGATGGCGCTCGTGTACACGGTGCTTGGCATCGCGGCCGCGCTCGTTGGGCAAAGCCTTGGCGCCTGGCTGCAGAACCCGTGGGTGCTCGGCGCATTTGGCGTTTTGCTGTCCCTCTTTGCGCTCACGCTGATCGCGGGAGTCGATATCGTGTTGCCTCAGCGCTTGCAGAGTGGCGTTTCACAGGCGTCGGAAAAGCGCTCGGGAGGCAAGTTCGCGGCCGTCGCGGTGATGGGAGCACTTTCTGCGCTGGTAGTCGGTGCGTGCATGACGGCACCGCTGTTCGCGGTATTGGCGTTCATCGCGCACACCGGCAATGCCGTGCTGGGCGGCGCGGCATTATTTTCGATGGGTATCGGGCTTGGCGTACCGCTGCTCATCATCGGGCTCGGTGCCGGCACGATGCTGCCGCGCGCGGGTGCCTGGATGGATAGCGTCAAGGTTTTCTTCGGCATCGTGCTGCTGGCGGCTGCGCTCTGGATCGTGTGGCCGGTGTTGGGCCCGATTGCGCAAATGCTATTGGCCGCATTGTGGCTCCTGATCGCAGCTGCCGGCCTGGGGCTATTTTCCCCTCATGCGGGCGCAGGCTCGATCTGGCGCGGTCTTGGACGCGGAATCGGTGCAGCATTGGCGATCTGGGCCGCCACCTTACTGGTTGGGCTGGCAGCGGGATCGACGGACCCGCTGAAGCCGCTCGCCGTACTCGCGGGTCGGACATTGAATGCCCCGTCCGGGCAGGCCCAACAGACCGATCTGGCCTTCGCACCAGTCCGCTCATCAGGTCAGCTCGACGAAGCCGTCAAAACGGCTGCACAGCCCGCCATGCTCGATTTTTACGCGGACTGGTGCGTCAGCTGCAAGGAAATGGAGAAGTTCACCTTCAGCGATCCGCGCGTTCAGGCGAAGCTCAAGCAAATGAATCTGCTGCGAGCGGACGTGACGGCCAATAACGCAGACGATCAGGTTCTGCTCAAGCGCTTCAACCTGTTCGGGCCGCCGGGAATCATCTTTTTCGACCGCGGCGGGAGAGAAGTGCTGCGCGTCGTCGGATACGAATCGGCGGACAAATTTCTGAGGAGTCTCGACCGGGCGATGACGGTGCCGCAGACCTGAGCATGAAACGTCACGCACGTATATCCAACGCCGTCCGCATCAGCTTGAAATGAAAAAAGCGGAGACGCCTTAAGGCAATCTCCGCTTTCAGCCGATACCGACCGCGACACCGCCGTACACGGCAGGCATCGCAACCTTACTTCTGCGCCCGCAGCAAACGCGCAGCGTCCAGCGCGAAGTACGTCAGCACGCCATCCGCACCTGCGCGCTTGAACGCGAGCAGCGATTCCATCATCACCTTATCGTGATCGAGCCAGCCGTTTTGCGCGGCGGCCTTCAGCATCGCGTATTCGCCGCTCACCTGGTACACGTAAGTCGGGAAGCGGAACTCGTCCTTCACGCGACGCAAGATATCCAGATAAGGCATGCCAGGCTTGACCATCACCATGTCCGCGCCTTCGTCGATGTCGGCGCGCACTTCGCGTAGCGCCTCGTCCGAGTTGGCGGGGTCAAGCTGATACGTCATCTTGTTGCCCTTGCCGAGATTCGCCGCGGAGCCGACGGCATCGCGGAACGGGCCGTAGAACGCCGACGCGAACTTCGCCGAATAAGCCATGATCCGCGTGTGAATGTGGCCCTCGCTTTCCAGCATCTCGCGAATCGAACCGATCCGGCCGTCCATCATGTCGGACGGAGCGACGATGTCGACGCCCGCCTGCGCCTGTGTCTGCGCCTGCTCGACGAGAATCTCGACCGTTTCGTCATTGATCACGTAGCCGTTTTCATCGAGCACGCCGTCCTGGCCGTGGCTCGTGTACGGATCGAGCGCGACGTCCGTCAACACGCCGAGTTCGGGGAAGCGTTTCTTCAACTCGCGCACCGCGCGCGGAATCAGGCCGGCTTCGTTGGTTGCCTCGCGGCCGTCGGGCGTCTTCAGCGACGGCTCGATCACCGGGAACAGCGACAGCACGGGCACGCCCAGTTCGAGACACTGCTCGGCGACGCCCATCAGCAGATCGACGGACACTCGCTCGACGCCAGGCATCGACGGAACGGCCTGACGGACATTTGTCCCTTCGATCACGAAGACGGGGTAAATCAGATCATTGGTGGTGAGGATGTTCTCGCGCATCAGGCGGCGCGAAAAGTCGTCCCGGCGCATGCGGCGAGGGCGGTGATGCGGATAGAAGCTCATGTGGGGATATCTGCAAAAGTCAAAAATGCTGGCGGCACCCTGCCAGAAACTTTTCGAGACAATGGTATATCATACCGATCGAGCAAGGCGCCTAGCGCTGACCTCCCCGCTTCTCCTCCCTGAGCGGGTGCCTGTCGTTTTTCGATTAGGCTGTTTAACCCGCCGTTTTCTAGCGGCGGGTTTTTTTCTGGGCGAACGAAAACCGCCGCCCACGTGTCGCGGCGGCCCTTCCGGCCTTATTCAGCCGAAGCCGGTTCGTCGGAATCGCCAGCCGTGCCGGGCGCAATCCAGCCTTCGATCAGTTCGTGCGCTTCGTCGAGGCCAACCCGCTTGAGCGCGGAAAAAAGCTGGGCGGACAGTTCGCCCTGAAAACCCGCCGCGCGATATTCATCCAGCCCTTTCTTCGTCGCCCGCAACGCGTTGATGCTCTCTTGACGAGTCAATTTGTCGCACTTGGTGAGCAATGTGTGAATCGGCTTGCCTGTCGGCGCGAACCACTCGATCATCCGGCGGTCCAGTTCCGTGAGCGGCCGGCGCGAATCCATCATCAGGATCATGCCGCGCAACTGCGACCGCGTTTGCAGATAGCTCGACAGCAACTGCTCCCAATGAGCCTTCGCCGCGCCGGGCACTTCGGCATAGCCATAGCCGGGCAGATCGACGAGATGCGCGACAGGTTCGTCCGCCGGTCCCACCGAAAAGTAGTTGATGTGCTGCGTGCGCCCAGGCGTCTTACTGGCAAACGCGAGTCGCTTCTGGTTGCAGAGGAGGTTGATGGCCGTCGACTTTCCCGCATTCGACCGCCCCGCGAAAGCGACCTCGGGTTGCGGCGTAGGCGGCAGATCGCGCAAGTGATTGACGGTCGTGAAAAAGCGCGCTTGGTGGAGCAGAAAAGACATGGAGAAGACCAGATGGAGGGGTGAATGGACGTCGAGCGGACGTCCTGCGCACATCGGCGGACGTGATGAATTGCCCTGCAAGGGCGATGCAGCCCCGCCGTAAAGGCCGGAGAGGCCCGACTGGCGCCAGATCGATTAGCGAGTTATTGTACAATACGATGGTTTACTGAAAACCTGAGAGGCCGCCGCGCGGGCCTCGGCGGCTGATCGGTCGCTGTCGTATTTTGCAGAACCTCTAATTCCCACAAGACGAAACAGGGTGTGCGAATGAATCGACTGGGCAAGTTTCTGGTGGTACTTCACACAGCAGCAGGTCTTTCAGGTTTGGCGGTACAGGCAAGAGCAGCAGATCAGGCAAAGCCGGATTTGAATCGGGGGCAGGCAATCGCAGCGCAAGTGTGCGCCTCATGCCACGGCGCGGATGGCAACAGTGCGGGCGGCGCGTATCCGAAGCTCGCCGGCCAACACCCCGAGTATCTCGTCAAGCAGCTCAAAGATTTCAAAACCCAGCCAGGTGCGAAGCAGCCCGCCCGTAACAATGCGATCATGGCGGGTATGGCGGCGGCGCTAACCGATCAGGACATGGTCAACGTGTCGGCGTACTTCGCGTCGCAGGCACCGAAGCCGGGTTACGCGCACAACAAGGACACCGTGCCCCTCGGGCAGAAGATTTATCGCGCTGGCCTCGCCGACAAGGGCGTTCCTGCGTGCGCAAGTTGTCACGGGCCGACGGGGCAGGGCATTCCGTCACAGTATCCGCGCCTGTCGGGGCAATGGGCGGATTACACCGTGGCACAGTTGACCGCGTTCACGCAGGGCCCGGGCGCGCGGAACAACAACGAAGCAATGCACGCCGTCGCATCGCGTTTGTCGGATAGCGAGATCAAGGCGGTTGCCGATTACATCGCGGGCTTGCACTAAGAGTCCGTACGAAAGCGACGCCGGCCTAAGGTGAGCCATAAGATGGCCGGCGAAAAAACAAGAAAAGGGTGAGGGAATCGCAAGCAGCGATGTCCCTGCACCCTTTTTTGCTGTTCAGTCGGAGTTTGAATGAGCGTCACCACGTCGGGTTTGGAGTTGAAGTCGCGGCAGCGCTTCCTGCGCACGTCCGTCGAATTGCTGAGTTCGATGCGCTTTGCGATCGCATTGCTCGTGATCCTGTCGATCGCGAGCATCATCGGCACCGTGCTCACGCAGGACGATCCGTATCCGAACTACGTCAACCAGTTCGGGCCGTTCTGGGCCGACATCTTCCGCTCGCTGAGCCTGTACAACGTGTACAGCGCGTGGTGGTTCATGCTGATCCTCGGCTTTCTGCTCGTGTCGGTCTCGCTGTGCGTGATCCGCAACGCGCCGAAGATGATCGCCGATATGAAGAGCTGGAAGGACAAGGTCCGCGAAGGCAGCCTGCGCGCGTTCCATCACAAGGGCGAGTTCGAGGTGCCGAACGCGACGCGCGCGCAAGCCGCCGCCACGCTCGGCAAGCTGTCGGCAAAGCTCGGCTACAAGTACGTGACGCGCGAATCGGAAGGCGCGACGCTGATCGCCGCGAAGCGCGGCGCGCTGACCAAGCTCGGCTACATCTCCGCGCACATTGCGATCGTGATTATCTGCATCGGTGGGCTGCTCGACAGCAATCTGCCCATCAAGCTGCAGATGTGGCTGTTCGACAAGACGCCGATCCGCGCCAACACCGTCATCAATGAGATTCCGCCCGAGCATCGTCTGTCGCAAGGCAATCCGACATTCCGCGGCTACGCGTGGGTGCCGGAAGGCCAGCATGTGTCGACGGCGATCCTGAACCAGCAGGACGGCTCGCTGATCCAGGATCTGCCTTTCTCGATCGAATTGAACAAGTTCATCGTCGATTACTACTCGACGGGCATGCCGAAGCTCTTTGCAAGCGACATCGTCGTGATCGACCACAAGACGGGCGCGCGTATTCCGGCACGGGTCGAAGTGAACAAGCCGTTCGAATACGACGGCGTATCGATCTATCAGTCGAGCTTCCAGGACGGCGGCTCGCAGATGCAGACGACGGCCTGGCCGATGACGGGCAGCAACGTCAAGAGCGAGTCGTTCAACGGCGAGATCGGCGGCTCGAAGGTGTTGAGCGCGTCGATGCCCGGCGCGGATGGCCAGACGGTCGAATTTGCCGATTTCCGCGCGATCAACGTCGAGAACATCTCGAACGGTAACGGCCAGAACGATGCACGCGGCGTTGCCGCGCATCAGTCGCTGAAGGAAGCCTTCGACGAGCGCCTCGGCTCCGGCGCAAAGACGTCGAAACCGGTCGATCTGCATAACGTCGGCCCGTCGGTGCAGTACAAGGTGCGCGACAAGGACGGCCAGGCGCGCGAGTACAACAACTACATGCTGCCCGTCGACGTAAGCGGCGAGCGCGTGTTCCTCGCGGGCATGCGCGCGAATCCCGACGATGCATTCCGCTATCTGCGCATTCCCGCCGACGCGGGCGGCACGGTCAATGAATGGATGCGGATGCGCGCGGCGCTGCAGGATCCCGCCATCCGTGCGCAGGCGGCGCGCGATTTCGCGCAGCGCTCGGTGCAGTCGAACGCGGAACTTCAGCAGCATCTGGAAGAAAGCGCATCGCGCGTGCTGACGCTGTTCGCTGGCGACGATCCGAGTCTGGGCAAGGCCGCCAATGGTCAGAAGGTTGGCGGCTTCCAGGCGGTTGCCGCGTTCATCGATCGTTCTGTCCCCAAGGCCGAGCAGGAGAAGGCGGCAGGACTCTTGCTTCGCATGCTCGAAGGCTCGATGTGGGACGTGTGGCAACTCGCGCGCAAGCAGGCGGGAGAAGGCCCGGCGACGGCCGACCCGACCACGAGCCGCTTCGTCCAGAGTTCGATAAACGCCATTTCCGACAGCTTTCTGTACGGTTCGCCCGTCTATTTGCAGCTTGACTCCTTCAAGCAGGTGCAAGCTTCGGTATTTCAGTTGACGCGCGCGCCGGGCAAAAAAGTCGTGTATCTTGGCAGCCTGCTACTCGTGTTAGGCATCTTTTCGATGTTCTATGTCCGCGAACGGCGGCTGTGGTTCTGGCTCAAGGACGCGGAGCGCGGCGGCAATGGCGTGAACGTCGTGATGGCGATGTCGACGGCGCGCAAGACGTTCGATTTCGAGAAGGAATTCGCCCAAACACGCGATGCCGTCGGCGTCGCGCTGGGCGGTAAGCTTGTCGATGCCGATTCCGCCCTCGAGGCAAAGGACGCCGCCCGTGCAACGCGCGGAGCGTCCGCAGATTCATCCGATTCGACCCGGTAAGATCATGGACCTGACTCAAGTTTCCTCATCCTCGCGCGCCAAACCGCGCGCCGATACGGCGGCTCTCTCGACCCCGCATCTGACCGGGGAGGCGCTGCTGGACGATCGTCCATTTCTGAAGCGTCTTGGCCTGTTCGACTGGCTGTTCGCGCTTGCGATGGTCGCGGGCGCCGGGTTTGCGCTGTCGCGCTACCACGACTACATGAATTACTACGACAAGCTGGTGCTGGTATGCACGGTGCCTGTTTTCGTCGTGCTCGGCTGGCGCTGGAAGCCGGTGCGTCTGCTGATTGCGTGCATCGCCGTGCTGTCGCTGTCGGCTATCCAGATTTACGGCGGCGACCTTGCCCGTGCCGACCACGCGTTCTTCCTCAAGTATTTCCTGTCGAGCCAGTCGGCCATCTTGTGGATGAGCGCGCTGTTCGTGCTGGCCACGCTGTTCTACTGGATCGGCACGCTGTCGCGTTCGCCGACGGGTGCCGCGATTGGCTCGAAGATGACGTGGGTGGCGGTGCTGATGGGCTTCGTCGGCCTTATGGTGCGGTGGTACGAGTCGTATCTGATCGGCTCGGACGTCGGCCATATTCCGATCTCGAACCTCTACGAAGTGTTCGTGCTGTTCAGCCTGATTACGGCGTTGTTCTACCTGTACTACGAGCAGCACTACAACACGCGCTCGCTCGGCGCGTTCGTGCTGCTGGTGATCAGCGCGGCCGTCGGTTTCCTGATGTGGTACTCGATCGCGCGCGACGCGCAGCAGATCCAGCCGCTCGTCCCCGCGCTGCAAAGCTGGTGGATGAAGATCCACGTGCCGGCGAACTTCATCGGTTATGGCAGCTTCGCGCTGTCGGCGATGGTTGGCGTCGCGTATCTGATGAAGGAGCGCGGTGTGCTGGCCGACCGCCTGCCGACGCTCGACGTGCTCGACGACGTGATGTACAAGTCGATCGCCGTCGGCTTCGCGTTCTTCACGATCGCGACGATTCTCGGCGCGCTGTGGGCCGCCGAGGCGTGGGGCGGCTACTGGAGCTGGGACCCGAAGGAAACCTGGGCGCTGATCGTCTGGCTGAATTACGCGGCGTGGCTGCACATGCGTCTGATGAAAGGCCTGCGCGGCGCGGTCGCCGCATGGTGGGCGCTGACGGGCCTGCTGGTGACGAGCTTCGCGTTCCTCGGCGTCAATATGTTCCTGTCGGGGCTGCACAGCTACGGCAAGCTGTAAGTTTCAGTTTCGCCGGGTCGGAACGACCAGAAACCGCCGTGTGCGCTGCACCGGCGGTTTTTTTATGCCGGTATGGAAGAATCGCTCGCCGCGTGTGTTAACAGAACGAAGAACCGAGAACGAAGAACGGCGACTCCCTCGCGCGAGTCGAATGGATACCGATCGGGCGAGGCGCCCGGCAAGGAGTTTTCAGCATGTGGATCAAGCGAAGCGACCGAGGCCAGCTGTATGGCGACGACATCGCGCGCAGCGAAATCACGCCACAGCGCGTGTTCGAAAATCGCCGGCGCATCCTGCAGGCGGCGGGCGCGGTGGCGCTCGGCAGCCTGATCGGTGTACACGGCGAGGCGTACGCGGAATATTCGTCGCCCGATCCGAAGGCGCTGAAGCTCGGCGCGAAGACCAATCCGAAGTTCGTCGTCACCGACAAGGTCACGTCTTACAAGGACATCACCACGTACAACAACTTCTACGAGTTCGGCACCGACAAGAGCGACCCCGCGCACAACGCCGGGACGTTGCGGCCGCGTCCGTGGAAGGTGAGCGTCGAAGGCGAGGTGAAGAACGCGAAGGTCTACGACATCGATGAATTGCTGAAGCTCGCGCCGCTCGAAGAGCGCGTGTACCGGATGCGTTGCGTCGAAGGCTGGTCGATGGTGATTCCGTGGATCGGCATTCCGCTCTCGGAAGTCATCAAGCGCGCGCAGCCGACGGCGAACGCGAAATACGTGCAGTTCATCACGCTTGCTGATCCGTCGCAGATGCCTGGATTGTCCGAGCCGATTCTCGAATGGCCGTATTCGGAAGGTCTACGGATGGACGAGGCAATGAATCCGCTGACGCTGCTGACGATGGGCGTCTACGGCCAGGTGCTGCCGAATCAGAACGGCGCGCCCGTGCGTATCATCGTGCCGTGGAAATACGGCTTCAAGAGCGCGAAGTCGCTGGTGAAAATCCGCTTCGTCGACAAGCAGCCGCCGACCAGCTGGAACACCTACGCGCCGAGCGAATACGGCTTTTATTCGAACGTGAACCCGAACGTCGACCATCCGCGCTGGAGCCAGGCGACCGAACGGCGCATCGGTGACGGCATCTTCACGCCCAAGCGGAACACGCTGATGTACAACGGCTACGGCGATCTGGTCGCGTCGATGTATCAGGGCATGGATCTGAAGAAGAACTTTTGATGGCGGCGCGCATGGCAACCGACACGACCCAAACCGCGACCGCCAGCAACGCCACGAACACAGTGCGTCAGACGCGAAAAGCCAGCACGAGCGCCAATGCCAGCCGCTGGATCGTGCCCGCGAAGATCGCGGTGTTCGTCGCGGCGCTGTATCCGCTTGCGCGGCTCGTGCTGCTCGGCTTCACGGGCGGGCTGGGCGCGAATCCCATCGAGTTCATCACGCGCTCGACGGGCTTGTGGACGCTGGTCTTCATCTGCATCACGCTCGCGGTGACGCCGCTGCGCAAGTTGACCGGCTGGAACGCATTGCTGCGCTTTCGCCGGATGCTCGGCCTCTTCGCGTTCTTCTACGCCACGCTGCATTTCACGACGTACTTCTGGTTCGACAAGTGGTTCGATATCGCCGCGATCGTGAAGGACATCGGCAAGCGGCCGTTCATCACGGTCGGCTTCGCGGCGTTCGTGCTGCTGTTACCGCTTGCCATCACGTCGCCGAAAGCGATGGTGCGCAAACTCGGCCGACGCTGGCAGACCCTGCACCGCGCCATCTACCCGATCGCAGCGCTCGCGATCCTGCATTTCTGGTGGATGAAGGCAGGCAAGCACGATCTGATCTTGCCGAAGATTTACGGCGCGATCGTGATTGCGTTGCTCGGCTGGCGCGTGCTGGTTTGGGCGCGCGACAGGATCAGGCAGCGCGCAAAAACCTGACGAGCGCGAATCGACAGGCGACAAAAAAGGCGATGCGCCATAAGCGCATCGCCTTTTTGCTTTGAGCGTCCGAAACGCGCGGAAGTTATTCCGGCAGAACCGTCTCGCCCGCGAACAGATCTTTCACTTCTTCGCGCTTGCGCACGACATACGCCTTGTCGCCATCGACCATCACTTCGGCTGCGCGCGCACGCGTGTTGTAGTTCGAGCTCATCGCGAATCCGTAGGCGCCCGCGGAACGGATCGCGAGCAGATCGCCTGGCTCGACGGCGAGTTTGCGTTCGCGTCCGAGCCAGTCGCCGCTTTCGCACACGGGACCGACGACGTCATAAACATGCTTGTCGCCGGCGCGCTGCACGACGGGTTCGATCGCGTGATAAGCCTCGTACATCGCGGGGCGCGCGAGGTCGTTCATTGCTGCGTCGACGATCGCAAAGTTCTTCTCTGCACCCGGCTTCAGAAACTCGACACGCGTGAGCAGCATGCCCGCGTTGCCGACGAGCGAGCGGCCCGGCTCGAAATACACTTCGCGATGGCCATGCCCGCGCGCTTCGATCCGGTCGAGCAACGTGCGCACGAAATCGCCGATATCCGGCGGTGTTTCGTCGTCGTAGGTGATGCCGAGTCCGCCGCCCACGTCGATATGCTTGATCTTCAAGCCGTCCGCTTCGATCTGCTCGACGAGTTCGAGCAGTTTATCGACGGCGTCGAGATACGGCGCGACTTCCGTGATCTGCGAACCGATATGGCAGTCGATGCCGACCACCTCGAGGTGCTTCATCGCAGCGGCGGCGCGATACGTGGCGCGCGCTTCGTCGAATGCGACGCCAAACTTGTTCGACTTGAGGCCCGTGGAAATATACGGATGCGTCTTTGCATCGACGTCAGGATTCACGCGCAGTGACACGGGCGCCTTCTTGCCCATTTCGCCCGCAACCGCGTTGAGGCGGTCGAGTTCGGGAATCGATTCGACGTTGAAGCACTTCACGCCCGCCGCGAGCCCTTCGCGCATTTCCGCGACGCTCTTGCCGACACCGGAGAACACGGTGTTTTCCGCTTTGCCGCCTGCCGCGAGCACGCGCGCCAACTCGCCGCTCGACACGATGTCGAAGCCCGCGCCCATGCGCGCGAACAGGTTGAGCACGCCGAGGTTGCTGTTCGCCTTGACAGCGACGTGTACGGTTGCGTGCCGGCCGGCGCATGCGTCGGCGTAGGCATGCCACGCCTCGGTTAGCGCCGCGCGCGAGTAGACATAGAGCGGCGTGCCGAACTGCTCGGCAAGCGACACGGCGGACACGCCTTCAGCGTGCAGCACGCCGTCGACGTAGGCAAAAGCGGATTGAGTCATACGGCAGTCTTATTGAGCTTCGGACGCGCCGGACGCCGGTTGGGCGGGTGCGTTCGACGTCGGCGCAGTGCGCAGTTCGGAATCGGGCGACAGGGACAACGGCGTGCCCGACGTATCCGGAACAGAACCTTGAGCGGATTCGGCGCCGGGTTTGACTTCGTCGGGCGAGGGCGGCTGGGTCTGCTCGTTCGGTTTGGCCGGAAGAGGCGGAACGGTAGGCAGATAAAGCGAACCGCGTTGTCCGCAACCGCTGAGCGCTACACCTGCGACAATAGCCAGAGTCGCTAGAATCGTGGCCGTGGCGCTCGTCCGGAAAACGACTCGCATGACTGTCCCTGAATAATTAATCGCTGGAGTTTAGCATGTCCGACAGTGAATACCTGACCCGTGCCGAGGCTGTGCTGGCAGCCATCGAACGCTCGCTTGACGATACGGACGCCGACATCGAATTCGAGCGCAGCGGCAACGTGCTGACGCTCGAATTCGAGAACGGCACGAAGATCATCGTGAATCTTCAGCCGCCGATGCAGGAGATCTGGATCGCCGCAAAGTCGGGCGGATACCACTTCCGTTTTGTCGACGGCGCGTGGCGCGACACACGCAATGGCACCGAGTTTTATGCGGCGCTGTCCGAATACGCGACGCAGCAGGCAGGCGACGACGTCCAGATTGCGCCCTGAGCATTTCGCGTCGGCGCCCATGAAGCCGATGCACGTTTGCCGAAAATGAAAAAGCCGCCGCGTTCGATACGCGGCGGCTTTTTTTCACTGGCAATCCGGACTTAGTGACCTTTGAACAGGTTCATGATGTCCTCTTTCTCCTGCGCGCCGACCTGGGCCGGCGCACCGCTTGCCGCGCCGCTCGCTTCCGGCGGCGGCAGCGTCACTCCGACCGTCGACACGAAGCCATTGCCCGGCGTGAAGTCGTCGAAATACAACTCGTCGCTGATCGATACGACGTCTTCCGGCATCGGCATCTTGTACTCGGGCACGCCCTTGAGCGCGCGTCCCATGTAGTCGATCCACACGGGCAGCGCGAGCCCGCCGCCCGTTTCCTTGTCGCCGAGACTGCGCGGGTTGTCGTAGCCCATCCACGCGATCGCGCAAAGCGTGTGCTGATAGCCGGCGAACCACGCGTCGCGCGAATCGTTGGTGGTGCCCGTCTTGCCCGCGAGGTCCGTGCGCTTCAGAACGTTTGACTTCGCGCCCGTGCCGCGCTGCGCGACGCTCGTCAGCAAGCTGTTCATCACGTACGCGTTGCGCGGCTCGATTGCATGCGGCGCGTTGCTGCCCGCGACGAGCGGGTCCGCATGCGCGACCACCACGCCGCGCTGATCGGTCACCTCGGCGATCAGATACGAATTCACGCGATAGCCGCCATTCGCGAACACCGAGTAGCCAGCCGCCATCTGCAGCGGCGTGACGAGGCCTGCACCGAGCGCCATCGGCAGATACGCGGGGTGACGCTCCGCATCGAAACCGAAGCGCGTGATGTACTGCTGCGCGTACTTCGTGCCGATGTGGTTGAGGATGCGGATCGACACGAGGTTCTTCGACTTCTGCAGCGCGGTGCGCATCGACATCGGGCCATCAAAGCCGCCGCCGTAGTTCTTCGGCTCCCACGCCTGGCCACCTGTTTCAGCTGCGCTGAAGAAGAGCGGCGCGTCGTTGATGACGGTTGCCGGTCCCAAACCCTTTTCTAGCGACGCCGAATAGATGAACGGCTTGAAGCTCGAACCCGGCTGACGCCATGCCTGCGTCACGTGATTGAACTTGTTCTTGTTGAAGTCGAAGCCACCGACGAGCGCGCGGATCGCGCCATCTTGCGGCACGACGGATACGAACGCACCTTCGATCTGCGGCAATTGCGTGATTGACCAGTTGCCGTCGTCGTTCTTCACGATACGGATGATCGCGCCCGGCCGCACGCGCTGGTTCGGCTGCGCGCGCGCGCTCAGTGCGAATGTTGCATAGCGCAGCCCGTCGCCCTGGATCGTCACGGCGTTGCCGTCGATCAGCGTCGCCTGCACCTGCTTCGGACTTGCTGACGTCACCACCGCGGCGATAATCTCGCCGTTGTCGGGATGTTCGAGCAATGCGTCGTCGATCGCCTGCTCGCGTTCGTCCGCGTCGGCGGGCAGGTCGATGAACGCTTCCGGACCGCGATAGCCGTGACGCCGTTCATAGTCCATCAAGCCTTTGCGCAGCGCCCGGTATGCGGCGTCCTGATCGGCGGAATCGATGGTCGTCACGACGTTCAGGCCGCGCGTGTACGCCTCTTCGCGGTACTGCGCGTACATCATCTGCCGCACCATTTCCGCGACGTACTCTGCGTGGACGCTGAATTCCTTGCCCGCGCCCTTGACGACGAGCGGCTGGCGGCTCGCCGTGTCGTACTGGTCCTGCGTGATATAGCCCAACTCCAGCATGCGCTGAAGGATGTACTCCTGACGCACTTTCGCGCGCTTCGGATTCACCACCGGGTTATACGCGGACGGCGCTTTCGGCAGACCGGCGAGCATCGCGCATTCGGCCAGCGACAGGTCTTTCAGGTCCTTGCCGAAGTACACGCGCGCCGCGCTCGCGAAGCCGTACGCACGCTGGCCGAGATAGATCTGATTCATGTACACCTCGAGAATCTGATCTTTGCTCAGCTTCGATTCGATCTTGTACGCGAGCAGCATCTCGTAGATCTTGCGCGTGTAGGTCTTCTCGCTGGACAGGAAGAAGTTGCGCGCAACCTGCATCGTGATCGTGCTTGCGCCCTGCGTTGCGTGGCCGTTCGTGAGCGCGACCACACCGGCGCGCGCGATACCCATCAGATCGACGCCGCCGTGATCGTAAAAGCGCGCGTCTTCGATGGCGAGTACTGCCTTCTTGAGATTGTCCGGCACCTCGCGCATGTGGACGATGTCGCGCCGCTCTTCGCCGAATTCGCCGATCAGCACGTGATCTGCGGTGTAGATGCGCAGCGGCACCTTCGGACGATAGTCGGTCAACGCGTCGAGCGAAGGCAGATTGGGCGTGGCGACGACCAGCGCGTAACCCAGCACGAGCAGGACGCAGAGGATCCCGGCGAAGATCAGCCCGACGAAGCCAAGGATGATCTTCAGCCAGAGCGGACGCTTGCGCTTCTGGGGTGCTGGAGGCGGAGACGTAGGAGTCGTGGATTGCATATGAACACCAGAAAACGGTCCCGCGATTATAGCCGCCCGACCCGGCAGCTTTCGGCATGCTTACGGCCGACGCGGTCCGCACGGCTATGAGAACACTGTAGTGCCTTTGATTGTCGCCCGATATCAGTTACCCGACCATTAGCCATTCGGCTGAATTTCGCTTGTGTGTCGCGCTGCGCAGAATGCCTTCCGTTGCCCGCGTTCTCTGGATGCCGCGGGCCTTCAGTTTCCGTTGGTATCTGAGGGAGGAAGGAATGGCGTTGAAACACACGTTAAGAATGGCGATGCGGCGTCAGGCAGTCGGTATCGATGTCGGCGCGCAAGCGGTGAGGATCGTGGCGCTGAGCAGCAGCGCGCGAAAGATGGGACCCGTGCGCATTGAATGCATTGCATTGGAGCCACTCGCGCCGGGCGCGATGGCAGGCGCGGAGATCGTCGACCGGCAAGCGGTGGCGCGCGCGTTGTCTGAGGCATTCTGCCATGTGCCCCAGCAATGCATGTCGGCGGCACTGCGTTGCGCAATGGCGATTCCGGGGTCCGCGACTTTCACGGCGCATCTGCCCGTCAATCACGTGAGCGGCCCGCATGGTTCCGCTGCGTCGATCGAGCCTACGGTGCTGATGGAAGCCGAGCGCGTCGCGGGCATCGAGCGTCATGCGCTCGCCGTCGACTGGTATGTCGACGAGTCGCCGCCGCATCTTCGCACGGTGTCGATTGCCGCGACGGCGCGCGAACATCTCGAAGCGCGCATCGAAAGCGCGGCGATGGCGGGCGTGACGCTGACAACGGTCGACGTCGAGCCGCATGCGGCGTTGCGCGCGCTGCGTCACGCGGCGACCTTCGAACTCGAACTGCACGAACCGTATGCGGCGATCTGGATCGGCAGCGATGGCGTGTACGGCTGGCGCATCGAAGAAGAAACGATCGCGGAAGAAATCCGTTATCCATCGCCCGAATATTCGTGCGTCGCCGATGCGTTGCGCGATCTCGCGGAAAACAACCTGAACGTGTGCGCGCTGGTGGGCGGCGAAATCGAATTGCTCGAAGGCGTGTGCTTTTCACTCGCAGATATCGGTGATGTGCTGGGCTGTTCCGTGTTGCCCTTCGACTGCTCTTCGCTCAGCGACGGCAACGTGATACCCGACTCGGATCTGTTGCATGAGCCTTCGTTCGCGGTTGCGTTCGGTCTTGCATTGCGGGGCATGACGCAATGACCTTCGCCCACGGTTTCAATCTGTTGCCGCACCGGCAGCGCGATGCGCGGCTCGCGCGTCGGCGCCGTTATGTCGAATGGACGAGCGCGGCGCTGTGTGGTTGCGCCGCAGTGGCGTTGCTGGTGACGTGGCAGACGTTCGAACGGGTGCGTATCGACCGGGAGCGCGCGGCGATCGGGCAACGCCTTGCTGTGCTTGCGCCGCCGCTTGCCGAGCACACACGGCTTGTCAGTGAGGCACGCGACGAGCGCCTGAGGAGCGAGCGCGCCGCGACGCTTTCCGAACCGCTCATGCACTTGCTCGATCTGCTCGATGCGTTGAGCCGGGAGTCGTCCGAGGCTGTCGTCGTCAGGCAGTTGCGGCAACGCGGGCGCGATACGGAACTGCTTGCCGTTTCTTCCGATCATGCCGCGTCGGCGGCGTGGCTGAATCGTCTCGCCGCGTTGAAAGGCGTGAAGGATTCGGACCTGAGCGACGTGCATCGCGCGACGGGCGCAACGGAGGCATCGACGGCGTTAGAAATCAAAGCACATCTGAAATGGGACGGGCCGCCTGAAAAGGCCCGGGCGCCGGCGGCGCATCAGAACACGAGAGGGAAGCAATGAACACGACTATTGCTGGCCGCATCGGCATGCCGGCGACGCGCGAGCGATTCGGACGCACGCTCGTCGAGCGCCTGCGTGTGCCACTCGAAGCATGGAGCGTGCGACGACGCGGGGCCGTCGCATTGTGCATCGCTGCCGCTGCTTTCGTGCTCGGCGCGAATGCATGGCTCGCCACGGATATGAGCGGCGTTCAGGCGAGCCGCGAAATGTTATCTGCCGCGCAACGCAAACTGGGCGAAGCCGAAGCGGCCGTCGCGCAGTTGCCTGCATTGCGTCAGGGGGCGAGCGACGCGCCGATGCCTTCGAACTGGACCTCGGCGGACGACATACGCGTGATCTCGCAGCTCGCGGCACGCAACGACGTAACGTTGCTCGTAATCGAGCCGGGCGTCGTCACGGGCAGCGGACTCGACGCGATGCGTCCGCTGCGTATGACGGCTCAAGCCGACTTCGATCATGCCGTCGATTTTTTCGAAGGGCTTGCGAGTTTGCCGGTCCTCGTCGTGCCCGAAGAAGTGACGCTCAAGCGTCAGGGCGAGGCCTTGTCAATCAACGCGACGTTGCATTCGTTCAGCGCGGTTCATCCCGTGCGGAATGCCGCGCATCGAACGGTGCGTGATGATCCTGACGCATTCGATCCCGACGAAGAGATCGTGTTCTACGATCCGTTTCAACCTGCGGCGTTTGCGTCAGCACAGGAGAGCGCTTTGTCATCGATGCGGCTGGTCGGCCTTCTGGCCGACCGCCTGCGCGGTCTCGCGCTGATCGAAGCGGGCGACAACGCAGAGACGCTCGAACCTGGACAGCGGTGGGGCGACGAGCGGGTTGCGCATGTCGACGCACGCGCCCTCACGCTTGCCAAGCGCGATGGCAGCGTGTATTCGCTGACGCTCGCGGAGGCCGTCGAATGATGCGGCTCAACGTCATGCGTTCGATGCTCGTGTGTGCCGCTTTCGTCGCCATGGCGGCGCGCGCATCGTTGCCGCCGCTTCCCGCCGACATGCCGTTCGACGACGCGCTTACGCCCGTCGGCATGCCACCGTTGCCGCGCGCGGTTACGACGGACGTCGCCAATCCGTTCACGCCGGATGCAACCGACGAAGCCGGCGCGCCGGGGCGAGACGCGGACGCATCGCCGGATGCGGCGCAACCGTCTTCTGCCGCACGCGACGAAGCCGAAGCGAAACGCCAGGGCGAAGCGCGCACGGAGCCGCTCGAAGGCCCGCCCGCCCCGCTCGCGCCCGCCACGCGCCTGAGCACGAATGCCTCATCGTCGTTTCCCGCCGACAGGCCGATCACGCTGCATTTCCAGCACGCCGAACTGGGCGCCGTGCTCGGCGCGTTCGCGAAGTTCACCGGCCTGAATATCGTCGCCAGCGACAAGGCACGTGGCGCGGTCACGCTGCATCTGGACAACGTACCGTGGCGCGCCGCGTTCGATACGCTGCTCGACGTCAACGGCCTCGCGATGGAACAGCGCAGCAACGTGATCTGGGTCGCGCCGTTGTCCGAACTGGCGGCGCGCGAGCGTCAGCGTTTCGAAGCGCACGCGCGCGCCGCGGAACTCGAGCCGCTCGCGAGCCGCACCTTCGAGCTGCACTACGCGCACGCCGAAGAGCTGCGCAAGTTGCTGACGGCATCGGGCAATCAGCGCGTGTTGTCCAAGCGCGGCGCGGCGATGGCCGACCCGCGCACCAATCTGCTGTTCGTCACCGATCTCGACGCGCGCCTCGCGCAGATCGCGGAACTGATCGCATCGCTCGACAGGCCGACGCGCCAGGTGCTGATCGAGGCGCGCATCGTCGAAGCGGAGAAGGGCTTTTCGCGCAATCTCGGCGTGAAGCTGTCGATGCTCGCCACGAACGAGGACGGCAAGTCGACGGGCGTCGTGGGCGGCAAGGACGGCTCGATCTTCGATTTGTCGGCGCGGCCCATTTCGGGCTTCGACGCGGCCACGGCGGGCTTCACGCTGTTCGCCGCGCAGGCGACGCGCCTCGTGAACATCGAGCTGAGCGCACTCGAAGCGGAAGGGCTCGGGAGGATCGTGTCCAGCCCGCGCGTGGTGACGGCGGACCGGATGAAGGCGATCGTCGAGCAGGGCACCGAACTGCCGTATCAGGCGAAAGTCGGGCAGGGCGTGTCGGGCGTGCAGTTTCGCCGCGCCAGCCTCAAACTGGAGGTCGAGCCGCAAATCACGCCGGACGGGCGGGTTGTGCTGGACCTCGACGTCGCGAAGGACAGCGTCGGCGAGCAGACGGCGTCGGGGCCCGCCATCAACACCAAACATGTGCAGACGCGCGTCGAGGTGGAGGACGGCGGGACGGTGTCGATTGGCGGAATCTACGAGTCGGACGACCGCGATGATGTGACGCGCGTGCCGCTCCTGGGCAAAATACCGCTTTTGGGCGCGCTTTTTCGGCATCGCGCCCACCGCGATCTGACCAGCGAACTCGTCGTTTTCATCACGCCGAGGGTTGTGCAGACAAATTGACGGATCGTCGGGAAAGCGCCATGGGCGCGGGCCGAAAGCACGATCGGCGGCAGCCGCGCCGGCCGTCAGGCTCGACAAGGCAGGCGCTTTGCCAGTAAGCTGCCGCACGAACTACACCGGATTAGCCAGAGGATAAGTTGCAACCGCGGGACGCACACGCCAACGTTTTTTTTGTAGGGCTCATGGGGGCAGGCAAGACCACCGTGGGCCGGGCCGTGGCGCGCCGGCTGGATCGCCCGTTCTTCGACTCCGATCATGAAATCGAGGCGCGCACGGGCGCGCGCATCCCGGTGATCTTCGAACTCGAAGGCGAAGCGGGCTTTCGCGAACGCGAGGCGCAAGTGATCGCCGACCTCACCGGGCGCGAGAGCATTGTGCTCGCTACGGGCGGCGGCGCGGTTTTGCGCCCGGAAAACCGCGACGCGCTGCGCGCGCACGGCATCGTCGTCTATCTGCGCGCCAATCCGCACGATCTCTGGCTGCGCACGCGCCGCGACAAGAACCGGCCGCTTCTGCAGACCGAGGACCCGAAAGGGCGCCTCGAAGCGCTCTACGAAGTGCGTGATCCGCTCTACCGCGAGTGCGCCCATTTTGTGATCGAAACGGGCCGTCCGTCCGTCAACGGGCTCGTCAACATGGTGCTGATGCAGCTCGAGATGGCGGGCGTCGCCAGGCCTGCTGCGTCATAATGGCGAGATGACTTCCATGATTACCGTCAACGTCGAACTGGGCGAACGCGCCTATCCCATTCATATCGGCGCCGATCTGATCGGCAAAAGCGAGCTGTTCGCGCCGCATATTCGCGGCGCGTCGGTGACGATCGTCACCAACACGACAGTCGATCCCTTGTACGGCGACACCTTGCGCAAGGCGCTCGCGCCGCTCGGCAAGGACGTGACGACGGTCGTGCTGCCCGACGGCGAGGCGCACAAGAATTGGGAAACGCTGAATCTGATCTTCGACGCGCTGCTGGGCGCACGGGCTGATCGCAAGACCACGCTGATCGCGCTCGGCGGCGGCGTGATCGGCGACATGACGGGTTTCGCGGCCGCCTGCTACATGCGCGGCGTGCCGTTCATCCAGGTGCCGACCACACTGTTGTCGCAGGTCGATTCGTCGGTTGGCGGCAAGACGGGCATCAACCATCCGCTCGGCAAGAACATGATCGGCGCGTTCTACCAGCCGCAGGCGGTGATCGCCGATATCGGCGCGCTGCGCACGCTGCCGCCGCGCGAACTGGCGGCGGGGATTGCGGAAGTCATCAAGACGGGCGCGATTGCCGACGCAACGTTTTTCGACTGGATCGAAGCGAACGTCGAAGCGCTCAACCGCTGCGAGCCGCAAGCGCTCGCCGAAGCGGTCAAGCGGTCGTGCGAGATCAAGGCTTCCGTGGTGGCCAAGGACGAACGCGAAGGCGGTCTGCGCGCAATCCTCAACTTTGGCCATACGTTCGGTCACGCGATCGAAGCGGGTCTCGGCTATGGCGAGTGGCTGCACGGCGAAGCGGTGGGCTGCGGGATGGTGATGGCGGCGGACCTGTCCGTACGGCTCGGCCATCTGGATGAAGCCGCGCGCAAGCGGCTCGTTGCCGTCATCGAGGCCGCACATCTGCCTACTCAGGCGCCTACGCTCGGCGCGGCGCGTTACGTCGATCTGATGCGCGTCGACAAGAAGGCGGAAGCGGGCGAAATCAAGTTCATCCTGCTGAAGCGTTTCGGCGACACACTGATCACCCGCGCCCCCGACGAGGCGGTGCTCGAAACCCTCGACGCCAGCGTCGGCACCTGACGCGAAGCGGCCCGGCACAGCACACAGCGTCCGTCGCATCTGATTCGGAGATATCGGTGAGTGAAATACGCAGCGACCATCTGAGCGAATCACTCGACGCCGCTTCTGCGACGCCCACTACGGGCGTCGTATCGCTGCCCACCATCGCCGCGCTCGAAGCACACCTCGCGCCGTACGCCGCGCATTCTTCGCAATCGCGCGGCCGGCGCCATCACGAAGCGCCGCCGAGCGCGCGCACCGAATTTCAGCGCGATCGCGACCGCATCGTCCATTCGACCGCTTTCCGAAGGCTCGAGTACAAGACGCAGGTCTTCGTGAATCACGAGGGCGATCTGTTCCGCACACGGCTTACGCACAGTCTCGAAGTCGCGCAGATCGCGCGTTCTGTCGCGCGCAATCTGCGCGTGAACGAAGATCTCGTCGAAGCGATTTCGCTGGCACACGATCTCGGGCACACGCCGTTCGGCCATGCAGGGCAGGACGCGCTCAATGAATGCATGCGCGACTACGGCGGCTTCGAGCACAACCTGCAAAGTCTCGCCGTCGTCGACGATCTCGAAGAGCATTACGGCGCTTTCGACGGCCTGAATCTGTGCTTCGAAACCCGCGAAGGCATCCTCAAGCATTGCTCGCGCGAAAACGCGCGGCGTCTCGGCGAACTGGGCGAGCGCTTTTTGCAAGGGCGGCAACCGTCGATCGAAGCACAGATCGCCAATCTCGCCGACGAAATCGCATACAACAATCACGACGTGGACGACGGCCTGCGCTCGGGATTGCTCACGATCGATCAGCTCGCCGAAGTCGAGCTATGGCACACGCACTACGACGCGGCGCGACGCGATTATCCGCAGATCGAGGGACGCCGGCTGATTCACGAGACCGTGCGGCGAATCATCAACACGCTGATCGTGGATCTGATCGACACGACCACGCGCAATATTGCGCGGCATGCGCCCGCTTCGCTGGACGACGTGCGCCGCGCGCCGCCGCTTGTCGCGCACAGCGAGGCTGTCGCTGCGCAGGCGACGGAACTCAAGCGGTTTCTGTTCAAGAACCTGTACCGCCACTATCGCGTGATGCGCATGGCGAACAAGGCCCAGCGCGTGATCGCCGGGTTGTTCGACGCGTTCATCGACGATCCTCGCCTTCTGCCGCCCGCCTATCAGACGCCGGACGCAGCGAAGCAGCCACGCCTCATCGCGCATTACATCGCGGGCATGACGGACCGGTACGCGTCGAAGGAATACCAGCGGCTGTTTATCGTCGATGGCGATTGATGCGGTGATGCGCGGTACATCCCGCGTCTAAACCGAGTTCACCGAACCGCGCGAACCGCGACGTCAACAGTCTGCGCAACGGCGCAACCGCGCGCGAACTGTCCGACGCTCGCCTCGACACAACAAAGGAAGCGGCGCGCAAACACGCGCCTCGCCCGTCCTACGCAGTGATCCGGGGTCCAGCCGTCGCCGGCTGGCCGCTCGCCCAGCCCGACGCCGAGTGCGTCAGCGTGAACCGCCGCGCGCGATCAAGGCGCCTGCGATCAGCGCAACGCCACCAACAATGGCGAGCGTCCGCCACGGATTTTCGTGGATGTAATCGTCGGCACTGTGCATAGCCGCTTCGGCGCGCTCGCGCATCGCATCGCGTGTGTCGTTCAGACGTGTGCGCGCTTCGTCGAGACGCTTGCGCATCTGCGTGCGCAGCACCGTGGCGTCGGCTTGCGTGCCGTCTCCGAGCGTGTTCTCGAGTTCGGTCATCAATGTGCGCAGTTCGCTTGCAATATCTTCAGCCGCGTGTCGACTGTGGCGCGCAATGCGCCGCGCACGACGGCCAGCCGTGGTCCAGGATTCGCCCAGGGCATCTCGCGTGTTAGGAAGTGCAGTCATGGTCGCTCCGTCGATGAGGGTTTTGAATATCCCCGCAACACAGCGCGGGAAGTTTCCTCTGACGCAACTTCGATGCCCGCCCGGCGACATGATTCGCACAGACGTTCCCACTGGGGCGATGCATGCCGCATGCGGCAGAAATTGCACCGCTGGCGTGCCCGTTTCAGTCAAATTTACAACGGCCGGGTGGCGTGTATGGCAGGAATGATGTCGCGATACGTCGGAGACGAAGGCGTGTACATACAGGTATCGTGAACGCATGGAACAACGCCGACGCGCTTTTGCACATCGGCGTTGTTCAAGCCCGAAAAACTCGTCTACCCTGTTGTGTTAGAACCGGTAACCGAGGTTCACGTACGTGACGATCGGGTTCAGACGAATCTTCGTTTCCGATTGCACGTTGACGGTACCGATCGGCGTCTGCGCCTGGGTGTTCAGCTTGGCGGTCGTCGAGAGCGGCAGATACGAGATCGAGAAGCCCGCGAACCAGTGGTCGGTGAACGCGTACGTGAAGCCGGCATTAAACACAGGCTCCCACGAACTATCCGTCGTGACTGTGGTCGGACCATGAAGTACGTTGGCTTCGAAAGCACCGTTCGTGATGTGCTCGTCGGTAAACGAAACGCGGCTCACGCCCAAGCCCAGATACGGACGAAACTTCGCTTGCGGCTGGTTGAAGTAGTACTTGAACAGCAGCGTCGGGCTCCACTGTTTCGCTGAGCCGAGCTTGCCATATTGCTGGAATGAGCCCGTGCCCTTCAGGTCGAATTGCGGTGGCACGCCGATCACGAATTCCGTGGCGATATGGTCGGTGACGAAATAGCCGCCGGTGAAACCGATGGTGTCGCCGCTGCCGAGTTCGGCGCCCGTGTTGGGCACGGTGATGTTGACGGGCGTACCGTTGACGTTTGTCTCTCTCAACGGGTCACTACTGGACTGAGGCGCGAGATGGAACCACCCTGTTGTAACGAAGAAACTGCCGGCCGATTGCGCGTGCGCTGTGGTTGTTATGCAAGCGAGTGCCGCGACCCCCAAGGCCTGTTTTAATTTCATTTGTGCTCCTCCAAAAAAGGCCCGCCAATTATGACCACAACGTTTCAAACAAACCATACGCGCCGGCTAGAGCGTTCTGCCTAGGCTTTATGCCGTTTTCCGGCAGACCCGCTTGGCGCGTGAGGCCGCGCCGACGCAGTTTTTCGGACCTTCGGGTATGTACCAACGCGACTTTGGATAATCCAGCATGGCACGGCTTGCACGTCTTTATGTCCCCGACCAGCCGCAACACGTGATCCTGCGCGGACTCGACCAGCAGCCCGCATTCGTCGACGACCAGGATTACGAACTGTTCATCGATTGCCTGAAGGCGGCTTCGCGCGATCACCATTTATCCGTTCACGCATACGCGCTGATGCCTGGCGCGGTGCAACTGCTCGTCACGCCCACCGACGAATCGAGCCTGCCCAAGGCGATGCAGGCCGTCGGCCGGCGTTACGTCGCGCACTTCAATCGCCGATATTCGCGGCGCGGCACGTTGTGGGAAGGCCGCTATCGCGCGACGGTGATCGAAGGCGAGAAGTACTTCCTGCTCGCGAGCCGCGTCGTCGAAATGTCGCCGGTGCGCAACCAGCTGGCGAGCGCACCGGAAGACTACCGATGGTCCAGTTATCGGCATCACATCGGCCTGACCTTAGACAGTTTGATCACCGATCATCGTTTGTACTGGTCACTCGGCAATACGCCGTTCGAACGGCAGCGCGCGTACCGCGAATTGTGCGAGCAGCCGCTCGACGAACGCGAAGCCAGCCAGCTTCAGCAGGCCACGTTGAAGGGCTGGGTGCTCGGTAGCGACTCGTACCGGGAATGGGCGGCGCGGGCCGCGAACCGGCGGGTGTCGCCCTTGCCAAGGGGCCGGCCGCGCAAGGTCCGGGAAACGCCGCAAACCCAATAAAGCCTTTGTGCTCAAAGGTTTGCTGGCGAAAGTGGAAAGCGAACGGCATCCCTGCATGCCGTTTTCTTTTGCCCCTTTTTGATATGGCACCAATTTAAAGGTGAAAAAATGCACCACATTGATAATAGGGGCCCGACCATCAAATTTTGTTTGCTATTCCGTTGATTCGTCGCGTATATTCCGATTTCCGGCGTCCCGATGTGCAACTGCAATATCGCGCGTCCGCGGCCGCCCGCGCGGTCGAAGTCCGCACCGCGGGCAAAAACAAAATGGTTCAACGGCCCCACGGCCCCTGACAGACGGTGTCCCCATGAACGACCATCAGCAGCCGCTTTCCACGGTTCCCGCCGCGCAAGGTCTCTACGACCCCGCAAACGAGCACGACGCATGCGGCGTCGGCTTCGTCGCGCATATCAAGGGCAAGAAAAGCCACGAAATCATCCAGCAGGGCCTGAAGATCCTCGAAAACCTCGATCACCGGGGCGCCGTCGGCGCCGATCCGCTGATGGGCGACGGCGCGGGCATCCTGATCCAGATTCCGGACGCGTTCTACCGCGAGGAAATGGCCAAGCAGGGCGTGACGCTGCCGCCCGAGGGCGAATACGGCGTCGGCATGATCTTCCTGCCGAAGGAACACGCGTCGCGTCTCGCTTGCGAACAGGAACTGGAGCGCACGGTGAAGGCGGAAGGCCAGGTCGTGCTCGGCTGGCGCGACGTGCCCGCCGACCACACCATGCCGATCTCGCCGACCGTGAAGGCGAGCGAGCCGCTGATCCGCCAGATCTTCATCGGACGCGGCAAGGACATCATGGTGACAGACGCGCTGGAGCGGAAGCTGTACGTGATCCGCAAGACGGCGAGCCACCGCATCCAGGCGCTCAAGCTGAAGCACGGCAAGGAATACTTCGTGCCGTCGATGTCGGCGCGCACGGTCGTCTACAAGGGTCTGCTGCTGGCGGGCCAGGTCGGCGTGTACTACCGCGACCTGCAGGACGAGCGCGTCGTGTCGGCACTCGCGCTCGTACACCAGCGCTTCTCGACCAACACGTTCCCGGCGTGGGAACTGGCTCACCCGTACCGCATGATCGCCCACAACGGCGAAATCAACACGGTGAAGGGCAACGTCAACTGGCTGAACGCGCGTACGGGCGCGATCGCCTCGCACGTGCTCGGCGACGACCTGCCGAAGCTGTGGCCGCTGATCTATCCGGGCCAATCGGACACGGCATCGTTCGACAACTGTCTCGAACTGCTCGTGATGGCCGGCTACCCGCTCGTCCACGCGGTGATGATGATGATTCCCGAAGCATGGGAACAGCACACGCTGATGGACGACAACCGCCGCGCGTTCTATGAATACCACGCCGCGATGATGGAGCCGTGGGACGGCCCCGCTGCGATCGCGTTCACCGACGGCCGCCAGATCGGCGCGACGCTGGACCGTAACGGTCTGCGTCCGGCGCGCTACATCGTCACGGACGACGACCTCGTCATCATGGCGTCGGAAGCGGGCACGCTGCCCATTCCCGAATCGAAGATCGTCAAGAAGTGGCGTCTGCAGCCGGGCAAGATGTTCCTGATCGACATGGAGCATGGCCGCATCATCGACGACAAGGAACTGAAGGACAACCTCGCGAACGCCAAGCCGTACAAGAGCTGGATCGACGCCGTGCGCATCAAGCTCGACGAAATCGAGCCGAACGCGGAAGACGTCGTCACGGAGCGCCGCGAAGCGGCTGCGCTGCTGGACCGCCAGCAGGCGTTCGGCTACACGCAGGAAGACCTCAAGTTCCTGATGGCGCCGATGGCACAGGCAGGCGAAGAAGCCGTTGGCTCGATGGGCAACGACTCGCCGCTGGCCGTCATGTCCAACAAGAACAAGACGCTGTATCACTACTTCAAGCAGCTGTTCGCGCAGGTCACGAACCCGCCCATCGACCCGATCCGTGAAAACATGGTGATGTCGCTGGTGTCGTTCGTCGGGCCGAAGCCGAACCTGCTCGACACGAACAACATCAACCCGCCGATGCGTCTCGAAGTGTCGCAGCCGGTGCTCGACTTCAAGGACATCGCGAAGATCCGCGCGATCGATCAGTACACGGGCGGCAAGTTCAGCTCGTACGAACTGAACATCTGCTACCCGGTCGCATGGGGCAAGGAAGGCATCGAAGCGCGCCTGGCGTCGCTGTGCGCGGAAGCCGTTGACGCCGTGAAGTCCGGCTACAACATGCTGATCGTGTCGGACCGCAAGACCGACCGCGACAACGTTGCGATTCCGGCGCTGCTGGCCACGTCGGCGATCCACTCGCACCTCGTGCAGCAAGGTCTGCGCACGAGCACGGGCCTCGTCGTCGAAACGGGCTCGGCGCGTGAGACGCACCACTTCGCGCTGCTCGCGGGCTTCGGCGCGGAAGCCGTTCACCCGTACCTCGCGATGGAAACGCTCGCGCAGATGGCAGTGGGCATGAAGGGCGACCTGTCGGCAGAAAAGGCCGTCTACAACTTCACGAAGGCAGTCGGCAAGGGCCTGTACAAGGTCATGTCGAAGATGGGCATTTCGACGTACATGTCGTACACGGGCGCGCAGATTTTCGAGGCAGTCGGTCTCGCTGAAGATCTCGTGAGCAAGTACTTCAAGGGTACGGCGTCGAAGGTCGGCGGCATTGGCCTGTTCGAAGTGGCGGAAGAAGCGATCCGTCTGCACCGCGACGCGTTCGGCGACAACCCGGTTCTCGCCAACATGCTCGACGCGGGCGGCGAGTACGCGTACCGCGTGCGCGGCGAAGACCACATGTGGACGCCGGATGCGATCGCCAAGCTGCAACACTCGGCGCGCAGCAACTCGTATCAGACGTACAAGGAATACGCGCATCTGATCAACGATCAGACCAAGCGTCACATGACGTTCCGCGGCCTGTTCGAATTCAAGGTCGATCCGTCGAAGGCGATTCCGCTCGACGAAGTCGAATCGGCGAAGGACATCGTCAAGCGCTTTGCAACGGGCGCGATGTCGCTCGGCTCGATCTCGACGGAAGCGCACGCTACGCTGGCTGTGGCGATGAACCGTATCGGCGGCAAGTCGAACACGGGTGAAGGCGGCGAAGACGAGAACCGCTATCGCAACGAGCTGCGCGGCATCCCCATCAAGAATGGCGACACGATGAAGTCCATCCTCGGCGATGAAGTCGTAACCGACATCCCGCTGAAGGAAGGCGATTCGCTGCGCTCGAAGATCAAGCAGGTCGCGTCGGGCCGGTTCGGCGTGACGGCGGAGTATCTTGCTTCCGCGGACCAGATCCAGATCAAGATGGCGCAAGGCGCGAAGCCGGGCGAAGGCGGACAGTTGCCGGGTCACAAAGTGTCCGAGTACATCGGCAAGCTGCGTTATTCGGTGCCGGGCGTCGGCCTGATTTCGCCGCCGCCGCACCATGACATCTATTCGATCGAAGACCTGGCGCAGCTGATTCACGATCTGAAGAACGCGAATTCGGCGGCGAGCATCTCGGTGAAGCTGGTGTCGGAAGTGGGCGTCGGTACGGTCGCTGCGGGTGTCGCGAAGGCAAAGGCGGATCACGTCGTGATCGCCGGCCACGATGGCGGCACGGGCGCATCTCCGCTGTCGTCGGTGAAGCACGCCGGCACGCCGTGGGAACTGGGCCTTGCGGAAACGCAGCAGACGCTGGTGCTGAACCAGTTGCGCGGCCGTATCCGCGTGCAGGCCGACGGCCAGATGAAGACGGGCCGCGACGTCGTGATCGGCGCGCTGCTCGGCGCGGACGAATTCGGTTTCGCGACGGCGCCGCTCGTCGTCGAAGGCTGCATCATGATGCGCAAGTGCCACCTGAACACGTGCCCGGTCGGCGTCGCGACGCAAGACCCCGTGCTGCGCGCGAAATTCCAGGGCCAGCCGGAACACGTCGTGAACTTCTTCTTCTTCATCGCTGAAGAAGTGCGCGAAATCATGGCGCAACTGGGCGTGCGCAAGTTCGACGACCTGATCGGCCACAGCGAATTCCTCGATATGAAGAAGGGCATCGAGCACTGGAAGGCAAAGGGTCTCGACTTCTCGCGCGTGTTCTATCAGCCGAGCGTCCCCGCGAGCGTCGCGCGCATGCACGTCGATTCGCAGGATCACGGCCTTGACCGCGCGCTCGATCACGTGCTGATCGAGAAGGCGAAGGCGGCCATCGAGAAGGGCGAGCACGTGTCGTTCATCCAGCCGGTGCGCAACGTGAACCGTACGGTCGGCGCGATGCTGTCCGGCACGATCGCGAAGAAGTACGGCCACGACGGTCTGCCCGACGACGCGATCCACATCCAGTTGAAGGGTACGGCGGGCCAGAGCTTCGGCGCGTTCCTCGCGAAGGGCATCACGCTGGATCTGGTCGGCGACGGCAACGACTACGTCGGCAAGGGTCTGTCGGGCGGCCGCATCATCATCCGCCCCACGAACGATTTCCGCGGCAAGTCCGAAGAAAACATCATCTGCGGCAACACGGTGATGTACGGCGCGATCGAAGGCGAGTCGTTCTTCCGCGGCGTCGCGGGCGAGCGCTTCTGCGTGCGTAACTCGGGCGCGACGGCGGTTGTCGAAGGCACGGGCGACCACGGTTGCGAATACATGACGGGCGGCACGGTCGTCGTGCTCGGCGAGACGGGCCGTAACTTTGCAGCGGGCATGTCGGGCGGTCTCGCCTACGTGTACGACGCGGACGGTTCGTTCGCGGCGAAGTGCAACAAGTCGATGGTCGCGCTCGAGCCGGTGCTGCAACAGGCCGAACAGGAACGCACGGTCGACAAGGCGCTGTGGCACATCGGCCAGACCGACGAAGCGCTGCTCAAGGGGCTCATCGAACGTCACTTCCAGTTCACGGGTTCGCCGCGTGCAAAGGCGCTGCTCGAAAACTGGGATGCGTCGCGCCGTCAGTTCGTGAAGGTATTCCCGACCGAATACAAGCGCGCGCTGGGCGAAATGGGCGCGAAGAAGGCTGCCAAGGAAGTGCTCGCGGCCTGATCGTTTCCCGACCCAACCAGACGACATAACGAAGCGCACCTGCCGCTTGCGAAAGCGCAAAGCGGCGGGCGCCGATCCCCTCACCGATTTAGATAGACATAGAGAACCACATGGGCAAGGCAACCGGTTTTCTCGAGTTCGAGCGCCGCCACGAGGCGTACGAAGCACCCCTCACGCGTGTGAAGCACTACAAGGAATTCGTCGCGGCATTGACCGACGACGAAGCCAAGATTCAGGGCGCGCGTTGCATGGACTGCGGCATCCCGTTCTGCAACAACGGCTGCCCGGTGAACAACATCATCCCGGACTTCAACGACCTGGTGTTCCGTCAGGACTGGAAGAACGCGATCGAAGTTTTGCATTCGACGAACAACTTCCCCGAGTTCACGGGCCGCATTTGCCCGGCGCCGTGCGAAGCGGCGTGTACGCTCGGCATCAACGACGACCCGGTCGGCATCAAGTCGATCGAGCACGCGATCATCGACAAGGCGTGGACGGAAGGCTGGGTCGCGCCGCAGCCGCCGAAACACAAGACGGGCAAGAAGATTGCCGTCGTCGGTTCGGGCCCGGCGGGTATGGCGGCTGCGCAGCAACTCGCGCGCGTCGGTCATGACGTGACGGTGTTCGAGAAGAACGACCGCGTTGGCGGCTTGCTGCGTTACGGCATCCCCGACTTCAAGCTGGAGAAGTGGCTGATCGACCGCCGCATGCGCCAGATGGAAGCGGAAGGCGTGACGTTCCGTGCGAATGTGTTCGTCGGCAAGGACCCGCTTCCGGCGCACATCGGCAACACCGCGAAGGAAACCATCACGCCTGAAGAACTGAAGGATCAGTTCGATGCCGTGATTCTGACGGGCGGCTCCGAGACGCCGCGTGATTTGCCTGTGCCGGGACGCGAGCTTGCGGGCATTCATTACGCGATGGAGTTTTTGCCGCAGCAGAACAAGGTCAATGCGGGCGACAAGGTTGCGGATCAGTTGCTCGCGAAGGGCAAGCATGTTGTCGTGATCGGCGGTGGCGATACGGGTTCGGATTGCGTGGGCACGTCGAACCGTCATGGCGCGAAGGGTGTTACGCAGTTCGAGTTGCTGCCGCAGCCGCCGGAAGAGGAAAACAAGCCGCTCGTGTGGCCGTACTGGCCAGTCAAGCTGCGCACGTCGTCGTCGCATGAGGAAGGTTGCGAGCGCGATTGGGCGGTTGCTACGAAGCGCTTCGAAGGCAAGAACGGCAAGGTCGAGAAGCTGATCGCGGCGCGTGTCGAATGGAAGGACGGCAAGATGGTCGAAGTGCCCGATTCCGAATTCGAAATGAAGGCCGATCTCGTGTTGCTGGCGATGGGCTTTACGCAGCCGGTTTCGCCTGTGCTTGAGGCCTTCGGCGTTGATAAGGATGCGCGTGGGAATGTGCGTGCTTCCACCGAAGGTGATAAGGCTTATTACACGTCGGTCGAGAAGGTGTTCACCGCGGGTGATATGCGGCGTGGACAGTCTCTCGTGGTGTGGGCTATTCGCGAAGGGCGGCAGTGTGCGCGGTCAGTTGATGCTTATCTGATGGGGCATTCTGACTTGCCGAGGTAGTTTTTTGTTTGTCTGCGACGCTGGTTGTTTGCGTATGCGAGGGCGTTTTTGGTTTGACGCCTTCGCGGCGCGGGCGGTTTGGTGTTTGCGGTTTGCTGCGCGGGCATCCGCGTGATGACTTGCCCGTTCATGCGTCGCTGCTCGGTATGGTTGACCTTGCGCTGGCATCCGCGATTTGTTAGCTCGCTTCAAGCGTCGCCCCTGTGCGGGGCGGCACCTACTTTTCTTTGCCGCCGCAAAGAAAAGTAGGCAAAAGAAAGCGGCTAACACCGCCAATTCTTCTTCCTGCCTGAGGGCCCCCCACGGCCCCGTCCTTCATGCGGCAACGCACCTGTTCGCGTGCGTTGCCAACGCTCTCTCTGTACGCCTCACCTGCTTCACGCACCCGCGTCGCAGCACGCCGTGCCAGATAGTCCACCGCCGCCCAGGTGGCAAACTGTGTGTAGGCTTTCGCGCCATACGCGTACCACTCCGGACTGGGAAGCATGGCTGGTGTTTCTGGTAAGAGCACTAACCTGTGCGGTGCGACAACCTACACACAGTTTGCCACCTGGGCGGCAGAAACGATTCGCTGCCGCCAGTCGTTGTGCGGGTGTGTGAAGCGGGTGAGGCGTCCGTTCAAAGCGTTGGCAGCTAACATCAAATCAGGGTGTTGCCGTGTGAAGCGTAGGACCCTGTGGGGGCCCTCAGGCAAACACAAGAGCTGGCGGTGTTAGCCGCTTTCTTTTGCCTACTTTTCTTTGCGGCGGCAAAGAAAAGTAGGTGCCGCCCCGCACAGGGGCGACGCTTGAAGCACGAAGGCAAATCGCGGATGCCAACGCAAGGGCAAACATACCGAGCGGCGACACATGAACGGGTAAGTCATCACGCGGATGCCCACGAAAGCGCAAACCAAATCGCAGATGCCACCGAAAGCGAAACCCAACCCGAACCACCCATCGCAGACACGATCGAACAGGCATAAAGTGTCGATGAGCGGGAACGCGCCAGGAGAGCTACGATGCAACGCACCGATCCGCAGCCAGACCAAAAAGAAAGCGCCGGGTCCGCCTCAGACCCGAATAGCGAACTGACCGATCAGCATGACTACCAGCGTTGCTTCATAGCGCTAGTCCCGGACACGGCGACCCGCGACGCGCTATCGTCCATCGACATCCCCACGACTGCGCGCCGCGTCCCCTACGAACAATTGCACCTGACGGTAACGTTCATCGGCGTACTGCCACAAGAAAAAGCCGCGCCGCTGATCGAATCACTAACGCACGAGACAGTGCCGCTCAAGCTCACGCCAATAACAAAAATCGAACATTGGCCACGCGCCTCACACCCGCGGCTCACAGTGGCCACACTCGCCATGTCCGATGAATTCATCGCGCTGGACTGGCGCGTGCGCTCGTCGATGATCGCGCTAGGCCTGCCCGTCGATGCCCGCACATTCCGGCCGCATGTAACGCTCGCGCGTTACCGCCAGGACGCGGCGGCAGTCGGCCCTGCAACCGACTTGCAACACGAACTGATCGCCCGCTTCGACTCGTTGACGCTCTATTCGAGCACGCTGGCTCGCACCGGCGCGCGATATCGATCACTGGCAAGCGTGCCCGTCGTCTACGCGTGACGCGCAAGACAAGATCACGACCCGCGATACCGCTCCAACGTCAACCCATCCAGATCGATTTCCGGCTCGCGCTGCGTAATCAGATCCGCGACCACCCGCCCCGACCCCAGCGACATCGCCCAGCCCGTCGAGCCATGTCCAAGATTGATCCACAACCCGTCAATGCCGGACGGCCCAAGCAACGGCGCGCCATCGGGCGTCATCGGACGGCGTCCAACCCAGAACTGCGCAGAAGAGGGCGCCGTCGCATGCGGGAACCAGTCGTCGAGCACTTTCATCAGCGTTTGCAGCGCCTGCTCGCGCAAGGTCGTCTGCCGGTTGCCGAGTTCGGCCGTACCCGCGACGCGCAGATTCGGCCCGAACCGCGTGATCGCCGTCTTCAACGATTCGTCCATCAACGCGGCGCGCGGCGACTTTTCATCGTCGACGATCTGCAGCGTCGCCGAGTAGCCCTTCACGGGATACAGCGGCACTTTCACGCCAAGCGGCGCAAGCAGATCCGCGCTATCGACGCCCGCCGCCACGACGATGGCATTCGCCACCAGCGTCTCGCTGCCCGCCGCGCTCTCGACATGCACGCCATGCACCGCGCGGCCACGCACGTCGAGCGCCGTCACGCGCGTATCGAAGCGAAAGCGCACGCCGTTCGCCTCGCAGATCGCGCGCAATTCGCGCGTGAAGCGCGCGCAGTCACCCGCTTCGTCGTCGGGGAGATAGAGACCGCTCAACGGCGCCTGACGCGCCCAGCGCAGTCCCGGTTCGATCTCGGCGCATTCGGCCGCGCTCACTTCGCGATGCTTGACGCCCGCGTCGCGCAGCACGGCAAGCGCGGGCTGCGCGAGTTCGACGTCGAACGCCGTGCGAAAGAGTTGCAGATAGCCCTGGCTACGTCCGTATTCGAACGGATGATGCCCGCGAAACTCGCGCAGGCATTCGCGGCTGTAATACGCGATGCGCTGCATCCGCTGCTTGTTGACGCGAAAGCGCGCGAGATCGCATTCGCGCAGCCAGCGCGCGATCCAGCGCCATTGCGCGAGATCGAAGGTCGGCCGGAAGATCAGTGGCGACGCGGGCTTGAACAGATACTTCAGGATCTTGAACGGCATGCCGGGCGCGGCCCACGGCGTCACGTAGCCGGGCGCGATCACGCCCGCGTTGCCGAAGCTCGTCGCTAGCGCGACGTCAGATTCGCGCTCGATCACGGTGACGTCGCAGCCGCGCTCGCGCAGGTAGAAAGCGGTGGCGACACCGATGATGCCGCCGCCGAGAACGATCGTTTGCATGGGTGGTATTACACGTGTTCCGCCGATTCCGCGCTTTCGGCCGCAAGCGACTTGCCCTTCGTTTCGGGCAGCGCCAGCGCCGCCACGACGACGAGCAGATAGCCCGAGCCCGCGACGATGCCGATCGCCTTCACGAGCGTCATCGTCTGCGACAGCGTGCCGACCAGAATCGGAAAGAACGAGCCGACACCGCGCCCGAGGTTATAGCAGAAACCCTGTCCCGAGCCGCGAATCGCATTCGGATACAACTCAGATAGATACGCACCAACGCCCGCGAATATTCCCTGCACGACGATGCCGAGCGGAAAACCGAGCAGCAGCATCGCGCCATCGGTGATGGGCAGCATCGTGTAGATCATGCCCAGCAGAAACGAGCCGATCGCGAACAGGATGAACGACGCGCGCCGTCCGATCCGGTCCGAAAGAATCGCGCCGACGATATACCCGATGAACGAACCCACGATCAGCACGACCAGATAGCCGCTCGTGTTGAACACTGACAGATGGCGCACGGTCTTCAGGTAAGTGGGCAGCCAGGTCGTGATTGCGTAGTAGCCGCCCAGCATTCCGCTGCACAGCGCGCTGCCGAGGATCGTCGTTTTCAGGTGTGCGGCGGAGAAAATCTGCAGGAAGTGGGAGGTGTCGAAGCCACTGTCGCGCGCGCGGCGCGTCGCGATGTAGATGTCGGGATCGCTGACGTTGCGGCGGATATAGATGATCCATAGCGCAGGCAATATGCCGATCCAGAAGCACGCGCGCCACGCATATTCTTCGGGCAGCAATGCGAAGAACGCCCAGTACAGAATCGCCGCCGCGCCCCAGCCGAACGACCAGCTGCTCTGCACGGTGCCGACGGCTTTCGCGCGATGCTGCGGCGAGCGGATGGTCTCCGCCATCATGATCGTCACCACCGACCATTCGCCGCCGAAGCCGATGCCTTGCAGCGTGCGCGTCGTCAGCAGTTGCCAGAAGTTGTGCGTGAAGCCGGACAGGCAGGTGAACAGCGCGAAGGTCGCGATCGTCCATTGCAGCACGCGGATGCGGCCGTAGCGGTCGGCGAGTACGCCCGCCATCCAGCCGCCTATCGCCGACGAGATCAGCGAACTCGTCGCGATCATCCCCGCTTCGCTTTTCGACATGCCCCACGTCGCGATCAGCGTCGGAATCAGGAACGAGTAGATCATGAAGTCGAACGCATCGACGGCATAGCCGCCGAAGCCCGCGTAGAGCGTGCGCTTTTCGCGCGTCGACAACTCGGTAAACCACTGAAATGACGCCATCCCCTCTCCTGTGATCCCGTGTACGTGGGTTGCTGTTGTGATTCTGATGTTCGTCCGGCGTGCCGCAGGTGGCTTGTATTCTACGGTCCGCCTCGATTGCGGCCAATGCGCGGCAAAAAAAGCGCGCCCGGATTTCAGCCCGCGTCTCACATGGCAGGAACGGTGGGCGAGGCGCCCACATTGCGATTCCTTACTGATTGCTACTGTGTAACCCTCGAGCTGTTTTCGTCCATTACACTGCACGTCGACGCCGTAAGTGATCGACCCATGCGGTTAATTACACTGTCGATCGGTTCGTCAAACCTGCACGTGACCCGCGTGCGTCTTTCGCATTTGCGCGCGGCACTCGCGCCGCACCTTGTAGACACAACGATGACTTCCTCTGCGAAAGCGGACATTTCGCTCGCCGCTGCGCACGATCTCTACGCCTTGCCGACTGTGCTGGCGCCATCGCACGCGCGAGTGCCGCTCGCGTCGCGCCGCCGCTTCCTGAAGAGCACGGCGGGTGCGCTGCTGCTCTCCGGCATGAGTAGCACGCTGCTGACGGCGTGCGGCGGCAACAACGCGGGCTCGGATCAGGCGCCGACGCCGCGTCTCGCGTCGCTTGAAAACTTTCGTGATGTGGGTGGGACGGCGGCCGGTTATCCGACCGTCGATGGCCGCGTCGTGCGGCGCAATGCGTTCTTCCGCTCGAATGCGCTGACGCAAAACGCCGCCGATGCAGCCGTGCTCGATGCGCTCGGCATCGCGGCCGTCTACGATCTGCGCACGCCCGGTGAGATCGAGCGCGTATCCGACGCGCTGCCCGCCAACGCTGCATACGTGAAGATCAACGTCACAGGACGCGAGGACGTCATCACACCGATGCTGGATAGCGAGGGGAGCGCGGTGTCGTCGATGGAACGCGCACAGCGGCTCTACGTGACGGATGCCGTGCAGCGCGCGGCATTCGGCTCGCTGCTTTCGCAACTCGCCAGCACGGCGGGCCCACAGCTGATCCATTCGAGCGCGGGCAAGGATCGCGCGGGTTGGGCCGCGGCGCTCTTGCTAAGCATCGCCAACGTGCCGTTCGACATCATCATGCAGGACTATCTGCTGTCGAACACGTATATGGCGAATTCGATTTCGGCGCGCGTCGAGGCACGTCGCCAGCAGAGCGGCGATCTGGCCGCGAATGCGGAAAAGCCGCTTGCGAGCGTGCAGAGCAGCTATTTGCAGGCGTCCTTCGATCAGGTGCAATCCAGCTACGGCACGATGTCGGGCTATCTCACGCGCGGGCTTGGCCTCGCGACATCGACGGTCGATACGTTGCGTGACCGCCTTCTTCTCTGACTTTTCCGTCGCGCAAAGAAAAAACGGCCCGTCCCAGGTGGCAGCGGGACGGACCGAACAGGGAGGCGCCGAGGACGCCGGATTGCACTATAGGTCCGCAACGCGGTGAAATGGCGCAACCGTAAGGCAAGGTAAGCGCAAATGGCGGGTCCGTAACGTGAGTAACGTGTCCAACGTGCGTTAGCCGCTATTCACGGGCTGGAATCGCCTCACGCTTCCGGCACGACGACAGGCAGCGCGACGCGCACATGGAGTCCGCCTTCCGGGTGATTCTCCACCGTACACTTGCCGCCGCGATGATGCGCAAGACGCACGACGATCGCGAGGCCGAGCCCGCAATGCCCTTCGCCGCCGCGCGCCGCATCGAGCCGCACGAACGGCTTCATCGCGGCCGCGATGCGGTCTTCGGGAATGCCCGGTCCATGATCGCGGACGTCGATGAACCATTGCAGCTCGTCGCGCGACGTCGCGATTTCGACGGGCGGCGCACCATGTTCGAACGCGTTGTCGACGAGATTGGTGACGAGCCGGTCGAGCAGCGTGCGCGGCAGCGTGAAGCGCGAACCGGCCTGCAGATCGAGCCTGAAAAGCGGTGCTTCGCCGTTGTCGCCATCGTCGGCTTCATCGCCTTCACTGCCGTCCGTGGAAGAAAACTGCTCGCGCAGGAAACCGTCCACTTCCGTCATCGGTCCCGATTCCGCCGACTGTCCCGCGAACTCCAGGAACTGTTGCACGATATTCGTCAGCGAATCGACGTCGCGGATCAGGCCCGCGCGTTCGTTCTCGTCGGCGAGCACGCTTGCGCGCAGCTTCAGACGCGTGAGCGGCGCTTTCAGATCGTGCGCGACGCCAGCGAGCATCACGGCCTGATCGTCGCCCGCTTCGTTCAGGCGCCGCATCATGTCGTTGAACGAGCCGATCAGATCGCGCAGTTCTCGCGGACCCTGTTCGGAGACGGGCTCGGGCCGGCTGCCCGCGCCGAACGCGCGCGCCGCATGCGCGACGCGCGTGAGCGGCCGCTGCATCTGCCAGACGGCGAGCAGCGACAGCAGCAGCGCGGCGAGCAGCATCGACACGGATTCGATTACGAAGCGCGGGCGTGGTGGAACATCGACGGGTATCACGACCCACATCGACTTGCGCGGAAAGCGCACCCATAGACGCGGCATATGCGTGTCGTCGACGGCGATCTCGGTGCCGGGAGGCAGGCTCGCGCGCAAATGGCGCGTGAGTTCGACGAACGGCCTGCGCGTCGGCGGCTCGAGATGGACGGTGGCCGGCATGTTCCATGTCGGCACCAGATGCACGCGCAGCGCCGGCGCGACGTCGGCGCCGTTGACGGGTTCGCCGTTCGCGGCCTGCAGCGCGAGCAGAATGCCGCGCGCGTAGCCGTCCACCTCGTGATGCGGCGGCTGCATCACGACCAGCACGAACCAGCCAGCCTGAATTGCAAACAGCACCGCCGACGACAGCAACGCCATCCTGCCGAACAGCGTATTCAGCGGATTCCTGATACGGGTCACGCGAGCATCACGCGGGATCGGCGGCGAAGGGCGCGCCATTGGGGTCCGCGTCCGGGACGAACACGTAGCCCTTGCCGCGTACCGTCTGCACGTAGCACGGATTCGACGGATCGTTTTCGATCACGCGGCGCAGACGCCAGATAGGCACATCCAGACTGCGGTCGCGGAACGGCAGGTCGTCGCGATGCACGAGATCGTGAATCAGCACGCGCGACAGCACCTTGTACGGATTGTTGACGAAGATCTTCAACAGCGCGAATTCGCTGTCGCGCAGCGTGACGCGTGTTTCGTCGCGCGACAGGGTACGCGTTGCGAAGTCGAGTTCGAACGGACCGAAGCGATAACGCTTGCGCGCTTCCGGCGCGCTCGTCGTCGCCGGGCCTCGCCGGCGCAGCACCGTCTGGATACGCGCGAGCAACTCGCGTGGATCGAATGGCTTCGTCAGATAGTCGTCGGCGCCCAGCGACAGCCCGATGATGCGATCGGCCACCGTGCCGCGCGCCGTCACGAAGATCACGGGAATGTCGTCGCCGGCGGCGCGCAATGCGGTGAGCGCGCGCAGGCCGTCGGTGTTCGGCATCATGATGTCGAGCACGACGACGGAAGGCCGCTCCCGTTCGAGACGGCGTTGCAGATGCGTGCCGTCATGCAGCACGGATGCATCGTAGCCATTCGATTGCAGGAAGCGACAAAGCAGATCGCGCACGACGGGATCGTCGTCGACGATGAGGACCTGTGGATTCATACCGAAATTCTAGTCCGGCAAGGCTGCGCGGCGGTTGAAGCTTTCCTTACCAACACTTACTCAAACTCTCATGCAGCGTGCGCGCGGCGCGCGGCTTAGCGAGCCTTCCTTGCCGGGCGGGGCAGCGCGGTCCGCCGCGCGCGTTGCAGTCCGCAATATTTCTGTCACGCGCGCCTTCCGGATGTTGAGCGAAAACCGCTGCATTGTGCGGGTTTGGAAAGATTTCGCGTGCATTCGCAAGCGGTCGTAAGTACCTCAGAAATACGTGCGTTGCTTGAGCCATCGTGACAACGAGGCAGACGGGATCATTCGCTACGCCACACGCCGCCGTGTGCGCCGGACTCAGCGATGCTTTCGCGAACGGGCGCACGGCGATCCCGAAGACTCTCGCACTTCACGAGGTTTGCCATGACTGTTCAGAACAACCACTTCACCACGCAACTGCAAAGCATCGCCCGACCCTCCGCTGCCGAAAAGCCGTCCGCGCGCGGCACGTCCACGACGGCCACCGCGACGGCGACGGGCGACAAGGCGGGCGCCACGCAAACGCCCGCGTCGCCCGTCGGCATGGTCGGCAATCACGTCAACACGACGGCCTGACGTGCCGGAGTTCGTCGTGCCGAAATCACGCATTTACACGCGCGTAAGACGCGCTGCTGGGCGCCTCGCGATGTGGTCGGCCGTGGGCGCGGCGGTGCTGCCGCTCGACGGTTGCGCCGTCGCGGCGCTGCCGTGCCGGCTGACCTCGGCGACGCTGAAGATTCTGCCCGTCGTCGGCCATGTGGCTGCGACGCCGTTCGACGCCTGTGCCGCAGCCATCGACTGAGCTGCTGCCATCAGTTACGCGAGGCGAGCCATGCAACTCACTTCGATCGGGCGCGTGCTGACCGCATGCGCCGTGGCCGTGTCCTGTGCGCTGATGCCGTTCGTGGCGAGCGCGCAGAACATGTTGCCGCCGCAACAGGCGGCCGCGCTGCGCATGTCGGCGATCGGCGCGAAAAAGCGCACCGTCGACAAGCCGTTCGCGTTTCGCGGCATTCCGCTCGGCATCACGCTCGACGAATTTCGGGCCGTCTCGCGGGTGCGAGCGACGCCGCTCGGCAGCGTGCCTGTCTGCGAGACGGACAACGTCGCGGGCTCGCTCGGCATGCGGTTGAAGACCTCGCAAAGCCTGACGATCGCGTGCCAATGGGCGCATCGCGCGGCGGACGGGTGGGAAGTATCGCGTGCCGTCGTGGATGGCACGCCTGCTGACGAGCATGTGCTGCGCTTCGTGCGCGTCGATGGGCAGAGTGGCTTCCGTCTGTACGAGATTTCGTTCGTGATCGACGAGATCACGGCCGACGATCTGCGCGACGCGTTCGAGGACCGCTACGGCGCGCCGCGCACGGCGACACAGGTCAGCTCGCCGACGGCGGGCCAGCTGCCTGTCTACATCTGGGAAAACGACGTGAGTTCGATCACGTTGTGCCTGTTGCCCGCGACGCACAACGCGACGCTCATCTACCTGTTGAAGGACCCCGACGCGTATATGAAGTCGGTCGTGCGGCAATGGCAGGCGAGCAGTCCCGATGCAGGTTGACGGGAGATTTCGATTGGCTTCATTGCTTAATCACACGCAGACGCACGACACACCATGAACGCCATGCACATGCCACGCGCCGCCGCCGTGCTGACGAGCGCCGCCGTCTTCTACGCGCTCGCCGGTTGCGGTGCCACGAAAGATTCGATCGTCGACACGCCGATGCTGCCGCCGCTGTCGACCGCGCCGCTCAACGTGAACACGCAGGGCGCGATCTTTCAGGCGGGCACGGGGATTCTGCTTTACGAGACGCCGCGTGCGCAGCATATCGGCGACGTGCTGACGATCCGTCTGTCCGAGTCGTACACCGGCTCGAACAGCACGAATGCGCAGGCGAGCCGCGCGAGCGACATCACGGCCGAAGCCGCCGACAAATCGACGGGTACGGCGGCGCGTCTGGCGCGCCTGTTCAACATCGGCTCGGCGAGCACGACGTTCAAGGGGCAGGGATCGATTGCCGACACGAGCGGCATGACGGGCACGCTCGCCGTCACGGTGATCGGCACGATGCCGACGGGCAACCTGGTGGTGTCGGGCGAGAAGCTGATTTCGATGGGCGGCAACCGTGACCGGCTGCGTCTGTCGGGCATCGTGAACCCGAAGGATATCGAGTCGGGGAACTACGTCGCGTCGAGCAAGGTGGCGAACGCGCGCATCGAGCAGGCGGGGCAAGGCATGCTTGCTGATTCGACGACGCTTGGCTGGCTGCAGCGCATGTTCATGAGCGTGTTGACGTTCTGATGCCTGGCGCGGGCGATGCGGCTTGCGCGTTGGTTGTCGCGTTCATTCGCGCGTTCTTTCCTGCGTTGCTGCGCAGCCTGTCGGCGCTTGCCGATGCGTTCGTGAAGCGCGGCGTTGCAGCGTGTCAGAGATTCGCGACGGGCGCGTCGTAACGCTCCGCTGCGCCGATCTCGCCATCCGGCACGAACACATAGCCTTTGCCCCACACGGTCTGCACGTAGCGCGGCTCGGACGGATCGACTTCGATCAGCCGGCGCAAGCGCCAGATCGACACATCGAGGCTGCGATTGCGGTGCGTATCGGTGCCGCCGTGCAGTTTTTCGAGCAGTTGCGCGCGCGTGAGCACGGTCATCGCGTGCGAGACGAACACTTTGAGCATCGCGAATTCGCTGGACCGCAGGGCAATGCGTTCGCCGTCGCGGCGCAGTTCGCGCGCGGGGAAATTCACTTCGAAGCGACCGAAGCGATATGGCGCGCGATTTTCGGGCGCGCTTGGCGCTGCGCTTTCACGCCGGCGCAGCACGCTGCGGATGCGCGCGACGAGTTCGCTCGGATCGAATGGTTTGCCGAGATAGTCGTCCGCACCCAGTTCGAGACCGATCACGCGATCGATCACATCCGCGCGCGCGGTCAGCAGGATCACGGGGATGTTGTCCCCTGCGAGACGTAGCGCGCGTAATGCGCTGATACCGTCCAGCTCGGGCATCATGATGTCGAGCACGACGAGCGCGGGACGTTCGTGCTGCAGCGCCTGTTGCAGCGCCATGCCATTCTCGAGCACGGACACCGTGAAGCCACGGCCTTGCAGATAGTCGCGAACGATGTCTCGGACGACGGGGTCGTCGTCGACGACCATAATGGATGAGTTCATCCTGGCGATAGTAGTTGGGGTGCGCTTCGCGCGGAAGCTGGGGGTGCTTTCGAAATCTTTCATGCGTAAGAGGTTTTGGTTTTTTTGTCTGCGACGCTGGGTGGGGTTTTGCCGTTGTGCGGGTGTCCGGGTTTTGCTTTTTGTGTGCTGGCGGGGGCCGGTCGGTGTGTCTGCCTTTGCGCTGGCATCCGCGATTTGTTAGCGTGCTTCAAGCGTCGCCCCTGTGCGGGGCGGCACCTACTTTTCTTTGCCGCCGCAAAGAAAAGTAGGCAAAAGAAAGCGGCTCACACCGCCAGTTCTAGTTCTTGCCTGAGGGCCCCCAACGGGTCTTATGCTTCGTACGGCAGTGTCCTTGCTCGCGTGCGTTGCCAACGCGTTCAATGAGTGCCTCACCCGCTTCGCATTCCCATGCACGGGCTAGTGGCAGCGAATGGTTTGCGCCGCCCAGGTGGCAAACTGTGTGTAGGTTGTCGCGTCGTATAGCCTGGCGCTCTTACAGGGTGGGACGCGTGCGCTATCGGTTCGAAGTGAAGCGTGCGGAGCACCTAGGACCGACACACAGTTTGCCACCTGGGCGGCGGTGGCATAACCGGCATGGCGTGCCGTAGTGCGGGAGCGTGAAGCGGGTGAGGCGCACCGCAAGAGCGTTGGCAACCAACGTGAACAGGAAGGTTGCCGTGTGAAGCGAGGGACCAGTTGAGGGCCCTCAGGCAGGGAGAAATGTTGGCGGTGTTAGCCGCTTTCTTTTGCCTACTTTTCTTTGCGGCGGCAAAGAAAAGTAGGTGCCGCCCCGCACAGGGGCAACGCTTGAAGCGAGCTAACGCATCGCGGATGCCAGCGCAAAGGCAGACACACCGACCGGCACCGCGCGAAGCGCAAAGGCAAACAACACCCGCCCGGCAACGCCCCTGCGGAGCACTACTTCCCGATGGCAGAAGTCTGAATAGTCTCAACCTGCAAATCAGCGATCTGATTCACGACCATCTTATCGATCAACCCATCCAGCTTCACCGAAGCACTCGAATACCGATCGACCCCAAGCCCACCCGTCTGATACCGCGCGGTAACAAGAATCCGCCCATGCTGAATCAGCGTGAGATCGATCATGGAAAGATACTGCATCGGTTCGTCACTAAACGAGCGGCGCCCATAATCGACCGAAGCGTTATACACGAGCCGCGCCTCGCACCCAGCCGGCGACGTCCCCGGGTTATACACGTCAGATCGAATCCCGCGCTTATCGAGCGCAAGCTGCAACGCAGGCACGAAGTCGCCAACCGAAACCAGCTGGTTCACCTCGATGCAAACAGTGCTGATCTTCGCGCGCCGTCCGTTGATAAAGGTCGGCGACGAATAGTTCGAAGCGATCGCATAGCCCGCCTGAATCACGGACCCTGTCGCATCGGCGGCCGTAATCAGCGTCCACGCGCAACCGCCCAGCGACATCAAACAACACGCCGCGAGCAAGAACCGCAAAACATGCGCGAATGAAGAGGCGATCACGATGCGCTCGCGAACAGGCTGATTGAGATGACGTCAGGTCGTGTCAAGAACACTCAGCGCGCAATGCGCAGACGCAGTTCGTTCTGACCTTGCACGCTCGCCGTGACGCTCACGCGGCGGTCGGCCGTCTTCACGATGAAGTGCTGGCGCGTCGGCGTGTTGATGTCATGCACGACGTTCGGGAAGCACGCGGCGATATCCGCACCGATTTCTTCGAGCGGATCGTTGACGAAGCCGTCGGCTTCCCAGTGCGCGCGCCAGCGGCAGTCGTACGAATGCGCGTTGGCACGGCAATCATCGATCGGATCGACGCCCGGCAGCGTCGCAGCAGGCTCGTCGCGCAGCTTCTTGAAGTCGGCGGACGACACGATGTGCGACAGCGCGGGGCAGACGTCGGCGGGTTCGGCCTGCTTCACGGGCGCGGTCTGCGCGGCATTCGCTGCCGTCGCGAACAGCAGCACGGCCGTGGCCGTCAGCGCGGCGTCGCGGCCGGACTGCGTGATACGAAGAGACAAACGGGAAAGCGAGGGGAGGCGGCGGTCGAATGACATGGCAGGTATTTCCAGTGACGTTGAGTTTGCGTCGCGGGCTGCGCCAGGGGAGCGTTTGGCCCACGATGCAATCGTCGCTGGAAATGCCCGCGCGCAAAGCACGGAACAGCGCATGCGCTTCGGAAGTGCTTTCGAACTGTTCGAGAGTCTTTCAGGATGTTGCGCTGACTGTGAGCGCGTAAGGCTCGCGCGACGCTCAGCCGAGCGTCAGCCCGCCGTCGACGTGAATCACCTGACCGGTGATGTGACGTGCAGAGTCGGAAAGCAGAAAGGCGATCAGCGCGGCAATGTCGTCGGGTTCGGCGACCTGCCCGAGCGGTGTCGCCTCCGCCGCACGCGTCCACGCGGGCGCATTCTCCGCACTCGGCCCGCGATCCTTGCGCGTATAACCCGGCGCGACGCAATTCACCGTGACGCCGTGCGGCGCCAGTTCGGCTGCCGCCGTTTTTGCCAGCGACTCCAGCGCGGCCTTCGCGGCGGCGGTACCCGCAAACGCTGAATCCGCGCGATAGCGATGCGCGACGAACGAACTCACGGCCACGACGCGTCCGCGTTTCGATGTTTCGAGCGCAGACGCCGCCCGTTTGACGAGCGCGCCGAACGCAGCGGGCATCGCGGCGAACGACTCCGCGAGCGCATCGAAATCGAGCGTGCCGATGGTTTGACGCTGCGCGTGTCCCGCGTTGGCGACGATCTGGTCGAGCGCGCCAAAACGCGCGAGCGTCTGATGGACGGCATGTTCGGATGCGCCGCGTTCGGCGAGATCGGCAAGCACCGTTGCGCATGTCGCGCCGCTCGCCGCGCAGGTCGCCGCGACCTGATCGAGCCGCGCACGCGATGCGTCGTCCGCGCCGCGCGCGTGCAGCATCAGCGCGACACGCGGCGCCGCGATGCGCCGGGCGAGCGCGGCACCGATGCCGGAGCCCGCGCCCGTCACCAGCACGACGCGCTCGAACGGCGCGTCGCTCACGCGGCCTCGCGCTCGACCGCGCGCTCGATGAACAGCGTGTGCTCGTGGAACGCTTCGAGCGTCTTGCGATGCGCGACGCTGACGATCGCCGCGTTCGGCAGACGCTCGATCAGCGCGTTGTAGATGATGCTTTCGTTCTCGGGATCGAGCGCGCTCGTCGCTTCGTCGAGGAACAGGAAGTCGGGTTGTTGCAGCAACGCGCGTGCTGCGGCAAGACGCTGCTGCTCGCCCGGCGACAGCGAGCGTTCCCAATGCGTCGATTCGCCCAGGCGGTCCGCGAGTTCCGGCAAGCGGCACACGGTGAGCACTTCGCGGCACGCTTCATCCGAATAGGCGGAAGCCTCCGACGGATAGCAGAGTGCCGCCTTCAGCGTGCCGATGGGCAGATAGCTGCGCTGCGGGATGAACAGCAGCTTGGCATCCGTGGGCTTTTCGATCGTGCCTTCGCCGAACGGCCACAGGCCCGCTAGCGTGCGCATCAACGTGCTCTTGCCCGCGCCCGAAGGCCCGCGCACCAGCCAGCGCGTTTTCGGCGCGATGGTGAACGAGCCGACGTTCGCCATCGGCTCGCCGTTGGGACGCTGCAGACGAAGATTCGTCACTTCGATCGAATCATCATCCGTGACATGAACGTTGATGCCGCCGTGCGCGGTGCCTTCGACGACTGACTCATGCAGATGCTGCGAACGCATCACGCGATTGAATTCCCGCAGACGGTTGACGGTGGCGCGCCACTCGGCGAGCGAATCGTAATTGTTGATGAACCAGGAGAACGAATCGCTGACCGTGCCGAACGCGCCCGTCACCTGCTGGTACATGCCGAACGAGATGCTCTTCGAAAAGTACTTCGGCGCAGCCGCGATGTACGGAAAGACGATGGCCAGCTGCGAGTAACTGATGACGACGATGTTGAAGCGTCGCGTAAAGCGCATGATGAGGCGCCAGTTTTCGCGGATGTGTGAGAACACGCCCTTGAGCTGCTGCTCTTCCGAACGCTCGCCCTGATACAGCGCGATCTGATCGGCGTTCTCGCGGATGCGGATCAGCGAGAAACGGAAGTCGGCTTCCACACGCTGCTGCTGGTAGTTGATGGACACCAGCGGATGGTTGACCTTGTGCGTGACCCACGAGCCGGCAGCCGCGTAGATCAGCGCCGCCCACACCATGTAACCCGGAATCGAAAACTCCGTGCCGAACATGTGGAACGCGAACGCGCCCGACAGATTCCACAGGATCACGATGAACGAGAACAGTGTGACCGTGGTCGACAGCAGGCCGAGCGACAGATTCAGCGAGGCGCTGGCCAACCCTTGCAGGTCGGCGGAAACCCGCTGGTCGGGGTTGTCGGCGAGATTGTCGCGTTCGATCCGGTAGTACGCGCGGTCGCCCAGCCAGTCGTTCAGATAGCGGTTGGTGAGCCACTGCCGCCAGCGGAATTCGAGCATTTGCCGGAAGTACGTCCGGTACGAGCCGAGCAGGATCAGTGCGAGCGCAATGACCGTGAACTGCAGCAGCGAATATTTGAAGACGGGATAGTTGTATTGCTGGATCGCGTCGAAGAACGTGCGCTGCCAGGTGTTGAACCAGACGTTGGCCGCGACCATCGTCATATTCATCGCGATGACGAGCGCGAGCAGGCCCCGCGCTTTCCATCGATCCTCGGACACCCAGTAGGGCTTGATGAGGCCCCACGCGGTGATGTCCGACGGATTTTTCGAGTTGTCGATCATAAGCATCCTTTCATACGGTCGGCCGGGCGGCGGCGAGATGCATGCGCAGCGGCATGGTGCTGCTGTCGCATCCCGTCGAGTGGGTGGCCCGGCTGCGATTGTTCCGGCACCGACTTAATCTGAACTTAAGCGGACGTTTCACCGTGCCTCGGCGCGGCCTCGCCAACCCGACAAAGGCCTTGCAGTGGCGCGGCGTTCCGTCCGCATTGACGCGTGCCATTGTGCCAGAGCAACAGGGAACCTCGCCAAAATCAGCCGCGGCCGATTGAGGTCTGCCCGGGTTTGCGGCGCGCGCAGCTTTTATGGTCTAATGGTCCGGACGAAACAGGGGTGCTTCGTGCGCTGGCAGTCGCTGCAGCGAGGCTGAGAGAGACCCTTCGCACCCGATCCGGGTAATACCGGCGCGGGAAGTTTTCGGGAAGTATTTCCTGGAAGTTCTCCTTCCGCCGGGGCGGCGTTCCCGTTTTTTGTGAGCGCCCATGCCCGGCAGGCCTTGCCCGCCGGTTTCGTCCTTGGGTACGTGCGCACTTTGCCGTACGGAAAGGATTTGATGACCGCTCATTCTTCACCTATTCGCTTTATTGCTGCGGGTTTCGCCCGTCGTTTCGCCGTGGGCGCTCGGTTTGCGACGCGCGAGGCTTGCTTCGGAGCCACACGATGAGGACTTCTGCTCAACCGGATTTCGCCGTGATCGGCGGCGGGCTGTGCGGGCGTCTCGTCGCGTGGCAACTCGCGGGCGAGGGGCATCGCGTTGCACTTTATGAGCGCGGCGACGCGGCCGGCTCGCAGGCGGCCGCGTGGGTCGCCGCCGCGATGCTCGCGCCGCTCGCCGAGGCCGCCAGCGCCGAACTGCTGATTACGCGGCTGGGCGCGGCGTCGCTGGAAACGTGGCCGACCTTGCTCGCGCAATTGCCCGAGCCGGTGTTTTTCCAGCGCAACGGCTCGCTGATCGTCTGGCATCACAGCGATCGCGCCGAGGCGCCGCTCTTCGAGCGTCGGCTGCGCGCCAACGCGCCCGCCGAACTGCTCGATGGCGGACTCGTCGCGCTAGCGGGCGCGCAGGTCGGCGCGGCCGAGCCCGCGCTCGCCGGCCGCTTCACGCAAGGCTGGCTGCTGCCGCACGAAGGCCAGCTCGATAACCGCCAGGTGCTGTCGGCGCTGGCCGCAGGGCTGGCACAACGCGGCGTCGAGACGCACTGGAACACGTCCGTCAGCGACAGCGCGTTGCCGCCCGCGAAGGTCACGATCGATTGCCGCGGGTTGGGCGCGAAGCCCGTGATGCCGACCCTGCGCGGCATTCGCGGCGAAGTCGCGCGCGTCCACGCGCCCGGCATCGATCTGACGCGTCCGGTGCGGCTGCTGCATCCGCGCTATCCGCTCTATATCGCGCCGAAGCAGGACGATCTGTACGTGATCGGCGCGACGGAAGTGGAGGGCGAAGACATGTCGCCCGTCAGCGTGCGCTCGGCGCTCGAATTACTGAGCGCGGCGTTTTCGGTGCATCCCGGTTTCGGCGAGGCGCGCATTCTGGAACTGAACTCGCAATGCCGGCCTACTTTGCCCGACCATCGCCCCGTGCTGTTGTGGGACGGCGCGAGCACGCTGCGCGTGAACGGGCTGTACCGGCACGGCTACATGATCGTGCCCGAAGTCGCGGGCGAAGCGGTGCGCCTCGCGTCGGCGCTGCTCGATGGCCGCGTCGCCGATTCCGACGGTTTCACCGACTGGCAGCGCAACGCGCGCTGGAGCGAGCTGTTCCGGCTGGACCGCGAGGCCGCTGTCACTCTCAATGTTTGAACTCATAGACATGGACATCCAGATCAACCAGAAGCCGCTGTCGCTGCCCGAAGGCGCGACTGTCGCCGACGCGCTCAGCGTGTACGGCGCGCGGCCGCCGTTCGCCGTCGCGCTGAACGGCAATTTCGTCGCGCGTGGGCAGCATGCGGCGCGTGCGTTGCAGGCGGGCGACAAGCTCGACGTCGTGCATCCCGTCGCGGGCGGCTGAGGCCAGGCCACGCGACGCAAGCCACTGACAAGGAATCACACAATGAACTCACACGCGAACGCACCCGCCGACGCGCTCACGCTTTACGGCGAAACCTTCCAGAGCCGCGTGCTGCTGGGCACGTCGCGCTATCCGTCGCTGCAGTCGCTGTCGGATTCGATCGCGGCGTCGAAGCCGGGCATGGTGACGGTCGCGCTGCGCCGGCAGATGAGCGAGGGCGGCGCGGAAGCCGGCTTCTTCGATCTCCTCAAGCGCCACGGCGTGCCGCTGCTACCGAACACGGCCGGCTGCCAGACGGTGAGCGAGGCGGTCACGACGGCGCACATGGCGCGCGAAGTCTTCGACACCGACTGGATCAAGCTCGAACTGATCGGCGACGACTACACGCTGCAGCCTGACCCGGTTGGCCTGATCGAAGCGGCTGCGCAACTGGTGAAGGACGGCTTCAAGGTGCTGCCTTATTGCACGGAAGATCTCGTAATCGGCCGGCGTCTGCTCGATGCGGGCTGCGAAGCGCTGATGCCGTGGGGCGCGCCCATCGGCACGGGCAAGGGCGTCGTGAATCCGTATGGCTTGCGCGTGCTGCGCGAGCGTTTGCCCGACGTGCCGCTGATCGTCGACGCGGGCCTCGGCGTGCCGTCGCATGCGTGCCAGGTGATGGAGTGGGGCTTCGACGGCGTGCTGCTGAACACGGCCGTCTCGCAGGCTACGCATCCGGAGACGATGGCGCGCGCCTTTGCGATGGGCGTGGAAGCGGGCCGCGAGGCTTATCTGGCTGGCCCGATGGCCGAACGTGAAACTGCCCATGCGAGCACGCCCGTCGTCGGCATGCCGTTCTGGCATCAGGATGGGAGCGCTGCGGCATGACGGAGACTCTGAAACTCGCGGGCCGCGACCTGTTCTGGCCACCCGCCGACGAACTCACGGAAGCGGCCGAACGCATCCGCGCGCGCCTCGGCGACTGGCCGCCTACGCACGTTAACTGGCGCATCTGCCTGACAGCGCCCGACGACGCGAATGGCGGCGACCTGATCGTCTTCACCGACCTGAAGCAAAGCAGCGAACAGCACGTCGAGCAGATCGCGCGCTGGCAGACACAGGGCGCGGGCGTGATCGAGGCGGCGGCGGGCCGCGCGGTGCTGCATCTGGGCGGCGTGCGTTATCAGCTGGAAGGCCATCTCGCGGAAGACTGGATTGCCGCGCTCGCCGCGTTTCTCGATTGCGGTTTCGATCCGCACGATGCGCTGGTGCTCGCGCTCGCGTGGCGCGACGGCGACGAAACGAAATCCGACGATGCGTGGCCGTGTGACATCTCGCGTTTCCCGCGCGTCGCCGGTTTGCCGGACGCGCCTGCGCAAGCTTTTGCCGCATGCCCGGACGCACTCGGCATTTACGCGGTGCTGCCGACGGCGGAATGGGTCGAGCGCGTGGCCGGCTTCGGTGTGAAGACGTTGCAACTGCGTCGCAAGACGGCGGAGCCGGAAGAACTGAAGCGGGAAATCGCGCGTTCGGTTGCGGCGGGCCGCGAGCACGACGCGTGCGTTTTCATCAACGATCACTGGCAGGCGGCCATCGACGCGGGCGCGTACGGCGTCCACCTCGGCCAGGAAGACGTGCATACGGCGGATCTGCACGCTTTGTCGAAGGCAGGCGTGCGCCTCGGCCTGTCGACCCACGGTTACTACGAAATGCTGACCGCGCTGCACTTCCGTCCGAGCTACATCGCGCTTGGCGCCGTGTTTCCGACCACGACGAAAGTGATGCCGACCGCGCCGCAAGGTCTGGCAAGGCTCGCGCGCTACGTGAAATTGCTGGAAGGCGTCGTGCCGCTCGTCGCAATCGGCGGGATTAGCGGGGATGTGCTTCCGCAAGTGCTTGCTACCGGCGTGAAAAGCGCCGCCGTCGTGCGCGCGATCACGGAAGCCACCGATCCCGCGTCAGCCGCGGTGGCGTTACAAAAGGCGTTTTTGCAACAAAAAGTTTAGAAAAGTTAAATCGTTAGCGTCGTCAAGGCAGGGTTTGCACGAAGGCCCTATAATTCGGCCTTCCGTGTAAAAGGACTGTCAGCTACGTGCCTTCCTCTTCCGAGACCCTCCTTGAACTGCGCGACGTCGACTTCGGCTACGGCGAGCGGCTCGTCCTGTCGAACCTGAATCTGCGCTTCAAACGCGGCCAGGTGGTGGCGGTCATGGGCGGCTCGGGGTGCGGCAAAACGACCGTGCTGCGGCTGATCGGCGGCCTGGTGCGCGCGCAGCGCGGCCAGGTGCTGTTCCACGGGCAGGACATCGGCGCGCAGACGCGTGAAGGCCTGTACGAGCTGCGTCGCAAGATGGGCATGCTGTTCCAGTTCGGCGCGCTTTTCACCGACATGTCGGTGTTCGAAAACGTCGCCTTCGCCCTGCGCGAGCACACCGATCTCCCAGAAGAACTGATCCGCGACCTCGTGTTGATGAAGCTCAACGCGGTCGGGCTGCGCGGCGCACGTGATCTGGCGCCGTCGGAGATTTCGGGCGGCATGGCCCGCCGCGTGGCGCTCGCCCGCGCCATCGCGCTCGATCCCGAACTGATGATGTACGACGAGCCGTTCGCCGGTCTCGACCCCATTTCGCTCGGCATCACGGCCAACCTGATTCGCGCGCTCAACACGGCGCTCGGCGCGACCTCGATCCTCGTCACGCACGATGTGCCCGAGTCGTTCGCGATCGCCGATTACGTCTACTTCCTCGCGAACGGCGGTGTCCTCGCCGAAGGCACGCCCGCCGAGCTGCGTGCATCGACGGACCCGACCGTGCGCCAGTTCATCGACGGCACACCCGACGGTCCGTTCAAATTTCACTATCCGAGCAGCACGCCGCTCGCGGCGGATTTCGGCATTGGCGGAGGCCGCGCATGATCAGCTTCATCGGCCGTTCCGTCATCTGCGGGCTTGGACAGACGGGTTATGCGACGCGCATGTTCGTGCGCCTCGTGCTCGAATTCTTCCCGCTGCTGCGCCGTCCGCGTCTTGTCACGAAGCAGATCCACTTCGTCGGTAACTATTCGCTGGTGATCATCGCGGTGTCGGGGCTGTTCGTCGGCTTCGTGCTCGGCTTGCAGGGTTACTACACGCTCAACCGCTACGGTTCCGAACAGGCGCTCGGTCTGCTGGTCGCGCTGTCGCTGGTGCGCGAACTCGGGCCTGTCGTGACGGCGCTGCTGTTCGCCGGGCGTGCGGGCACGTCGCTCACGGCCGAAATCGGCCTGATGAAGGCGGGCGAGCAACTGACGGCAATGGAAATGATGGCCGTTGATCCTTTAAAAGTGGTCGTCGCGCCGCGCATGTGGGCGGGCATCATTTCTATGCCGATTCTCGCGGCGATTTTCAGCGCGGTGGGCGTGCTCGGCGGCTACGTGGTGGGCGTGCTGATGATCGGCGTCGACGCCGGCGCGTTCTGGTCGCAGATGCAGGGCGGTGTCGATGCGTATCGCGACGTCGGCAACGGCGTGATCAAGAGCATCGTGTTCGGCTTCGCGGTGACGTTCATCGCGCTCTATCAAGGGTACGAAGCGAAGCCCACGCCGGAAGGCGTGTCGCGCGCGACGACCAAGACAGTCGTCTACGCGTCGCTGGCCGTGCTCGGTCTCGATTTCCTGCTGACCGCGCTGATGTTCAGCTAGGCGGTGGCGAGCCCACCTTCGCGCGGTGCGCCGCGCAGCGCTTGCGCCGCAGCGGCATAGATTCTCTTTGGGATGACGATGAAAAAAACTGCTCTCGATTTCTGGGTAGGTCTGTTCGTGGTGCTCGGCTTCATCGCGTTGCTGTTCCTCGCGCTGAAGGCGGGCAACATGAGCTCGCTGTCGTTTCAGGCAACGTACCCGGTCAAGCTGAAGTTCGACAATATCGGCGGCCTCAAGGTGCGCGCGCCCGTGAAGAGCGCGGGCGTGACGGTGGGCCGCGTCGAATCGATCGGCTTCGACAGCAATTCGTATCAGGCGCTCGTGACGCTCGATATCGACAAGCAGTATCAGTTTCCGAAAGACACGTCCGCGAAGATTCTAACGTCGGGCCTGTTGGGTGAGCAGTACATCGGTCTTGAGCCGGGTGGCGACAGCGAAATGCTGAAAGCCGGCGACACGATCACGATGACCCAATCGGCTATCGTCCTGGAGAATCTGATCGGGCAGTTCCTGTATAGCAAGGCAGCGGATTCGGGCGCTGCCAAACCCGGTGCATCTGCTGCGGCGCCCGCGCCGGCAGACCCGGCTCCTGCGGCTTCGGCCGCAGCCGCTTCGGGCGCATCGGGCCAATAAGGAGAATAACAATGAACACGACACGCTTACGTGTCGCGGGGATCACGCTGGCGGTGGCAGCGCTGGCGGGTTGCGCAACCGTTCAGAACCCGACGAAGGAAGATCCGATCGAGGGCTTCAACCGTACGGTCTTCACGTTCAACGACACGCTCGACAAGTACGCGTTGAAGCCGGTCGCGAAGGGCTACGTGTTTGTCACGCCGCAACCGGTGCGTGACAGCGTCACGAACTTCTTCTCGAACATCGGCGACGTGTACATCGCGGCGAACAACCTGCTGCAGCTGAAGATCGCCGATGGCGTATCGGACATCATGCGGATCGTGATCAACACGATCTTCGGTGTCGGCGGCCTGTTTGACGTCGCCACGCTTGCGAAGCTGCCGAAGCACGACAACGACCTCGGCCTGACGCTCGGTCACTATGGCGTGCCGCCTGGTCCGTATCTGGTGCTGCCGCTGTTCGGGCCGAGCACGGTGCGCGACGGCGTGGGCATGGTGGGCAACTACTTCATCAATCCGCTCACGTACGTGCAGCCGGATAGCGTGAGCTGGGCGCTCTACGGTCTGAACGTGGTCAACACGCGCGCGAACCTGCTGAACGCAAGCGACGTGCTCGAAGGCGCGGCGCTCGACAAATACTCGTTCGTGCGTAACGCGTATCTGCAGCGCCGCCGCTATCTGCTGACGGGCGGCAATGCGTCGACGGGGCTGCCGGACTACGGCAGCGAAGCACCGCTGCCGAAATACGAAGACGTGGATGGCGGCGCGGCAACTGCGCCCGCAACCACGCCGGCTTCGGCGCCGGAGGCGGCTTCGGGTGCGTCTTCGAACGAGCCAGCGGGTGCGCCGCAGCCGGCGTCGGGCACCGATGCGCCGCCGACCGTCCCCGGTGGCCAGATCGTGCCGCCGGCGCACTTCGGCTATCCGTCGCTGAAGCTGCACTGAGGCATAACAAATGCGAGCGGCGTATCCGTCTGTCGTAACACTCGGATACGTTTCTCGCAGTTTGGGCGTGGATGACGGCTGAACTCGCGTGATATCGTCGCCTCCAACCTAAGCTAAATTTTTTGCAGGACTGGAAATGAAAAAATTCTTCTTCTTTATCCCGTTTATTGCAGCTCTCTTTGCGTTCAGTGGCGCGGCGTCCGCGCAAGCCGTCGATAGCAGCAATCCCGACGCGATGGTCAAGACTGTCACGCAGCAGGTGATCGACGCCGTGCGCGCCGACAAGACGATCCAGAGCGGCAACATCAATGCTGTCACGAAGCTCGTGAACGAGAAGATTCTTCCGTACACGGACTTCCGCCGCACGACGCAACTCGCAATGGGCCGCAACTGGCGCACGGCGACGCCGGAGCAGCAGAATGCCGTGGTCGAGCAGTTCAAGACGCTGCTGATCCGTACGTATTCGGGCGCCCTCGCTCAGGTGAAGGACCAGGAAATCCAGTACAAGCCGTTCCGCGCGAGCCCGGAAGACACCGACGTGGTGGTCCGCTCGGTCGTGATGAACAACGGCTCGCCCGTCGAACTCGACTACCGTCTGTACAAGACGCCGCAAGGCTGGCGCGTGTATGACCTGAACGTGCTCGGCGCATGGCTGATCCAGGCGTACCAGCAGCAGTTCAACGAGCAGATCCAGAAGAGCGGTGTCGACGGTCTGATCCAGTTCCTGACGGCACGCAACCAGCAACTCGCGAACGGCAAACAGTCGTGAACAACTTTGTCAGCGCGCCGGTAAGCACGGCCGTCAACATGTTCGAAACCGGCAGCACTTTGACCCACGCGAGCGCGAAGGCCGCGCTTGCGGCGGGTCTCGCGCGCATTAGCAGCGGCGCGACGGCGGTCGACTGCGCGGCGCTCACGCAATTTGATTCGTCGGCGCTGGCCGTGCTGCTCGCATGGCAACGCGCGGCGAGCGCGCGCGGCACGCCGCTCGTCGTCGTCAACCTCCCTGCGGGGCTGTCCAGTCTCGCGCAAGCATACGGTGTCGATACCCTGATCACCGTACGACATTGACGCTCTCGCGTCAGTGAGCCTTGCGCCGCGTTTCACCCTTTGCGCTGGCTCACGTTCTCCCAAGGCAAGTCGGCCGGTTCGACTTTTGCCCTATAATCAAACGTTTTTTGGCGCGTGGCCGTTTCATCCCGCATCGCGGAAACGGCCGTAGAGGTTGCAACAGCAGCGCAAGCGGTCTTTTGCACCCGGCCCCAATTTCGTTTCCCCCATGCTTTCGCGCCCTTGCCGGGCGATCTATCAGGCGCTGTCCACTTTGACGGCGCACAGTCATGTCAGCGATTGAAATTCGTAACGTCAGGAAGCGCTACAAAGATCTGCAAGCGCTCAAAGGCGTCAGCTTCACCGTCGAACAAGGCGAATTCTTCGGGCTGCTCGGTCCGAACGGCGCCGGCAAGACGACGCTCATCAGCATCCTCGCCGGCCTCGCCCGCGCCGATGAAGGCAGCATCACGGTCCACGGCCACCATGTCGTCGACGACTTCCGTCTCGCGCGCCGCGCGCTCGGCGTCGTGCCGCAGGAACTCGTGTTCGATCCGTTCTTCACCGTGCGCGAGACGCTGCGCATCCAGTCGGGCTACTTCGGCCTGCGCAAGAACGATGACTGGATCGACGAAGTGATGGCCAATCTCGATCTCACCGAAAAAGCCGACGCGAACATGCGTGCGCTGTCGGGCGGGATGAAGCGTCGCGTGCTGGTTGCGCAGGCGCTCGTCCACCGGCCGCCCGTGATCGTGCTCGACGAGCCGACGGCGGGCGTCGACGTCGAACTGCGCCAGACGCTGTGGAAATTCATCTCGCGCCTGAACCGCGAAGGGCACACGATCGTGCTGACCACGCACTATCTGGAAGAAGCCGAATCGCTGTGCGACCGCATCGCGATGCTACGGCGCGGTGAAGTCGTCGCATTGGAGCGCACCAGCACGCTGCTCGAACGTTTCGCGGGCACGCAACTGTTCATCCGTTTCGCGCAGGGCGTGCTGCCTGCCGAATTGCGGGTGCTCGAAGTCGATCCCACCAATGTCAACGGACGTCAGCATCTGCTGCGCCTGTCGAGCTACGACGACGTGGAGCGCATCCTTGCGCAATGCCGCACGGCCGGTTGCACGTTCGATGAAATCGAGGTCCGCAAGGCCGACCTCGAAGACGTGTTCATGCAGGTGATGAACGGTCCGGAAGTGGTCGAGGGGTTGGCATGAACGGCTTCCGTACTCTGTTCTACAAGGAATTGCTGCGCTTCTGGAAGGTCGCGTTCCAGACGGTACTCGCGCCGGTTATCACCGCATTGCTGTATCTGACGATCTTCGGCCACGCGCTGCGCGATCACGTGCAGGTCTATCCGGGCGTGCTGTACACGAGCTTTCTCGTGCCGGGCCTCGTGATGATGAGCGTGCTGCAGAACGCGTTCGCGAACAGTTCGTCGTCGCTGATTCAGTCGAAGATCACGGGCAATCTCGTGTTCGTGCTGCTGCCGCCGCTGTCGCACTGGGAGATGTACGGCGCGTATGTGCTCGCGGCTGTCGTGCGCGGATTGAGCGTCGGGCTGGGCGTGTTCGTCGTCACGGTCTGGTTCATCCCGATGAGCTTTAGCGCGCCGCTTTATATCATTGCGTTCGCGGTGCTCGGTTCGGCGATTCTCGGCACGCTCGGTTTGATCGCGGGCATCTGGGCGGAGAAATTCGACCAGCTCGCCGCGTTCCAGAATTTTCTGATCATGCCGCTCACGTTCCTGTCGGGCGTGTTCTACTCGACGCATACGCTGCCACCCGTGTGGCGCGAAATCTCGCGTCTGAATCCATTTTTCTACATGATCGACGGCTTTCGTTATGGCTTCTTCGGAATGTCGGATATCAATCCGATGTGGAGCCTTCTGATTGTCAGCGGTTTCTTCGTCGTGCTGGCCGTGCTGGCGATGCGCATGCTCGCGTCCGGCTTCAAGCTGCGTCACTGACTGGACCATTAACAGGAGCACTCATGCTACCCACTCCCGAACAGGTCAAGAATTACATCGCGGCGGGCCTCCCTTGCGAGCATCTCGAAGTGGAAGGCGACGGCCAGCATTTCTTCGCGACCATCGTGTCGCCGAATTTCGAAGGCAAGCGTCTGATTCAACGGCATCAACTCGTGTATGCGGCGCTCGGGGACCGCATGCGCGAAGAGATCCACGCGCTCAGCATGAAAACGCTGACGCCCACCGAATGGCAAAGCGCCTGACTCGCGTATAGACATTGCGCGGAAAAACCTGCTGTCTGTCGGAGGACGGCGCTCGATAACCTGGCTGCAAGAGCGGAAAAACAAGCTGCACAATAAGCTTTAGACGTAGCTGCAAATTAGCTGGAACATTAGTGCGACTTACACAAGAGAATCGCGACGCCGCAAACGGCGCCGCAGCAACCGCCCACAACAAGACGCCCGCAGGCGGACGGGCAGATCAGGAACAAACAGGCATGGACAAACTCGTGATTGAAGGCGGGCAAAAGCTCGCTGGTGAGATCGTTGTTTCGGGTGCGAAGAACGCGGCGCTGCCGATCCTTTGCGCAGGCTTGTTGAGCGCGGAGCCCGTTCATCTCGACAACGTGCCCGATCTGCAGGACGTGCGCACGACGCTCAAGCTGCTCGGCCAGATGGGCGTTCGCACGGAAAGCAGCGACGGCCGCGTGATGCTCGACGCGTCGAAGGTCGACAATCTGGTCGCGCCGTACGAACTCGTGAAGACGATGCGCGCGTCGATTCTGGTGCTCGGCCCGCTCGTCGCGCGCTTCGGCGAGGCGAAGGTGTCGCTGCCGGGCGGCTGCGCGATCGGCGCACGTCCCGTCGATCAGCACATCAAGGGCCTGCAGGCGATGGGCGCCGAGATCAACATCGAGCACGGCTTCATCGAAGCGCGCGCGAAGCGTCTGAAGGGCGCGCGCATCATCACCGACATGATCACCGTCACCGGCACGGAAAACCTGCTGATGGCGGCCGTGCTCGCGGAAGGCGAGACGGTCATCGAAAACGCCGCGCGCGAGCCGGAAGTCGGCGATCTGGCGAATCTGCTGGTCGCGATGGGCGCGAAGATCGACGGCATCGGTACTGACCGTCTCGTGATTCAAGGCGTCGACAAGCTGCACGGCGCCAAGCACACGGTCGTGCCGGATCGGATCGAAGCGGGCACGTTCCTGTGCGCGGTCGCGGCAGCGGGCGGCGACGTCACGTTGCGCCATGTGCGTCCGCAGATTCTCGAAGCCGTAACGGACAAGCTGCGCGAAGCAGGCGTGACGATCGAAGAGGGCGACGACTGGATGCGCGTGCGCATGAACCAGCGTCCGAAGGCCGTGTCGTTCCGCACGTCCGAATATCCGGCGTTCCCGACCGACATGCAGGCGCAGTTCATGGCGCTCAACACGCTGGCGGAAGGCACGTCGCAAGTGGTCGAAACGATCTTCGAAAACCGCTTCATGCACGTGCAGGAACTGAACCGTCTCGGCGCGAACATCACGATCGACGGCAAGACGGCGCTCGTCAACGGCGTCGAAAAGCTGTCGGGCGCCAAGGTGATGGCAACCGACCTGCGCGCGTCGGCGAGTCTCGTGATCGCGGGCCTGTGCGCGGATGGCGAAACGCTGATCGACCGCATCTATCACCTGGATCGCGGCTACGACCGGATGGAATCGAAACTCACGGCAGTCGGCGCGAAGGTGCGTCGCATCAAGGGTAATCAGGCATGAGCGAACTGCCGCAAACGTCGACGTCGCCGGCGGTGGGCAAGCCGCTGACGCTCGCACTGTCGAAGGGCCGCATCTTCGATGAAACGCTGCCGCTGCTCGCGGCAGCGGGCATCGAAGTGACGGAAGACCCGGAAACGTCGCGCAAGCTGATTCTGCCGACCACCGATCCGAACCTGCGCGTCATCATCGTGCGCGCCACCGACGTGCCGACGTACGTCGAGTACGGCGCCGCCGATTTCGGCGTCGCGGGCAAGGACGTGCTGATCGAGCACGGCGGCGGCGGTTTGTATCAGCCGATCGATCTGGATATCGCGCGCTGCCGGATGTCGGTGGCGGTCGCGGCCGGCTTCGACTACGCGAACGCGGTGCGCCAGGGCGCGCGCCTGCGCGTCGCCACGAAGTATGTGGAAGTGGCGCGCGAGCACTTCGCTGCCAAGGGCGTACACGTCGACCTGATCAAGCTGTATGGATCGATGGAACTCGCGCCGCTGGTGGGCCTGGCCGACGCGATCGTCGACCTGGTCAGCTCGGGCGGCACGCTGCGCGCCAACAATCTTGTCGAGGTCGAAGAGATCATGCAGATCTCGTCGCGCCTCGTTGTGAACCAGGCGGCGCTGAAGCTCAAGCGCGCCGCGCTGGCGCCCATTCTCAACGCGTTCGAGCGCGCGTCGCAACGCAACGGCGCAACGGCCTGACGCAACGGTCACAGCGTGGTGTTACACGCGCGCCTTACCGAAACGGATACCAGCATGTCTATCAAGATTCGCAAACTCGATTCCAGCACTGAGAATTTCCAGAAGTCGCTGCATGCGGTGCTCGCGTTCGAAGCGAGCGAAGACGAAGCGATCGAACGCTCGGTCGCGCAGATTCTGGCCGACGTGAAGGCGCGTGGCGATGCCGCCGTGCTGGACTATACGAACCGTTTCGACCGTCTGAACGCGAAGGATGTCGGCGCGCTCGAACTGCCGATGTCGGAACTGGAAGCGGCGCTCGAAGGCCTGGAGCCGAAGCGTCGCGCGGCGCTCGAAGCGGCAGCGGCGCGTGTGCGCGGCTATCACGAGAAGCAGAAGATCGAATGCGGCAGCCATAGCTGGCAGTACACGGAAGCCGATGGGACGGTGCTTGGCCAGAAGGTGACGCCGCTCGACCGCGCGGGTATCTACGTGCCGGGCGGCAAGGCGGCGTATCCGTCATCGGTGCTGATGAACGCGATTCCGGCGCGCGTGGCCGGCGTGCGCGAAATCGTCATGGTCGTGCCGACGCCGGACGGCGTGAAGAATCCGCTCGTGCTGGCGGCGGCGCTGCTGGGCGGTGTGGATCGCGTGTTCACGATTGGCGGCGCGCAGGCGGTCGGTGCGCTCGCGTACGGCACGCAGACCATTCCCGCCGTCGATAAAATTTGCGGCCCCGGCAATGCGTATGTCGCATCGGCGAAGCGCCGCGTGTTCGGCACGGTCGGCATCGACATGATCGCCGGTCCGTCCGAAATTCTTGTGCTGTGCGACGGCACGACCGACCCGCGCTGGGTCGCGATGGACCTGTTCTCGCAGGCCGAACACGACGAACTCGCGCAATCCATTCTGCTGTGCCCGGACGAAGGTTTCATCGCGCGCGTCGAAGACGCCATCAACGAGCTTCTGCCGACGATGCCCCGCCGCGACGTGATTCAGGCGTCGCTCGAAGGACGCGGCGCGCTGATCAAGGTGCGCGACATGGAGCAGGCGTGCGCGATCGCCAACGACATCGCGCCGGAACACCTCGAAATTTCCGCGCTGGAGCCGCAGCAGTGGGCTCAACAGATTCGCCATGCGGGCGCAATCTTCCTCGGCCGCTACACCAGCGAAAGCCTCGGCGACTACTGCGCGGGGCCAAATCACGTGCTGCCTACGTCTCGTACCGCACGTTTCTCGTCGCCGCTCGGCGTCTATGATTTCTTCAAGCGCTCCAGCCTGATCGAAGTGAGCGCGGACGGTGCGCAGACGCTCGGTGAAATCGCCGCTGAGCTTGCGTATGGCGAAGGCCTGCAGGCGCATGCACGCAGCGCCGAGTACCGGATGAAGAACACAGGCTGACCTTGCGGCGAGCCGCCTTTTCACGCGGGCAACACGCGCGCTGAATTTGAGACGGCTCCGTTTTCACGAAGACAGAGAACTCAACCCGGGGCGGCTGCGAGCCGCCCCTATTGCGCTGTCGCCTGCCAGAAGGCGGGCGCGCCCCACGCCATGACGACACCTCAAGACATCATCCGCCGCGACGTGCTCGCGATGACGAGCTACCCCGTTGCCGACGCGACGGGCCTCGTGAAGCTCGATGCAATGGAGAATCCGTTCCCGCTGCCGGAAGCGCTGGCCGCGAAACTCGGCGAGCATCTGGCGGCCGTCGCGCTGAACCGCTATCCGGCGCCGCGTCCGCAGGCGCTGATCGAGAAGCTCAAGCGCGTGATGAACGTGCCGGCGAACTGCGAGGTGCTGCTCGGCAACGGCTCGGACGAACTGATCAGCATCATCTCCGTGGCGTGCGCGACACCGGGCGCAAAGGTGCTGGCGCCCGTGCCGGGCTTCGTGATGTACGCGATGTCGGCGAAGCTCGCTGGCATGGAGTTCGTCGGCGTGCCGCTGAACGCCGACTTCACGCTCGACGTGGATTCGGTGCTCGCCGCTATCGCTGAACACCGGCCTGCCGTGATCTACCTCGCGTATCCGAATAACCCGACGGGCACGCTGTACGATGCCGCCGATATGGAGCGCATCGTCGCCGCGGCGAGTGGAAGCCTGGTCGTGATCGACGAAGCGTATCAACCGTTCGCTCAAGAAAGCTGGATGCCGCGCGCTGGAGACTTCGACAATGTCGTCGTGATGCGTACTGTGTCGAAGCTGGGCCTCGCGGGCATCCGCCTTGGCTACATGGCGGGCCGCACGGAATGGATCAACGAATTCGACAAGGTGCGCCCGCCGTACAACGTCAACGTGCTGACGCAGGCGACGGCCGATTTTCTGCTAGATCATATCGACGTGCTCGATGCGCAGGCCGCGCAACTGCGCGACGAACGCACGAACCTGGCTCAAGCCGTCGCCGCGCTGCCGGGCGCCGAAGTGTTCCCGAGCGCGGGCAATTTCCTGCTGGTGCGCGTGCCCGATGCATCGGCGACGTTCGAAACCCTTCTTACTTCGCGGGTTTTGATCAAAAACGTGAGTAAAATGCATCCATTGCTCGCGAATTGCGTGCGTTTGACGGTCGGTTCGCCGGAAGAAAACGCTCAAATGCTCGCCGCGCTGAAACTCGTGCTGAACTGAAGTCAGCACGTTCACAACCCCACTTTTTTCAAAGTCAGATTCGAGGAATTGCCATGCGCCTTGCGGAAGTCGTTCGCAACACCAGCGAAACGCAGATCCGTGTGAAGATCAATCTGGACGGCACCGGTCAGCAGAAGCTGGCCACGGGCGTGCCGTTCCTCGATCACATGCTCGACCAGATTGCCCGCCACGGGCTGATCGATCTGGACATCGAGTCGCATGGCGATACGCATATCGACGACCACCATACCGTCGAAGACGTCGGCATCACGCTGGGCCAGGCTGTTGCGAAGGCCGTCGGCGACAAGAAGGGCATTCGCCGCTACGGTCATTCCTACGTGCCGCTCGACGAAGCGCTGTCGCGCGTCGTGATCGATTTTTCCGGCCGGCCGGGCCTCGAATTCCACGTGCCGTTCACGCGTGCGCGCATCGGCACGTTCGACGTCGATCTCTCCATCGAATTTTTCCGCGGCTTCGTCAATCATGCCGGCGTTACGCTGCATATCGACAACCTGCGCGGCCTGAACGCGCATCATCAGATGGAAACGGTGTTCAAGGCGTTCGGTCGTGCATTGCGCATGGCCGTCGAACTGGACGAGCGCGCGGCGGGGCAGATTCCGTCGACCAAGGGCAGCCTCTGAGCGACCAATAGCCACCAAGCCACCCATAGGACCGGTTGCGCGGCGCGCGGCCGGCTTGAGATGGACACCATCAAGTCGTTTATTTCGCTGCTGGCGTTGATCAACCCGGTCGGCGCGATCCCGTTCTTTCTGAGCCTGACGTCGCAGCAATCGTCCGCCGAACAGCGCCGCACGATCCGTGTCGCATCGATTTCGGTGTTCTGCGTGATTACGGTGAGCACGTTGATCGGGCAGCAGATCATCCGCTTCTTCGGCATTTCGATCGGCGCGCTCGAAGTGGGCGGCGGCATCATCATGCTGCTGATGTCGATCAGCATGCTCAACGCGCAGGTCGGCAATGCGCGCTCGACGCCGGAAGAGCGTCACGAGGCGGAGATGAAGGACAACGTCGCCGTCGTGCCGCTGGCGATTCCGCTGCTGACGGGGCCGGGCTCTATCAGTACTGTCCTAGTCTATTCGGCCAGCTATCCTCATTGGTACGAGCGGATTACTCTGATTGGCATCGGCGCTGTGATTGCGGCGCTGTGCTTCGGATCGCTGAGTCTCGCTGAACCGATTGCCCGCTGGGTCGGTCGGACGGGAATCAACATCGGCACGCGGTTGATGGGTTTGATGTTGTCGGCGCTGGCGGTGGAGTTCATCGTCAACGGATTGAAGGCGTTGCTGCCTAACTTGAAATGAAAACTTCGATTGCGATTGTGGATTACGGAATGGGCAACCTGCGCTCGGTCGCCCAGGCGTTGAAGAAAGCCGCGCCGGAAGCGGACGTGGCGATCGTCGACAAGCCCGAAGCGATCCGCGCGGCGGACCGCGTGGTGCTGCCGGGCCAGGGCGCGATGCCCGACTGCATGCGCTCGCTCGGCGAATCCGGCTTGCAGGAAGCCGTCGTCGAAGCGTCGCGCCGCAAGCCGCTGATGGGCGTGTGCGTCGGCGAGCAGATGCTGTTCGACTGGAGCGCGGAAGGCGATACGAAGGGCCTGGGCCTGTTGCCTGGGAAGGTGGTGCGCTTCGATCTGGAAGGCCAGCTGCAGGACGACGGTTCGCGCTTCAAGGTGCCGCAGATGGGCTGGAACCGTGTCCGTCAGGCGCAGCCGCACCCGTTGTGGGACGGCGTCGCCGACAACGCGTTCTTCTATTTCGTGCATAGCTATTACGTCGTGCCGGAAAACGCCGCGCATACGTCGGGCGAAACGGTGTACGGCGTGCCCTTTACCTCGGCAGTGGCGCGGGATAACATTTTTGCGACCCAATTCCACCCGGAAAAGAGCGCCGACGCGGGCTTGCGCGTGTATCGCAACTTCGTGTACTGGAATCCCTGATCCCTGCCGTCAGCATCTTTAACCGTCCATGTTCTCCCTCCGTTCTCGCTGCTTCGCTCCGATACACACGCATCGGGCGACTGTTGGCAAGGTCGCCGAAAGACATGTACTAAACTAGCGGAACGGCCTGGCGCGGGCGGCAGCCTGATTTCCCGCCAGCCGATCTTCAACTTTTCTCCCTGACAACACCCGATTGCTATGCTGCTGATCCCCGCCATCGACCTGAAAGACGGTCAGTGTGTACGCCTCAAACAGGGCGATATGGACCAGGCGACGATTTTTCACGAGGAACCGGCGGTGATGGCCCGACATTGGGTCGACCGCGGCGCGCGGCGCCTGCACCTCGTCGACCTGAACGGCGCGTTCGCCGGCAAGCCGAAGAACGAAGACGCGATTCGCGCGATCATCGAAGAAGTCGGCGGCGAGATTCCCGTGCAACTGGGCGGCGGCATCCGCGACCTGAACACGATCGAGCGCTATCTGGACGACGGCCTCGAGTACGTGATCATCGGCACGGCGGCGGTGAAGAACCCCGGCTTCCTGCTCGAAGCGTGTACGGCGTTCGGCGGGCATATCATCGTCGGGCTCGATGCGAAAGACGGCAAGGTCGCCACCGACGGCTGGAGCAAGCTGACGGGCCACGAAGTGGTGGACCTCGCGCGCAAGTTCGAGGACTACGGCTGCGAGTCGATCATCTACACGGACATCGGTCGCGACGGCATGCTTCAGGGCATCAATATCGAGGCGACGGTGCGCCTCGCGCGCGCGGTGAAGATTCCCGTGATCGCGAGCGGCGGCCTGTCGAACATGGGCGATATCGACGCGCTGTGCGAAGTGGAAGCCGAAGGCATCGAAGGCGTGATCTGTGGCCGTGCGATCTATTCGGGCGACCTGGACTTTGCCGCGGCGCAGACGCACGCGGACCGCTTGCGCGAATCGGACGACGCCTGAGCGTCGGGTTTTCTGCGCATCGCGCGCGCCTGAAGCATCGTTCTGGCGCGCAGAGCGTCCGGCATGCCGGCCTTGCGCTGCTCTCCTGCGTTCACACACGGGCGAGCGGCCTCACCAGCGGTATTGGCACGAACTAGCAAGATCATGGCTTTAGCTAAACGCATCATTCCCTGTCTGGACGTCACGGCTGGCCGCGTGGTCAAGGGCGTCAACTTCGTCGAGTTGCGTGACGCAGGAGACCCCGTCGAAATCGCGCGCCGCTACGACGAGCAGGGCGCGGACGAACTCACGTTCCTCGATATCACCGCCACGTCCGACCAGCGCGACCTGATCCTCCCCATCATCGAAGCGGTGGCTTCGCAGGTGTTCATTCCGCTGACCGTCGGCGGCGGCGTGCGGGCCGTCGAAGACGTGCGGCGTCTGCTGAACGCCGGCGCGGACAAGGTGAGCATGAATTCGTCGGCAGTGGCGAATCCGCAGCTCGTACGCGATTCGACCGATAAATACGGCTCGCAGTGCATTGTTGTCGCGATCGACGCGAAGCGCGTCTCCGCCGATGGCGAAACGCCGCGCTGGGAAGTCTTCACGCATGGCGGCCGCAAGAATACGGGCTTGGACGCCGTCCAATGGGCGCGCAAGATGGCCGAACTGGGCGCGGGCGAAATCCTGCTGACCAGCATGGACCGCGACGGCACGAAAAGCGGCTTCGACATTGCGCTGACGCGCGCCGTGTCGGACGCAGTGTCCATTCCCGTGATCGCGTCGGGCGGCGTCGGTTCGTTGCAGCATCTGGCCGACGGCATCAAGGAAGGCCGCGCGGACGCCGTGCTGGCCGCGAGCATCTTCCACTATGGCGAGCACACGGTCGGCGAGTGCAAGCGCTTCATGGCCGATCAGGGCATTTCGGTGAGGTTGTAACGTGAATCCGTCTGAAGTCGGCTGGCTCGACAAGGTGAAGTGGGACGCGAACGGCCTCGTACCCGTGATCGCGCAGGAAGCATCGACCAACGACGTGCTGATGTTCGCTTGGATGAACCGCGAAGCGCTGTCGAAGACGATCGAAACGGGCCGCGCCGTCTATTTTTCCCGCTCGCGCCAGCGCCTGTGGTTCAAGGGAGAAGAATCGGGCCACGTGCAGCATGTGCATGAAGTGCGGCTCGATTGCGACGAAGACGTCGTGCTGCTGAAGGTCGAGCAGGTGTCGGGCATTGCCTGCCACACGGGCCGGCATTCGTGCTTTTTCCAGAAATTCGAAGGCTCGGTCGATGCCGGCAACTGGGTTGCCGTCGATCCCGTGCTGAAAGACCCCGAACACATCTACAAATGACGCAAAACACGCAATCGACGAACGACACGCTTCGGCGTCTCGCTGCCGTCATCGACAGCCGCAAGGGCGGCGATCCCGACGCTTCGTACGTGTCGCGCCTGTTCCACAAAGGCGACGACGCGGTGCTGAAGAAGATCGGTGAGGAAGCCACGGAAGTCGTGCTGGCCGCGAAGGACGTGCGCCTCGGCGCGGAGCGCAAGGCGCTCGTCGGCGAAGTGGCCGATCTATGGTTTCATTGCCTCGTGATGCTGTCGCACTTCGACCTGAATCCCGCCGACGTGCTCGCCGAACTCGAGCGTCGCGAAGGTTTGTCGGGCATCGAGGAAAAGGCATTGCGCAAGAGCCGCGATCGCGAGCAGAACGGCGACTGAGCGCGAGCAGGACATAGCCGCGCGCGCAAGCATGCGCGCGGCGAAACATAGCGACGAGACACGTAGCACCGGCACAGCAACAGTATCCATTCGCACCCTCCAGGAGGACGCAAGCATGGAACAGTCGCACGGCGGTTATCCGCCACCGTCGTATCAGAGCGCAGTCGAAATCGACCGGCAGCGCAGCCTGCGCACGCTGACGCACATCATCTACGCGCTCTACGCCGTGTACTGGCTGACGGGCGGCATCTCGGTGCTGATCGCGATCATCATCAACTACATCAAGCGGCCAGAGACCATCGGCACGCCATACGAAGCGCACTTCGAGTGGCAGATCCGCACGTTCTGGATGGGGCTGATCGGGCATCTGATCGGCGTTGCGCTGTTCATCGTGCTGATCGGCGTGCCTATCCTGTGGGCTGTCGCGATATGGACGTTGTACCGTATCATCAAAGGCTGGCTGTATCTGTACGACAACAAGCCGCTGACGAATCCGCGCGGCTGGTTCTGAGCAGCGCATCTGGCGCGCGCCGCGTTCGCCGTCCACCAAGACCATGAGCCACGATCCGAACTGCCTTTTCTGCAAGATCGCCGCAGGCGAAATCCCGTCGACGAAGGTCCACGAAGACGACGAGTTCGTCGCGTTCCGCGACATCCGTCCGGCGGCCGAAACGCATGTGCTCGTGATACCGCGCAAGCACATCGAGACGCTGTCGAACTGTACCGAGAGCGATTCGGCCCTGCTTGGTAAAATGTTGATACTGGTTGCACGTCTCGCCGATCAACTGGGCGTTGCGTACAAGGGCGGGCAGACGGGTTTCCGCACGGTCATCAATACTGGGCCTGGCGGCGGACAGGAGGTTTATCACCTGCACGCGCATCTGCTGGCGGGACCGCGCCCGTGGCTGAGAATGGGTTGAAGGCGGGTCGAGCGCGATCGGCGTGCAGTGAGACGGGCGTGTAGGCGCACGTTCGGTACGAAGCCGATCGACAAAGGTTCGCCGCGTCCGCTTTTTGACTACGCACAATGGCGGGCCCGGCATTGCGACGTCGTGACTTTATGTAGGGATGTAACGACAGCGACTCGCAGACATGTTCATAATGGGACCGAGGGCGCTGACGCAATAAAGCGGCGTCGGCGGTAGTTTTGCAGACGAGGCGTGTTCGTGAAGCGTGCTTCGATTCAGGCCGCAAGGCGCATAGTTGCCGTCGCCAGGCACGACGGTGGGGGTTAAGGAGATTCTTATGGGTTCGTTGAGTATTTGGCATTGGCTGATCGTTCTGCTGATCGTCGCACTGGTGTTCGGCACGAAGAAGCTGCGCAATATCGGCACTGATCTGGGCGGCGCGGTGAAGGGCTTCAAGGAAGGCATGAAGGACGGCGAAACGCCTGAAGGCCAGCAGCGCGACCAGCTCTCGCGCACGAACACCGTCGATGTCGACGCAAAGGAAAAGGCGCCGCATTCCGGCGATTCCCGCTAATCCGGCGCCAGCCGAGCTTGCGCTGACACGCGCGCACTGACGGGAAGCCCTATCCATGCTGGACCTCGGTTTAACCAAGATGGCGTTGATCGGCGTGGTCGCGCTGGTCGTGCTCGGCCCTGAGCGCCTGCCGCGCGTCGCTCGCACGGCGGGCGCGCTGTTCGGCCGCGCGCAGCGCTATGTCAACGACGTGAAGGCCGAAGTCACGCGTGAGATCGAGCTCGACGAATTGCGTCGCATGAAGACCGAGTTCGAATCCGCGGCGCATAACGTCGAAAGCACGATTCACGACAACATGCGCAAGCACGAAACGGAACTGAACGAAGCGTGGACGCAGGGCACGTCGGTGTCGCCGAGCATTGCGGGCGGCGCGACGGACAGCCTGATGAGCGCGACCGACGGTTCCGCCGCGACAACGGACGGCACGTCCTGGCGCAGTACCGACGCTGCCGCGTCCAAGCGTAAGAACTGGCGCGTGAAGCAGACGGCCACGCCGAACTGGTACAAGCGCGCGACGTTGCGGCGTACGCGCGTACAGTCGGGCGCCGCGCGCGTCGCACGGCATACGCCTGTCAGCATGCGTCGGCCGACACGTTTTTTCTGATCGTCCGATGTCCCGCGCATCAATCTCCTACCGAGGGCCGGCGTGAGCGACCCCCAAAATCAGAACGAAGGCACTGAAGAGACCTTCATCTCGCATCTCGTCGAACTGCGCGACCGCATCATCCGCGCGGGCATTTCGGTGATTGTCGTGTTCGTCGGGCTCGTCTACTGGGCGCCCGACATCTTCCGGCTGCTCGCGCGTCCGCTGATGAACAATCTGCCGAAGGACGGCAAGATGATCGTCACCGACGTCACCGGCTCGTTCTTCGTGCCGATGAAAGTGACGATGCTCGTCGCCTTCGTGATCGCGCTGCCGATCGTGCTGTACCAGATCTGGGCGTTCGTCGCGCCCGGGCTCTATCAGCACGAGAAGAAGCTGGTCGGTCCGCTCGTCGGCAGCAGCTATACGCTGTTTCTGTGCGGGATGGCGTTCGCGTATTTCGTCGTGTTTCCGACCATCTTCCGCGTGATGGCGCATTACAACGCGCCGCTCGGCGCGGAGATGACCACGGATATCGACAATTACCTGAGTTTCGTGCTGACGATGTTCCTCGCCTTCGGCGTAACGTTCGAAGTGCCGATCGTCGTCGTGTTGCTCGTACGTATGAACGTGCTGACCATCAAGAAGCTCAAGGAGATCCGTCCGTACGTGATCGTCGGCGCGTTCGTGATCTCTGCCGTGGTGACGCCGCCCGACGTGTTCTCGCAGCTGATTCTCGCGATCCCGCTGATCGTGCTCTACGAAGCGGGGATCATCGCGGCCCGGCTCTTCGTCAGCAAGCCGGTCGCCACGGCTGAAAACGAGGGCGGGGCGGCAAGCTGAGCGAACGCCGAGACGCGTCAAGAAAGCAAAAAGGGCAGTGCTCCGTTGGAGACTGCCCTTTTTGTTTGACTTCGCTAACCGACCGGCCGACCGATTGACGGCTCAACCGCCATCGTCGTCATCGCTTTCGTCTGAAGGCTGTTTCGGCGGCGGCGGGCGCTTGCCGATCATCACGTTCAGATCCATTTCCTTGTTCTTGCGTACCAGATGCACCTTTGCGTCAGTGCCGGGCTTGATCTGCGCGATCACGTTCAGAAGGCGCGTGGTGTCGGTGATGTCCTGGCCATTGACCGACACCAGAATGTCGCCGGGTTTGATGCCGGCCTTGTCGGCGGGGCCGCCCTTGAGCACGCCTGCGACGATCGCGCCCGACTTCTGATCCAGCCCGAACGATTCAGCGATCTCCGGCGTCACGTCCTGCGGTTCGACGCCGATCCAGCCGCGCGTTACGGTGCCCGTCGTGATGATGCTTTCGAGCACGCTGCGCGCCGTCGAAACGGGAATCGCGAAACCGATGCCGAGCGAGCCGCCCGAGCGCGAGTAGATCGCCGTGTTGATGCCAAGCAGGTTACCGTTCACGTCGACGAGCGCGCCGCCCGAGTTGCCGGGATTGATCGGCGCGTCGGTCTGAATGAAGTTTTCGAACGTATTGATGCCGAGGTGATTGCGGCCAAGCGCGCTGACGATACCCATCGTAACCGTCTGCCCGACGCCGAACGGATTGCCGATCGCGAGCACCACATCGCCGACGCGCGTCTGGTCCATGCGGCCGAGCGTGATAGTGGGGAGGTTGGTCATGTTGACCTTCAGCACGGCGAGATCGGTCTCGGGATCGACGCCGATCACCTTGGCGTTCGTGGTGCGTCCGTCGGCGAGCGCGATTTCGATCTGATCGGCGCCGTCCACGACGTGCTGGTTCGTTAGAATGTAACCTTCCGAACTCACGATAACGCCTGAGCCGAGATTGGCCGCGGGTTGCTCTTGCTGCTTTTTGTTCTTGTCGCCGAAGAAATAGCGGAACAGCGGATCTTTCGCGCGCGGGTCGGGCGGAAGCGAGCCGTCCTTGCTGGAAAACACGTTGACCACGGCAGGCATCGCCTTTTGCGCCGCGTCCGCGTAGGAATTCTGGGCATTGCCACCGCTACCGATTCCGGGTGCCACCTCTCGGAGCGCGACGATCGGCTCGGCCAGTTGCTTGCCGAACTGCCCTTGACGCTGCAGCCACTGCGGTTTGAGGGTCGCAATGATGAACATCAGCGCCAGCAGCACGGTCACCGCCTGGGCGAAGAACAGCCAAAAGCGTCTGAGCATCTGAAAATTAGAGGGTGATATGGATCGGATCGAACTCGAATTGTACTTGAACAATCTCCTTGAAACTTCGCGGTTCAAGGACTATTGCCCCAATGGTCTGCAGGTCGAAGGGCGGCGCAAGGTCGAGAAAATCGCGACGGGCGTGACGGCGTCGCTGGCCTTTCTGGAAGCCGCGCTGGAGTGGGGCGCAGACGCCGTGCTGGTCCACCACGGCTACTTCTGGCGCAACGAGGCGCCGCAGATCACCGGCCGCAAATATCAGCGGCTCAAGGCGCTGCTCGCGAACGACCTGAATCTGTTCGCTTTTCATCTGCCACTCGACGATCATCCTGTGTACGGCAACAACGCGCAGCTCGGCGCGAAGTTCGGTCTAATCGCCGACGGCCGTTTCGGCGAAAACGACATCGGCTGGATGAGCACGCTGCCCATGCCGATCACGCTCGCGCACTTCACCGCGGAGGTTGAGCAGACCCTCGGCCGCACGCCGCTCGTATTCGGCGATCCCGACAAGAATTTGCGCCGCGTTGCGTGGTGTACGGGCGCGGCGCAGGGTTATTTCGACGCGGCGATCGACGCCGGCGCGGACGTCTATCTGACGGGGGAAATCTCGGAGCCGACCGTGCATACGGCGGCGGAAAGCGGTGTAGCGTTCATCTCGGCCGGTCATCACGCAACCGAGCGCTACGGTGTGCAGGCGCTGGGCGCGCATCTGTCCGAGCAATTCGAGCTGGAACACCTTTTTATCGATATTCATAATCCAGTTTGAATACCGGCCGGATTAGGCGAAGAAAAGGATTGAAAAACGGAGGAAATGCTTAATAAAAGCCGTAAAAATGTTTGCGATCCGTGCGGGGAAACCCTGATTTATCAATGACTTCGCACGGTTTTTGGCAATCGGCCCTTGTAAATGCCGACTCCATTCGAGCAAACTAGCGGCGGTAGACCCGACGTGAAGGAAAAATCCAACTCAGAAGTGGGGCGTGTGATGCGAGACAAGGAAGATGAACGCGTCGATGGCGGCCGCCGTAGCTGGCTGATTGCGACGACCGTAGCAGGTGGCATCGGAGGAGTCGCCACCGTCGTACCCTTTGTTAGTTCATTTGCACCATCCGAAAAAGCCAAGGCGGCGGGAGCCCCCGTCGAGGTCGATATCTCCAACCTCAAGCCAGGCGACATGATGACGGTCGCATGGCGTGGCAAGCCGGTCTGGATCATCAATCGTACTGACAAGCAGTTGGCCGACGTCCAGAAGGCCGACAAGGAAGTTGCCGATCCCGAAAGCAAGAACCCGTTTTCGATGCCCGAGCCGGACTACACCAAGAACGAGTTCCGCTCGCGCGCCGACCACAAGAATCTTTTCGTTGCTGTCGCGGTATGCACCCATCTGGGCTGCACGCCGACTCCGCGCTTCCAGGAGGGCGCGCAGCCCAATCTTCCCGATGACTGGCCGGGTGGCTTTCTCTGCCCCTGCCATGGCTCGACCTATGACATGGCGGGCCGCGTCTTCAAGAACAAACCTGCGCCGCAAAACCTCGACATCCCGCCTTACATGATCACCGGCAACACGCTCGTGATCGGCAAGGACGAGAAAGGAGAAGCGTAATGGCGACGACCGAAAAAGAAGTAGAAACGACGGGACTTACGGGCTGGATCGATCGCCGCTTTCCGATGACGGCGACCTGGAAAGCTCACGTCTCCGAGTACTACGCGCCGAAGAACTTCAACTTCTGGTACTTCTTCGGCTCGCTGGCGCTGCTGGTGCTGGTCAATCAGATCGTCACCGGCATCTTCCTGACGATGAACTACAAGCCCGATTCGCTGCTCGCGTTCGCATCGGTCGAATACATCATGCGCGAGGTGCCGTGGGGCTGGCTGATCCGCTACATGCACTCCACGGGCGCGTCGATGTTCTTCGTCGTCGTGTATCTGCATATGTTCCGCGGGCTGCTGTACGGCTCGTATCGCAAGCCGCGTGAACTGGTGTGGATCTTCGGCTGCGCGATTTTCCTGTGCCTGATGGCCGAGGCGTTCTTCGGCTATCTGCTGCCGTGGGGCCAGATGTCGTACTGGGGCGCGCAGGTGATCGTGAACCTGTTCTCGGCGATTCCGTTCATCGGTCCGGACCTGTCGCTTTGGATTCGCGGCGACTACGTCGTGTCCGACGTCACGCTGAACCGCTTCTTCGCGTTTCACGTGATCGCGATTCCGCTGGTGCTGCTGGGGCTGGTGGTCGCGCACATCGTCGCGCTGCATGAAGTGGGGTCGAATAACCCGGACGGCATCGAGATCAAGGCGAAGAAGGACGCGAACGGCATTCCGCTCGATGGCATTCCGTTCCACCCGTACTACTCGGTACACGACTTCATGGGCGTGTGCGTCTTCCTGATGGTGTTCGCGGCGATCATCTTCTTCGCGCCGGAAATGGGCGGCTACTTCCTCGAGTCGAACAACTTCGTCCCGGCAAACCCGCTGCAAACGCCACCGGAAATCGCGCCGGTCTGGTACTTCACCGCGTTCTACGCGATGCTGCGTGCCACCACCGACCCGTTCAAGATCGTGCTGATGATCGTGATCGGTCTGCTCGGGCTGTTCGCGCTAATCCGCGCGCGCGGCAAGTGGAAGCTCGGCCTACCCGTGCTCGCCATTCTGGTGATCCTCGCGATGGCGTTCACGGAGTCCAAGTTCTGGGGCGTCGTGGTGATGGGCAGCGCGGTCGTGTCGCTGTTCTTCCTGCCGTGGCTCGACCGGTCGCCGGTGAAATCGATCCGCTACCGGCCGTTTTTCCACAAGGTGTTTTACGGGATCTTCGTGCTGGCCTTCCTGACGTTGGCGTTCCTCGGAACCAGGCCACCGTCGACAGCCTCGACGCTGATCGCACAGATCTGCGCGCTGATCTATTTCGCGTTTTTCCTCGGCATGCCGTTCTGGACGCCGCTTGGCAAGTTCAAGCAGCCACCCGAACGAGTGCGGTTCAAACCCCACTAACCGCGAGCCAGGAGAAAACGAAAATGAGAAAACTGCTTTCGACGCTCGCGCTGCTCGGTGCAACCGTGCTGGCGCTATCCGCGACGTCCGTTCGCGCGGAAGGCGAATTGCCGCTCGACCGTGCGCCCGACAACGCGGACAATATTGCTTCGTTGCAGCACGGCGCCCAATTGTTTGTAAACTACTGCCTGAATTGCCATAGTGCGAACCTGATGCGGTACAGCCGATTGCAGGATATCGGCATTTCGCAGAAGGAAATTGAAAAAAACCTGCTGTTCACGACAGATAAAGTCGGTAACACGATGACGGTTGCGATGCGCCCCGACGACGCGAAAGCGTGGTTCGGCGCGACGCCGCCGGATCTGTCGGTGGAAGCGCGGGCAAGAAACCGCGACTGGCTGTATACGTATTTGCGCAGTTTCTACCGCGATGACACACGGCCGACCGGCTGGAACAATAGGGTGTACGAGAACGTGAGCATGCCTCACGTGCTATGGGAGCTTCAGGGGCAGAGAACGGCGAAGTTCGAAGACGAAATCGACGAACACACGAAGGAAAAGGTCAAGAAATTCGTGGGATACCAGCAGGTCACGCCGGGGACGATGTCGCCGGTAGATTATGATTCTGCTGTGGCCGACCTCGTGTCGTACCTGTCATGGATGTCCGAACCGACGCAGAAGACCCGTCGCCAGCTTGGCGTGTGGGTGCTGCTGTTTCTGGGCGTTCTGAGCTTTTTAGCCTGGCGACTGAACGCCGCGTACTGGAAAGATATCAAATAGTCACGCCGTAACTGGTGTGGGGCCGGCGCAAGGGGAGACCTGAAAAACGGTTTTACCCGCTCGCTGGCCCTTTAAGTTTTTTGAGGAAACGCAAACATGATGGTTCTGTATTCCGGCACTACTTGCCCGTTCTCCCAGCGCTGCCGGCTGGTGTTGTTCGAAAAGGGCATGGACTTCGAAATCCGCGACGTCGACCTGTTCAACAAACCGGAAGACATCGCCGTGATGAATCCGTATGGTCAGGTGCCGATCCTCGTCGAACGGGATCTGATCCTGTACGAATCGAACATCATCAACGAGTACATCGACGAGCGCTTCCCGCATCCGCAACTGATGCCCGCCGATCCCGTCCAGCGCGCTCGCGCGCGTCTGTTCCTGCTCAATTTCGAGAAGGAGCTGTTCGTCCACGTCGGCACGCTCGAGAACGAGAAGGGCAAGGCCGCTGAGAAGAACCACGAAAAGGCGCGCCTGGCTATTCGCGATCGCCTGACGCAGCTCGCACCGATCTTCCTGAAGAACAAGTACATGCTCGGCGAAGAGTTCTCGATGCTCGACGTCGCGATCGCGCCGCTGTTGTGGCGTCTGGATCACTACGGCATCGAACTGTCGAAGAACGCTGCGCCGCTGATGAAGTACGCCGAGCGTATTTTCAGCCGTCCGGCCTATATCGAAGCGCTGACGCCGTCGGAAAAGGTGATGCGCCGCTGAGTTTGAGATTGGCTTCGGGTGTGGCGCGCGGCGTCTGGTTCGCGCGCCTGCCCGGCAAAAGGACAGTTGATGCAAGAGATTTCCACGAAGCCGTACCTGCTGCGCGCGCTGTACGAATGGTGTACCGATAACGGCTATACGCCGCATATCGCGGTGCGTGTCGACAACCAGACGCGCGTGCCGCGCCAGTTCGTGCGCGACAACGAGATCGTGTTGAACATCAGCTTCGAGGCAACGAGCCAGTTGCAGATGGGCAATGAGTGGATCGAGTTCAACGCGCGGTTCTCGGGCAAGTCGCACAAGATCGAGGTGCCCGTTGCAAACGTGCTCGCCATTTACGCACGCGAAAATGGGCAGGGAATGGCGTTCCCGGTCGAGTCGGCGGGCGGCGAGGCGACGGATTCCGAGGACGAAGAGGCCGTGATCGCCGAAGCGCGTGAAGCGGCGCCACAGGCTGCTGCGGAAAAAGTCAGCGAAACCGATGACGAGCCGCGACCCGACGACGATGGAACAAAAGGCGGCGGAAGAGGTCACCTCAAAGTCGTGAAATGAAGTAGAATCGCGGTCTCAAGTCTCACGCCGGCTTAGCTCATCAGGTAGAGCGCTTGACTTGTAATCATGAGGTGGCGGGTTCGAGTCCTGCAGCCGGCACCAGTATCAAAAAAACGGGTTACACGGGCCTACCGTGTAACCCGTTTTTCTTTGGTCCACTCCACTGTTTCCCGTTCAGTCGTCCTCAAAAGTCTCATCCCTCCGAAACGGACACGATGTCGACGAGGCCCAACGGTTCAATACAATACGGACATGACCAATTTCCCCACGCTTACCTGGCCCGAAGCCGAAGGCCCGCAATCCGCGCGCTGGCGCTCGGAAGCCGCTGTTCCGCCCGCGAAGCGCGTCGTCATCGCTGACGACCGCACGACAGCCGACGCCGCCTATCGCCTCGCCTGCGAAGGCACCGCGTTGTTGTGGCGCGGCGACTTTCAGAACGCCCGCCAGTTGCTGCAGGCGATGACCCGCCGCCTGGAACGCAAGCCGCGCAAGCAGGTTGCTGAAACCCCACTGGACGCCTTCAACCTGCACCGGCAAGCGCAGTCGCAACGCGCGCGCACGCTCGGCATGCTGCTGATTCCGCTCGAAGGCGACTACACGATTCCATTGCGCCGCGCGCCGAACGTGCAGCAGACATGCGAAGAAGTCTACGGCCCGCCTTCGCAGGAACCGTCCGTGGTCTCGTTGCGCGAACTGCTCGGCATGATCGGCGCGCATGAGTGGCGCAAGAAGGGCGTTGAGATTCCCGCTTTGCAGGAGCGCATCCATCCGTACTACGGCGTGTTCTCTCCCGTGCGCGGCGAGTATGTCGATCTGGTTGCGCGAACGCCGCTTCCGTCGGTGGAAAAGGCATTCGATATCGGTGTTGGCACGGGCGTGCTGTCGGCGGTGCTCGCGAAGCGGGGCGTCAAGCGGATCGTCGCAACCGATCAGGACCCGCGCGCGCTCGCGTGCGCCAAAGAGAACCTGACGCGGCTCGGCTATGACAAACCGGTCGATGTGATCGCGGCCGATCTGTTCCCCGAAGGCCGCGCGCCGCTTGTCGTCTGCAATCCGCCGTGGGTGCCGGCGCGTCCTGCGTCGCCGATCGAAAGCGCCGTGTACGACTACGAAAGCCGCATGCTGCTCGGCTTTCTGAACGGACTCGGCGCTCATCTTTCACCGGGCGGCGAGGGCTGGCTGATTCTGTCGGACTTCGCGGAACATCTGGGCATGCGCACGCGCGACTGGTTGCTGGCCGCCATCGACAATGCCGGTCTGGTCGTCGTCGGGCGCGAGGACATCAAGCCGCGTCATCCGAAAGCGACGGACGCCGATGATCCGTTGCACGCCGCGCGCAAGGCCGAAGTCACGTCGCTGTGGCGGCTCAAGGCCAAGAGAATCGCAACGAAGCCGTGACCGGGTGAGTTAGCGCTGAAGGATATAAGCCAGTGCGCCGCGTCCAGCCACGAGGCCGCTGGCGAAGCACGCAGTCAACAGATAGCCGCCCGTCGGCGCTTCCCAGTCGAGCATCTCGCCCGCGCAGAACACGCCGGGCAGTTGTCGGATCATCAACGCGTCATCGAGCGCTTCGAACGGAATCCCGCCCGCGCTGCTGATCGCTTCGTCGATGGGCCGCGCGCGCGTCAGCCGCAGCGGCAATGACTTGATGGCTTGCGCGAGCTTCGCGGCATCGGTGAAGTCTTCCTTCGAAAGACATTCGTGCAGCAAGCCGAGCTTCACGCCCGTAATGCCGATACGGCTATGCAAGTGACTCGACATCGATCGCGAGCCGCGCGGCCGCGTCACTTCGTCGATCACACGTTGCGCGCTCAGGCCCGGTGCGAGATCGAGCGTTATCGTCGCTTCGCCATTGGCGAGCAGGCGGTCGCGAATCACCGAAGACAACGCATACACAAGGCTTCCTTCGATCCCCGTCGACGTCACGACGAACTCACCTTGTCGATGCTGGACCGTGCCGTCCACGCTTTTGACGGCGATCGAAACCGGCTTCACCGGCTGTCCCGCATAGCGTTCGCGAAAGTACTCGGTCCAGTCCGCGTCGAAGCCGCAGTTCGCGGGCAAGAGGGGCGCGACGGGAATCTCGCGTTGTTGCATCAACGGAACCCACGCGGCATCGGACCCGAGGCGCGCCCAACTACCGCCGCCCAAAGCGAACACGACGGCATCGGCGCTGACTTCGCGTTCGCCCTCCGGCGTCGCGAAGCGCAGGCCATGCGTATCGGACGAAGCGGGCTCAGCCCAGCCGATCCATTTATGGCGCATGTGAAACTGCACTCCCGTTTCCCGCAACCGATGCAGCCAAGCGCGCAGCATCGGCGCGGCTTTCATGTCGGTCGGAAACACGCGGCCCGAGCTGCCGACGAAGGTCGCAACGCCCAGTTCGTCGAGCCATGCACGCAGCGCGTGCGGGCCGAATGCGTCGAGCAACGGCGCGATGTCGGCGCGGCGCTTGCCATAGCGGCCGAGAAACGGCTCGATCGGCTCGGAGTGCGTGATGTTCATGCCGCCTTTGCCCGCCATCAGAAACTTGCGTCCGACGGATGGCATCGCGTCGTACACGTCGACGCGCGCACCGCCACTCGCCAGCGCTTCGGCGGCCATCAGCCCCGCAGGGCCGCCGCCGATAACGGCAATGCGGGCGTGATGCGTGGGGTGATCGGACGAATTCGGCATCGATGGAAAGTGACGTGGATGGCGGTGAAACGCGCTCGGCGCGAAGGCCGGTATTGTCCCACCCACCTGGAAGCGGGGCAAACCCGGAGCAGGCAAGCACACACTGCAACCTATACTTTTCTCACACACATTCTTTTCCGGCGCACGCCGCGCCGCCCAGCCGCGCACAACTCACGCATTTCCCGCTGCCCGAAGCCTCGCCGATATGCACGCCGAGGCGACGCCAACGCACGCGTTGCGCGCGACGACTTTGATCTGAGGAGTCTGTCATGGGCCGCAAATACATCGATTGCCGCGAATGCCCGAGCGACATCAACTGCACGGTCGCCCTGTGCGCCGATTCGGAAAACGAACTGCTCGAAGCCGCCGTCGCGCACGCGATGCAGGCGCACAAGCACAGCGATTCCCCTGAACTGCGCGCGCAATTGAAGTCGATGTTCCACGATGGCACGCCGCCGCTCGGCGCGCCCGCCGCCGCATAACTTCAGCCCGGCCGATCCGCGCTCAGGTCACCACGCCGACTTGCCAGGGCACGAACTCGTTCTGTCCATAGCCGTGCAGTTCGCTTTTCGAGCGCGTGCCTGACGCGCAGTCGAGCATCATCTGGAAGATGTCCGCGCCGAGTTGATCGATGGATGCCGTGCCGTCGATCACGCCGCCGCAGTTGATGTCGATGTCTTCTTCCTGGCGTTCCCACAGCGCGGTGTTGGTCGCTAGCTTCAACGAGGGTGACGGCGCGCAGCCATAGGCGGAGCCGCGCCCCGTCGTGAAGCAGATCAGGTTCGCGCCCGATGCGACCTGGCCTGTCGCCGACATCGGGTCGTAGCCGGGCGAATCCATGAACACGAAACCCTTCGCGCGAATCGGCTGCGCGTACTCGTACACGTCGACGAGATTCGTCGTGCCGCCTTTCGCAACCGCGCCGAGCGACTTCTCGAGGATGGTCGTCAAGCCGCCGACCTTGTTGCCCGCCGACGGATTGTTGTCGAGTGCCGCGCCGTTGCGCGCGCAATAGTCCTGCCACCACGCGATGCGCGCAAGCAGCTTCTCGCCGACTTCGCGGCTTACTGCGCGGCGCGTGAGCAGATGCTCGGCGCCATAGACTTCGGGCGTCTCCGACAGTATCGCCGTGCCGCCATGCTGCACGAGACGGTCGACGGCCGCGCCCAACGCCGGATTCGCCGATATCCCCGAATAGCCGTCCGAGCCGCCGCACTGCAAGCCGACCATCAGATGCGACGCGCTCACCTTCTCGCGCACCGCACTGTTCGCGTCGGCGAGCATGTCGCGCACCATCGCGATGCCGCGCTCGATGGTTTTGCGCGTGCCGCCGCTGTCCTGAATCGTGAAGCTGCGCAGTTGCGCGGTGTTGTCGGCGAGACCGCCCGATTCGAGCACGCCGCCAATCTGGTTCGTCTCGCAACCCAGCCCGACGAACAGCACCGACGCGAAGTTCGCGTGCGCCGCGTAACCCACTAGCGTGCGCTGCAGGATCGCCATGCCTTCGCCGCGCAGATCGACGCCGCAGCCAAGTCCATGTGTCAGCGCGATCACGCCGTCGACGTTCGGAAAAGCCGCGAGTTCTTCCGGATGCACGTCGCGCCGGAAATGATCGGCGATGGCGCGCGCGACGGTCGCCGAGCAGTTCACGCTCGTCAGAATGCCGATGTAGTTGCGCGTTGCGACGCGGCCGTCCGCGCGACGGATGCCCATGAAATGCGCCGGCTCGCGGGCTGCGGCAGTCGGATGCGTGTCGACGCCGAATTCGTGCTCGCGCGCGAATTCGGCCATGCCGAGGTTGTGCGTGTGTACGTGCTGTCCGCGGGCAATCGACTCGCGCGCGACGCCGATGATCTGGTTGTAGCGCTTGACGGGCTCGCCCTTCGCGATCGTGCGCGTCGCGATCTTGTGGCCAGGCGGAATCAGACCCGTCACGACCAGGTCCTCGGTTTCGATGCGCGTGCCCGACACGAGCTGGCGCGTCGCAATGATCACGTCGTCGTTCGGATGAAGGCGGATGGCGGCGTGCGCGGCGATGACTGTCGACATGATTCGGTGCCTTATTGAAAAATCAGACGTGCGAGCGTTGCGCGCCTTCCGGCACTTACGGGCGCTTGGGATCGGCGGGCAATGGCTCGATGCGGCCGACGATCACAAGATAGCTGAATGCGCCGAGAAACCAGAAGCCGCCCGCGACGACCAGCGGAATGCATGAGTCGGGACGAAGAGGCGGCTTGCGTCTTATGCGCTTATTGAATTCGGCCGGACCTGTTGGGCATGATAGGAGTCATCCCGTGCAGGCGCATGCTGCGACGCAGCGGCATCAGCATGTGAGACGCGAGGGGGAACGGGAAGCTACGCGTGGACCGAGGCGCAAAACCTGGCCAAAGGCTGTCGCAAGCGGCTACGAGCCGCAGCAGACAAAGGGAAAACTCGGAAAACGGCTGCGCGAGCGGGCCGCGCAGCCGTCGGCGGACTCAGCCCGGATAGGCTTCGTCGACTTTGAGTCCGGCCAGTTTGAAGATCACGCGCAGCGTCTGAGGCTTGATGTCGCGGCGCGACGCGAGCGTCGTCATCACGAAGTCCAGCACTTTCGCGTATTTGAGCAGGGTCAGGCACGTCTCCATATCGACGCTGCCGTCGCGCATGACTTCCGCGAGCCGCAGCATCTCGACTGAGATGTCGCGCGCCATTTCGAGTTCCAGTTGCTGCTTTTCTGTCCACTCGGGCGTGGCCAGCAGCTTCGCCATGAGCTCCTGAAACTTCTGCTCGGCGTTTCCGTTGGGTGTCGTATCCATTTACCGCCTCATCAGATCCGAGCGCGCTTCGTAGCAGTCCCGGCGCACTTCAGGTTACGTAACGTTCGAACCCCTGTTCTGGCTCGACCTCCCCCACGCGTACCGGCGGTTCTTCGACGTTGCAGTAACCGGTAGCTTGTCTTTCTTTATGCATCCTGCAAGCCGTCATGCACTATCTGGCTTGCATCAGATGACTGCCTTGCGACCTGCTTTTCAGCAGGTTCGAACCCGGGCGATTCTCATGCACGAACGATTCCAGGCCGGGTGCGATGTCGCCGTCCGCGCGCAAGAACCGGGACCGTCCCGCGCGCTTTGGGTAAACTGACAGACACTTTTCCCTTTTTCCGTCACCTGACGCACGTTCGCGATGCAATCGGTGGCACGCTCATTCGATGTCCAGCAAATCCTACGAAGTCCGTCCTAACCAGTCCGTCGAGCTGCTGAAGGAACTCCATATCCTGACGCGCGACGGCAAGATGAACCAGGACAGCCGCCGCAAGCTCAAGCAGGTCTACCACCTGTTTCAGTTCATTGAACCGTTGCTCCAGGACGTGAAAGAGACGAAAGGCGAACTGTCCCTTGTTGATCACGGAGCGGGCAAGTCCTACCTCGGCTTTATTCTCTACGACCTGTTCGTCAAGGAACTGCGGGATAACTCGCATATCTACGGCATTGAGACGCGCGAGGAGCTCGTCTCGAAGTCGGAGGAGCTTGCGGCGCGTCTCGGCTTCAAGGGTATGTCGTTTCTCAATCTTTCCGTAGCCGAATCGATTACATCGGACAAACTGCCGCCGAACGTGGACATCGTCACCGCTTTGCACGCGTGCGATACGGCCACCGACGACGCCATCCGCTTCGCGCTCGAAAAACATGCGAAATACATCGTCGTCGTGCCGTGCTGTCAGGCGGAAGTGGCCGGCGTGCTCCGCAGGAACAAGGGCAAGTCGCTGGCGAACGCGTTGACGGAAATCTGGCGGCATCCGCTACATACGCGCGAATTCGGCAGCCAGATCACCAACGTGCTGCGCTGCCTGCAACTGGAAGCGCACGGCTATCAGGTCAACGTGACGGAACTGGTCGGTTGGGAGCATTCGATGAAGAACGAGCTCATCGTCGCGACCTACAAGGATTTGCCGCGCCGGCGGCCCGCCGAGCGGCTCAATGAAGTGATGGACACGCTCGGCATTCCGGAACTGCGCGAGCGGTTCTACGTCGAGGCTTGAGCCCCGTCGAGCGTTAGCCGGTCAGTCTTTGGCCGGCTCGCTCATCCATTTGTGCCAGCCTTCCGGGCCGAGACGGCGCAACGTTTCCATGTTGCGCTCGTAGATGTCGGCGGCGTCCGGAAAGGCGTCGACGGCGCGGTCGATGCTCGCTTCCCGCAGCAAATGCAGAATCGGGTAGGGCGCGCGGTTCGTGTAGTTCTCGATATCGTCCGGCTCGTGGCCTTCGAATTGATACTGAGGGTGAAAGCTGGCGATCTGCAGCGTGCCTTCGAGGCGCAGTTGCTTGAGCATCCGGTCCGCGAAAAACAGGCAGTCGTTGTATTCGAGGAAATCGCTGAGCGCGTGCGGAATGATGAGCAGCGTCGTGTCGATCGCGGCGGGATCGGCATCCGCCAACGTGCGCAGCTCGGCTTCCAGATCGGTCAATACGCCTTCCATGTCGGTCGCTTCGCTGATCGCATAGCGAATCTGCTCCTTCACATGCACTGCCTTCGCGAACGGGCACAGGTTCAGCCCGATTACGGCTCGCGTCAGCCAGTGGCGCGTGGCTTCGAGGATGGCATCGTGCGAAAAAGGGGACGTTGAAGACATGGCGGTGCCGGCAGGAAACGCAAAACCGCTATTTTACCGACGCCTCTCCACACGCCTGCGCGACAAGTTGTTCTGCCACTCGCGCTGCGACCGAAATCGGTCCGCAGCCCGGTCCGTAGGTCTGGCTCGACGCGTAGATCCCTTCGATCAGCAACGCGAGCGCGTTCGCAAGCTCGCCCGGATCGCGCGCGCCGGCTTCCGTGCAGAGCGCGTTGAGCCGCTCCATCAGCTTTGTCTTGTTGTTCAGCACGCAGAGCCGCGCCGGATGCGCCGGGTCCGGAAATTCCGCCGATACATTGACGAACGGGCAACCACGATAGTCTTCTTTCGACGCCCGCCCCGCCAGATCCTCGAAGTACTGGACGATCTGTTTCCGAGGCTCACCCGGATGTTTGGCCAGACTTTCGTCGAAACGTCTGAAGAACTGCTCGTCCGACTGTTCCAGGTACGCCACCACCAGATCGTCTTTCGAAGAGAACTGGCGGTACAGGCTCATCTTGTTGACGCCCGCCCGCTCGACGACGGCGTCGACACCCACCGCGCGCACGCCTTCCTTGTAGAACAGATCGGCGGCGGCGCGCAAAAGATGCTGCTGCGCTTCTGAGCCGGCCGTTTGCGAACGACGGCTCGGCGCGCGTTTGGGAGTGTCGGAATTAGCCATGATGGTCGTGTGGTCCTTGAGTCGACGCCTTGACATGTTACCGATCGGTAACTAAGATCGCAACACCGATTGTGACAGGTCAGTCACAACACCTTTACGAAAGCGGTAAAAATCAGAATGCGGCTGGCATCGCAGCACCGTGAGCCGTGACGGAAACCTTGGAGAACCGATGAACTGGGCAGCAAGAATAATTGGTGGGCGTTTCCACTACGGCTGGCTGGCCGTGGCCGTGGTGTTTCTGGTGCTGCTCGCGGCGGCCGGCACACGCGCAACCCCGAGCGTGATGATGGTGCCGCTCGAACATGACTTTGGCTGGAGTCGCGCGACGATCTCGCTGGCCATTTCCGTGAACATCGCGCTGTACGGACTGATGGGGCCGTTCGCGGCGGCGGCGATGCAGCGTTTCGGCGTGCGTCCGACCATTCTGACGGCACTCGGCATGATGGCCGCGGGCGTCGGCCTGTCGTCGCTGATGACCCACCCGTGGCAGATGATTCTCGTGTGGGGCGTGATGGTCGGCGGCGCGACGGGCGTGGCGGCGCTGACGCTGTCGGCGACGGTCGTGAACCGGTGGTTCAGCACGCATCGCGGTCTCGTGATGGGCATTCTCACGGCCAGTTCGGCGACAGGCCAACTGGTGTTTCTGCCGCTGCTCGCGGCGATCGCGCAGCATCATGGCTGGCGGCCCGTCGTGTGGACGGTCGCGATCGCGGCGGCCCTCGTGCTGCCGCTGGTGGCGTTCCTGCTGCCGGAGCGTCCCGCCGACATGGCGCTGCGTCCGTTCGGCGAACCCGCCGACTCGCCCGTCAAATCGGACATGAGCAAGCAGAATCCGCTCGCGATCGCGTTCGGCACGCTGGCGATGGCGAGCAAGACGCGCGACTTCTGGCTGCTGTTCTTCAGCTTCTTCATTTGCGGCGCGAGTACCAACGGCTACGTCGGCACGCATTTGATCGCGATGTGCGGCGACTACGGGATGACGGAAGTGCAGGGCGCGTCGCTGCTCGCGGCAATGGGTATTTTCGATCTGTTCGGCACGACGCTGTCGGGCTGGCTGTCCGACCGGTTCAACGCGCGTGTGCTGCTGTTCTGGTACTACGGGCTGCGTGGCCTGTCGCTGATGTATTTGCCGCACGCGTTCGGCATCGACTTTTTCGGTTTGCCGCTGTTCGCGGTGTTCTACGGTCTCGACTGGATCGCGACCGTGCCGCCGACAGTGCGTCTCGCTACCGATGTCTACGGCAAGGACTCGGCGCCCGTCGTGTTCGGCTGGGTGGTCGCGGGCCATCAGTTGGGTGCGGCCTTCGCGGCGCTCGGCGCGGGCATGCTGCGCGCGAGTCTCGGCACGTACACGGTGGCGTCGATGATTTCGGGCGGGCTGTGCATCGTCGCGTCGATCATCGTGCTGCGGATCAACCGTGGCGAGCGGAGCGTCGCGGCGCAGGCTGCTTGATGCTGTAGTCCGCTTCACGGCACGAAAGAGCGCGTCGGGGTCCAAGGGCTTCGACGCGCTTTTTTCATGCGCTCTGGCCTTGTAAATCTGCGCGACCAGCAGGGCGGGAATCGGGGCGCTCGGGTTATGCTAGTGGGCCCTCGGGCTGCTGCCCGCCGATCATGTATTTCGACCGAGAAATGCGCATGACCACCAAACCCGCACGCACCGACGTTCCCATTCATGAACTGATCGCCGGCCGCTGGAGCCCGCGCGCGTATTCGAGCGAGCCCGTGAGCCGCGAGCAACTGCGCACGGTACTCGAGGCGGCGCGCTGGGCGCCTTCGTCGTACAACCTGCAGCCATGGCGCTTCGTGGTGTTTGACCGCACGACGGACGAAGTCTCCTTCAAGAAAGCGTTCGACACGCTCGTGCCGTTCAATCAGGGCTGGAATTCGAAGGCGCCGGTCCTGATCTGCGTGACGGCGCACACGCTGACGGCGAAGGGCGAAATCAATCGTTGCGCACCGTACGACGCGGGCGCGGCGGCGCTGTCGCTGGTGTTGCAGGCGCACGCGCTCGGCCTTGCCGCGCATCAGATGAGCGGCTTCGACGTCAATGCGTTCCGCAAGGCGTTCGCGGTGCCCAATGACATCGAAGTGATCGCGATGATCTCGCTCGGCCACTATGGCGAAGTCGACAAACTCGACCCCGTGCTGCGCGAGCGCGAAAAGGCGGTGCGCACGCGTGTGCCGCTCGGTGATATTGCTTTTGCGGGCGGGTGGAACAAGGCGTTCTGAGCTTGTTTCAGTGCGTCATTGGTTTATTACGGAACGCGGCCGATGGCCGCGTTTTTTTATGCGCGGCTGTCGCTTGCGCTTATTGGCGGTCAATCGTCGTCGATTGCGGATAGCGGTGCGGCGACGCTTTCGAGTGGCCGCCGTTCCGCGTCCACGCCCCAGATCGCCGCGATCACCGCTGCGGCCAGCATCAGCGCCGAGCCGACCAGATAACCCGAAAACACTTCGCTGCGCTGCTGCGTGTCGATCAGCTTGCCGAAAAACACCGGTCCCGCGATACCGCCGAGCGCCGTGCCGAACGCGTAGAACACCGCAATCGCGAGCGCGCGAATTTCAAGTGGAAACGATTCGCTGACGGTCAGATACGCCGAACTCGCCGCCGCCGACGCGAAGAAGAAAATCACCATCCACGCGATGGTCTGCGTCGTCACGGTGAGCAACTGCTGTTCGAACAGGTAGCCGCTCACGGTCAGCAGCAGCGCCGAAATCGCGTAGGTCGCGGTGATCATCTTGCGGCGCCCGATCACGTCGAACAGCCTGCCGATCAGCAGCGGCCCCGCGAAATTGCCGAGCGCGAAGGGCAGGATGTACCAGCCGACATGGTCACCGGGCACATGATAGAAATCGGTCAACACGAGCGCGTAGGTGAAGAAAATCGCGTTGTAGAAGAACGCCTGCGCCGTCATCAGCGACAGTCCGACCAACGCCCGGCGCCGATGCACCATGAACAGCGTGTGGAAGACCTCGCGCAGCGTCGTGTGCTCACGGGCGCGCAGGCGCAGGCGTTTGAGCGCATCGTCGGCGAGCGTGTGATTTTCCGCGCGAAAGCGCGCCTCGATCCCTTCTACGATCTCGCGCGCTTCCTTTTCTTCACCGTGCGTAAGCAGCCAGCGCGGACTTTCGGGTATCCATGCGCGCATCGGCAGGATTGCCAGTGCGAGCGCCGCGCCGATGAAGAAGCACGCGCGCCAGCCCCAGTCGCCGGGCAGCAGATGCGGGTCGAGCATGACCAGCGAACCGACCGCGCCAAGCGCCGCGCCGATCCAGAACGTGCCGTTGATCGCGAGATCGGTGTGTCCGCGCACGCGCGCGGGTGTGAATTCCTGGATCGTCGAATTGATCGCCGTGTACTCGCCGCCGATGCCCGCGCCCGTCAGGAAGCGAAACACCAGAAAACTCATGAGATTCCACGAGAAGGCGGTCGCCGCGGTCGCCGCGAGATACAGCGCGAGCGTGATGAAGAACAGCTTGCGTCGGCCGAGCCGGTCGGTCAGCCAGCCGAAGCCGAGCGCGCCCAGCACGGCACCGGCGATATACGCGCTGCCGGCCAGCCCCACGTCCGCGTTCGAGAAGCGCAGCACCTCGCTCGACTTCAACGCGCTCGCGACGGAACCCGCGAGCGTCACCTCCAGCCCGTCGAGCAGCCACGTCACGCCGAGCGCCACGACGATCAGCGAATGGAAGCGGCCCCACGGCAAGCGGTCAAGCCGCGAAGGCAGATCGGTTTCGACGATGCCGGCCGGGTCGGCGCGAACCGTGGCGGCGGAAGGTTCCTGCATCGAGTCTCCTGAATCTCCTGAATGAGCGAGCCAATGTTTATGAGGATTCTGTAAGCGGGCCGTCGAACAGCGTATCCTGTCGGATTCATTCGAGCCCGGTGCGACCTATCGATGAAGCAATCTGCATTCCCCATCGCCGCAGCGTGGACTGCGCGCGCCCGGTTGATGGTGTCACAGCTTTCATGTTACAAAGCCCGTCCTTTTTCTGTGCGCGCCTGCGTGAGCGGCGAATCCTGCCATGACCTATTGCGCGATTGACTTCGGCACGTCGAATTCGGCGGTTGCCGTTCCTGTCGGCGGTTCTCCAGCCGGGCAGGCGACGCTGAAGCTGGCGCCTGTCGAAGGCGCCTACACGACGCTGCCTACGGCCGTCTTCTTCAACACCGACGAAAACCGGCGCGAGTACGGCCGCGCGGCGCTCGAAGCGTATGTCGACGGCTTCGACGGCCGGCTGATGCGCTCGATGAAGAGCATTCTCGGCTCGGCGCTGGCCGACAACAATACGGATCTCGGCGACGGCTCCGCGATCAAATACACCGACGTGATCGCGATCTTCGTCACGCATCTGAAGCGCTGTGCGGAACAGACGGCGGGTACGCCGATCAGCCGCGCGGTGCTCGGGCGCCCGGTGTTTTTCGTCGACGACGATCCGCGCGCCGATCAGCTCGCGCAGCAGCAGCTCGAAGCGGCGGCGCGCTCGGTGGGACTCGACGAGATTCACTTCCAGTACGAACCGATCGCGGCCGCCTTCGATTACGAAGCGCATCTGACGCAGGAAGGGCTGGTGCTGGTGGCGGATATCGGCGGCGGCACGTCGGACTTCTCGCTGGTGCGCGTCGGGCCGGAGCGGATGAAGCGTATCGAGCGCAAGGACGATGTGCTCGCGCATCACGGCGTGCATGTCGCCGGAACGGACTTCGACCGGCGCGTCGAACTGGCGACGATCCTGCGCGAACTCGGCTATCAATCGCTCGATCCCGAAGGGCGCGAGATGCCGAACCGTATTTACTTCGACCTCGCCACCTGGCATCTGATCAACACGATCTATACGCCGAAGCGCGTGTCCGAGCTCGGGTTGATGCGGCATCTCTATTCGAACACGCGACATCACGACCGGCTGATGCGCGTCGTCGAGCAGCGTTTCGGCCATGCGCTCGCGGCGCATGCGGAAGAAGCGAAGATTGGCGTGGCGGCGGGCGGCGAGACGCTGATCGACCTGGAAATCGTCGAGGAGGATTTGCGCCTCGCATTCGACGAAGCGCAACTGATTGCGGCGGGCAAGGACGAGACGCTGCGCATCGTCCAGGCTGCGCGCGATACCGTGCAGCGTGCGGGCGTCGCGCCGCGCGATGTCGACGCGCTGTACTTCACGGGTGGATCAACGGGATTGGCGTTTTTGTCGGGCGCGCTCGCTGCGGCGTTTCCCGATGCGCGTCCCGTATTCGGCGATCGCCTCGCCAGCGTTGCAACTGGCTTAGGCATTCACGCGCAGCGCGTATTCCGGTAAAGATTTTAGATTTCGCGCCGAAATCCCGATTAACCCAGAAAAGAAAAAACCCCGCCTAGGCGGGGTTTTTCTGCGTTCCGGAAGGAAGCTAAGCTTAGACCGGCTTGATGTTAGCGGCCTGCTTGCCCTTCGGGCCCGTCTTGACGTCGTAGGTAACCTTTTGGTTTTCCTGCAGCGTCTTGAAGCCTTCTACGCGGATTTCCGAGAAATGCGCGAACAGATCTTCGCCGCCGGCGTCCGGCGTGATAAAACCAAAGCCCTTTGCGTCATTGAACCACTTGACGGTACCGGTTTCCATATTACTGTTTCCTAAAAATGGTGAATAAGGCCGAAGCCCAGAGGTGCATGAAAATCAAGGAAGGGTAATAGGACCAACCGGAGTACCGTTGATGGGCGAACTACGAAAGAACCAATTCACTCGCCGCTTGAAATCCTGCCCGTCCTTTATACGGATATTTCGAGAGAAGGTCAACCGTAATCTTTAAATCCTCATATAGAACGGGGCTATTAGGCACAAAAATGCTTACAAAGCTTGCTATTTCCCCGGTTTTTTTGTAGGGCTCAAACGTATTTTGACTGCAATCGCGCGGTGCAACCGTTAAACTACGCCCCGCGCACGATCGGTTGCACCTGCGTGGAAGAAACCCGCAATCGCGCTCGCGACCGCCCGCCGTATGCCCTAGTCTTTCCTATGACTTCTAGCCGTGTCTAACGGCCGCGGCAGCGGCGTGCTTTCAGATATAGGAGAAGACGTGAAAAGTTCTATTCAACGGCACATCGGCCCATTCGCGCTGATGCTGACGGGACTCGGCTCGATTATCGGGTCCGGCTGGCTGTTCGGCGCCTGGAAGGCGGCCAAGATCGCGGGCCCTGCGGCGCTGTGCGCGTGGGTGATCGGCGCAGTGGTGATTCTCGCAATCGCGCTGACCTACGCGGAACTCGGCGCGATGTTCCCCGAGTCCGGCGGCATGGTTCGTTATGCTCGCTACTCGCACGGCGCGCTGGTGGGCTTTATCAGCGCGTGGGCCAACTGGATCGCAATCGTGTCGGTGATTCCAATCGAGGCGGAAGCGTCGATCCAGTACATGAGCACCTGGCCGTACGAATGGGCGCACAACCTTTTTATCAACAGTGAGCTGACGACACCCGGCCTTCTGCTGTCGGCCGTGCTGGTGGTCATCTACTTCCTGCTGAACTACTGGGGCGTGAAGGTGTTCGCGCGCGCGAACACGGCCATCACGATCTTCAAGTTCATCATCCCGGGCCTCACGATTCTCGGTCTGATGATGAGCGGCTTCCACAAGGAAAACCTCGGCGAAAGCCTTGGCGGCACGGGCGCGTTCGCGCCGTATGGCTGGTCGGCGGTGCTGACGGCGGTGGCGACGAGCGGCATCGTGTTCGCGTTCAACGGCTTCCAGAGTCCGATCAACCTGGCGGGCGAAGCGCGTAATCCGGCGAAGAGCGTGCCGTTCGCAGTGATCGGCTCGATCCTGCTGGCGCTGGTGATCTATGTGCTGCTGCAGATTGCGTACATCGGCTCGGTGAATCCGGCTGACGTGGTGAAGGGCTGGAACCAGTTCAACTTCAAGTCGCCGTTCGCGGAACTGGCAATCGCGCTGAACCTGAACTGGCTGGCAATCCTGCTGTATGTCGACGCGTTCGTGAGCCCGAGCGGCACGGGCACGACCTATATGGCGACCACGACGCGCATGATCTACGCGATGGAGCGTAACAACACGATGCCGAAGATGTTCGGCACGGTGCATCCGCTGTACGGAGTACCGCGTCCGGCGATGTGGTTCAACCTGTTTGTATCGTTCATCTTCCTGTTCTTCTTCCGTGGCTGGAGTTCGCTGGCGGCCGTCATTTCGGTGGCGACGGTGATCTCGTATCTGACGGGTCCGATCAGCCTGATGGCGCTGCGCCGCGCGGCGACCGACCTCGAGCGTCCGCTGCACATCAAGGGTATGAGCGTGATCGCGCCGTTCGCATTCGTGTGCGCGTCGCTGATCCTGTACTGGGCGAAGTGGCCGCTGACGGGCGAGATCATCCTGCTGATGGTCGTGGCGCTTCCCGTGTTCTTCTACTTCCAGGCGAAGTCGGGCTTCGGAGGCTTCAACCAGGATCTGAGGGCGGCATGGTGGCTGGTCGCGTATCTGCCCATCATGGCGATCCTGTCGCTGATCGGCAGCAAGCAGTTTGGCGGTCTGGGTGTGCTGCCGTATGGCTGGGACATGCTGGTGGTGATTGTGTTCTCGCTGATCTTCTATTACTGGGGCGTGCATACGGGCTATCGCACCGAGTATCTGAACGAGCGCGAATCGCACGACGAGATTCTCGAAGGCATCGGCGCCTGATCGACTGCCTGACTAATAAAAAAGCCCGCCAGATTCTGGCGGGCTTTTTTGTATGCGCGACGCGCGACGGAGAAACGCTTACGCGTTGCCGAACACGTAGTTCGTCATTGCCAGCGAGCGCTGGAACGTCCCGAGCGACTGGATGCCGAGCTTGTAATCGTCCGGCGCGGCGCCAAGCGCGGCGAACACTGGCAGCAGATGTTCGTCGGTTGGATGCATGAACGCGGCGTGCGGTGCCTGACGACGGTAATCGAGCAACGCATCGATATCGCGGTCGGCGAGGCGCGCCTCGAACCAGTCGGTGAATTCGGTGACACGCGGATCGGCGTCTTCCGGGCGTGCCGAGAAATCCGCTTCACGCAGATTGTGCGTGATCTGCCCCGAACCGACGATCATCACGCCTTCGTCCTGCAGTGGGCGCAGCGCGCGCCCGACGCGGAAGTGATGCGCGGGATCGAGCCTCGGCTGGATCGACAGCTGCGCGATTGGCACGTCGGCGTGGGGGAACATCAGCAGCATCGGCACCCATGCGCCGTGGTCGAGACCGTGCGGTTGTGTAGCCGTCGGAATGCCCTGTTCGCCGAGCAGCGCGGCGGCGCGGCGCGCGATATCGGGCGCGCCCGGCGCCGGGTACTGAATCTCGTACAACTGACGCGGGAAGCCGTAGAAGTCGTGAATCGTCTCAGGCGCGTCCGACGTGCTGGCCGCAGGTTGCTGCGTCATCCAATGGGCCGACAGCATCAGGATCGCTTTCGGGCGCGGCACTTCAGCAGATAGGGATGCGAATTCCGCGCGTGGCATCGACGGGTCGATCGGCAGCGTTGGCGCACCGTGCGACAGGAAGAGGGAAGGCAAGCGGGTCATGGCAGTGCGGGCCCGATGAAGGCCGGATAAGTTTCGTTGAAGCGAATATAAGCCCGCACTGTCATTTGATAAACGGCGAAACGGGGATTTGATTGTCTCGCGGCAGTTGTGAATCGAGCGGCGCCAGCCGCGCGCTTCACTGCGACGGACTGTTCAACCCTTGCCAGGCGGGCGCGAGCGCCGGACCCAGCGCGAACAGGTCGAGCACGCGGGCGACAGTATCGTCGACCATCTGATCGATCGTCTCGGGCCGATTGTAGAAGGCAGGCAGCGGCGGAAAAATCACGCCGCCCATTTCGGTAACGGCCGTCATGTTGCGCAGATGCGCGAGGTTGAACGGCGTTTCGCGCACCATCAGCACGAGCCGTCGACGTTCCTTCAACGTGACATCGGCGGCGCGCGTGATCAGATTGTCGGAAAGGCCGTGCGCGACACTCGCGAGCGTTTTCATCGAACACGGCGCGATGATCATGCCATCGGTCGCGAACGAGCCGGACGCGATGCTCGCGCCGACGTCGCGCACGGAATGAACGACATCCGCGAGCGAATGCACGTCTTCACGCGACAATTGGAGTTCGTGCTGGATATTGAGCCATCCGGCGCTGGAAATCAGCAGATGGCTTTCGACGCCGCCCAGTTTGCGCAGTGTCTGGAGCAGCCGGACGCCGTAGATGGCGCCCGTCGCTCCCGTGATAGCGACGATGAGACGGCGAGGCGCCGCGGCGCGTGTTTCCATGACGTGCGGCGCCGTCTCTCGTGGCTTAGGCGGCAGCGAAGAGTTGCTGCAGTTCGCCCGACTGATACATCTCCATCATGATGTCCGAGCCGCCGACGAATTCACCGTTGACGTACAGCTGCGGGATGGTCGGCCAGTTCGAGAATTCCTTGATGCCCTGGCGCACTTCGTCGTCTTCGAGGACGTTGACCGTCTTGAACTGATCGACGCCGCACGCCTTCAGAATCTGCACCGCGCGACCCGAGAAGCCGCACATCGGGAATTGCGCGTTGCCTTTCATGAAGAGCACGACGGGGTTTTCGTCGACGATTTGCTTGATGCGTTGTTGCGTGTCCATGACTGACCTTGCGGTTCCGGTGTGTATAAGAGATAGAGTGAAATGATAGCGGATTTCTCTGATAGCGACCGGCGGCTGGATCTGCGCGACTAAGCGCCGTGGCAGCGAGCCGCGCCGCCGCGTATCAGCCCGGCCAGCGACCGCCGCTGATGCGTTCGATATCCGCCAGATCGCATTCCGAACGCACGTCGGCAAAACCTTGCGCCGTAAGGATCGCGCGAACGGCTTCGGCCTGATCGTAGCCGTGTTCCATCCACAGCACGCCGTTCGGCACGAGCCGCGCCGGCGCGCCGGCGACGATCGCGCGGATCGCCGATAGGCCGTCGGCTTCGTCGGTGAGTGCGCCGCGCGGCTCGAAACGCAAATCACCTTGCGACAGATGCGGGTCGCCACTCGCGATATACGGCGGGTTGCTGACGATCACGTCGAACGTGAGCGAGGCGTCGAGCGCGGCGTACCAGTCGCTTTGCACGAATTGCAGGTCGCCGCCGGGACGCTTCGGTTCGAGGAGCTTGATGGCGTTGTGACGGGCAACCTCCAGCGCGTCGGCCGAGCGGTCGACGGCCCAAACTCGCGCGTCCGGCCGGGACCACGCGATCGAAACAGCAATCGCCCCCGTGCCCGTACCGAGATCGAGCACGCGCGAGCGCGCGGCACGGCCTTCGAGTGCCTGTACGGCCGTTTCGACGAGCAATTCGGTTTCGGGCCGTGGAATCAGCACGTCACGCGTGACGTGGAAGTCGAGCCCGAAGAATTCACGCGATCCGATCAGTTGCGCGATCGGCTCGCCCGCCACGCGCCGTGCTTCCAGATCGCGGAACGCCGCCACCTTGGCGGCATCGAGCGCTTCGTCGGCGCGCGTGATCAGCTCCGTGCGGCGCCACTCCAGCGCGTGCCCGAGCAGAATGCGCGCTTCGAGCGCGGGCAGCGGCGACGCGCGCAGCAACGTGGCGACGGTATCGACGGTATTCATGCGCGCCGCTCAGTCCGCGTCGCCAAGCGACGCGAGCAGTTCCGCCTGATGCTCGGACACGAGCGCCGCAATCAGCTCGTCGAGATCGCCTTCCATCAGCGCTTCGAGGCGATACAGCGTCAGGTTGATCCGGTGATCGGTGAGACGGCCTTGCGGGAAGTTGTACGTGCGAATGCGCTCCGAGCGGTCGCCCGAGCCGATCAGGCTCTTGCGCGTCGCGGCTTCTTTCGCGTGCTGCTCGTGGTACTGCTTGTCCTTGATACGCGCGGCGAGCACTTTCAGCGCACGATCCTTGTTCTTGTGCTGCGAACGGTCGTCCTGACACTCGACCACGATGCCCGTCGGCAAGTGCGTCACGCGTACCGCGGAGTCGGTCTTGTTGATGTGCTGGCCGCCCGCGCCGGACGCGCGGAACGTATCGATGCGCAGATCGGCGGGATTGATCTCGACTTCGCCGATTTCATCCGCTTCCGGCATCACCGCGACCGTGCAGGCCGACGTATGGATGCGGCCCTGCGTTTCCGTCGCCGGCACGCGCTGCACGCGATGCCCGCCCGACTCGAACTTGAGCTTCGAATACGCGGCGTCGCCCGCAATCCGCACGATCACTTCCTTGTAGCCGCCCAGATCCGATTCGCTCGCCGACATCATCTCGACCTGCCAGCGGTTGCGTTCCGCGTAGCGCAGATACATGCGCAGCAGGTCGCCCGCGAACAGCGCCGATTCGTCGCCGCCCGTGCCCGCGCGGATTTCGAGGAAGATGTTGCGCTCGTCGTTCGGGTCTTTCGGCAGCAGCATTGTCTGCAACTCGCCTTCGAGCTTTTCCATCTGATCGCGCGCCGAGCGGATTTCCTCTTCCGCAAAGTCCTTCATCGATGCATCCGACAGCAGTTCCTGCGCGGTGGCGGCGTCGTTCATCGACTGGCGCCAGAGAGCATAATGCTCGACGACAGGCTGCAATTCCGCGTGTTCGCGTGTCAGCTTACGGTACTGGTCGATGTTCGACGTGATGTCTGCGCGGCTCAACAGGTCGTTCAGTTCGGCCAGCCGGGTGGTGAGCTGGTCGAGCTTGGCTTGCATGCTCGTTTTCATTGGGGCGGTCGGAGCGGGCTCCGGAAAGAACGGCTGATTCGGGAAATCGGGACGATAACCCGGGACGAAAGCCCCGGACAATGGGATGAAGCACCACGCGGGCCTGGTCGGCAACCCGCGCGATGCCGCGGCGTGTAGCGCCGCTAACGCTCGGAAGAAGAGTGAGCGTGCTTGTAGAAGCCGCTCATCAGTTCGATGAGCGAATCGCGTTCCTCGCTGCTGGCGCGGTTTAGCGCGTGCGTCGGACCGTGGATCAGCTTGTTGGTGAGCGCCTGCGACAGCGCTTCGAGCACGGCAGCGGGATCGTCGCCGCGCGCGAGCAACTTTTGCGCTTTTTCGACTTCGGCGCGGCGCAGCGCGTCGGCCTGCGTATGCATGTGACGGATGACGGGCACGATGCTGCGCGCGTCGAGCCACTGCATGAAATTCTGCACCCGCGTTTCGATGATCGTTTCAGCCTGTGCGACGGCGGCCTGGCGCGACGCATTGCCTTCGCGGACGATCGCGCCGAGGTCATCGACGGTGTACAGGAATACGTCTTCGAGCTTGCCGACTTCCGGTTCGATGTCGCGTGGCACCGCGAGGTCGACCATGAAAATGGGGCGGTGACGGCGAGCCTTCACCGCGCGCTCAACGGCGCCAAGACCAATGATGGGCAGCGTCGAGGCCGTACACGACACGATGATGTCGAACTCGTGCATGCGCGTGGGCAATTCCGACAGCGGGATCGCGCGGCCATTGAAGCGGCCGGCGAGACGCTGGCCGCGCTCGGCCGTGCGGTTCGCGACGACCAGCTCGCGCGGCTGTTGCGCGGCAAAGTGAGTCGCGCACAGTTCGATCATCTCGCCCGCGCCGATGAACAGCACGCGCTGATTCGACACCTTGTCGAAAATGCGCTGTGCGAGGCGCACCGCGGCGGCGGCCATCGAAACCGATTGCGCCCCGATTTCAGTCGTGGTGCGCACCTCTTTCGCAACGGCGAAGGTGCGCTGGAACAACTGGTTCAGATACGTGCCGAGCGCGCCGGCTTCCGACGCCGTGCGCACCGCATCCTTCATCTGGCCGACGATCTGCGTCTCGCCCAGCACCATCGAATCCAGCCCCGACGCGACGCGAAACGCGTGGCGCACGGCTTCCGACTGCGGCAGCGCGTACACGTGCGGCGCGAGTTCGTCGATGGTGATGTTGTGGTACTTCGACAGCCAGTGGATGGCGGCCTCGCGGGCGGCCTGGTCGTCGGTGGCGCAGTAGAGCTCGGTGCGGTTGCAGGTGGACAGAATGGCCGCTTCCGGCGCCGTGCGGGCCGTGCGGCCGAGAAAGATGTCCTTGAATGTCGAGAGCGCAGGCTTGATCTGTTCGACCGGAAACGCCACGCGTTCGCGCAAGGCGACGGGCGCGGTGTGATGGTTGATTCCGATCGTTAGCAGTTGCACGGGGACGCTACGGCTTTTTGGGCACGGTATTGGGGCTATGGTTAGGCCCAATATTATAGCGTTTCCGCGATTCTTTCAGTCGGCGCGGGTTTATCCGCGCTATCCGTGTTTTCGACGGGAATCTGGTCCAGACGGTAGCCGTAACCGTACAGCGGCGTAAGGGTGTAGCCGAATTCCGGCCGCAGTTCCAGCTTGGTGCGGATGCGCGACGCGTGCGTGTCGAGCGTGCGCGACTTTACGTCGCGGCGGCGCGACCAGACGGTTTCCAGGATGTGCGCGCGAGACACCGGCCGCGACATATTGGTAAACAGCAGCAGCGCGAACTGGAGTTCTTTCGGCGTCAGCGTAACGATCCGTCCCCGAAAACCGACGATGGAACGGCCGGCGTCGAACGCATATTCGCCGAACATTTCGCGCACGCGGTTGCGCGGTCGGCGAATGCCGGCGCGGCGCATCAGCGCCTCGATGCGGGCCAGCATTTCGGGGCCGCGCACGGGCTTCGACAGACAGTCGTCGGCGCCCGATTGCAGCATTGCGACCAGTTCGCTTTCGCGCGGCGTCGTCATCATGGCGATGACGGGCAGGCCCGGCAGAACCTGGCGTACCCGCATGATCACGTCTTCCGCGGCGGCGTCGCCGCAATAGGCGTCGGTGACGAGGAGATCGAAAAACTCGCTTGCGGCGCCTGTCAAAAAAGGCGCGCTGGAGGGGAAGTGATGACAGGCATGGCCCCCGGCAAGCAGTAGCCGGCCGACGATTTCCGCATGCCGGAGGTCAGGCTCAATAAGGGCAATTCGCATGGACAATGGGATGGGCGCAGCGATCTGGCACGGGAGGCTTTCAGCTTGCTTAACCTAACCCCGGCCCCTAAACTCAACCGCTACGCAGAAAGCCGCGTGGACCTTCTAGTGAAAGAGAAAAAATGCTAGCCATCGATAAAACAGCCGCCTATCAGAACAGTCTTAATTTGATGGGCGGTGGACGCTAATGGGCTGGCCCGGACTGATCATTCTTGGCGCCGTCGTTGGCGCGGCCAGCTGGTGGCTCCATCCGCTGCGGCGCGCGAGCCATGTCGCGCTATGGATGGCGATGCTGATCGGCGTGGCGGGTGCTGTCATTGCGCATATGGCCGGCAACGTCACTCAGCTCTTCCACGACGGCGACACGCTCGAGTGGCCCGTCTGCACCGCTATCGCGCTTGTTGCCGTTGCCGTGACGGTCGGCTTGTTCTCCCGTCGATGAATTCTTGCAGGTGAAACCGATGAACGTACGACTCCCCGAAACCGCCTCGATCCCCGAGCGCATTGCGCAACTGCGCAGCGCCATGAAGCAGGCTGGCCTCGCCGCCTGCCTCGTGCCATCGGCGGACCCGCATCTTTCCGAGTATCTGCCTGGCCGCTGGCAAGGCCGTGAATGGCTGTCGGGCTTCACCGGCTCGGTCGGCACGCTGGTCGTGACGGCGGATTTCGCCGGGCTGTGGGTGGACAGCCGCTATTGGGTGCAGGCCGAGGCGCAACTGGCGGGCACGGGAATCCAGCTGATGAAGATGTTCGGCGGCCAGCAAAGCGCGCCGCACATCGACTGGCTCGCGCAGAACGTGCCGACGGGCGCGACGGTTGGCGTCGACGGCGCGGTGCTCGGCGTGGCGGCGGCGCGCGCGCTGACCGACGCGCTGAAGGCTCGCGGCGTCGAGCTGCGCACCGACCTCGATCTGCTCGATACCGTCTGGCCGCAGCGTCCGTCGCTGCCGACGGGCGCCGTCTACGAACACGTCGCGCCGCACGCGAGCGTCTCGCGCGCGCAAAAGCTGGACCAGATTCGCCGCGCAATGCAGGAGAAGGGCGCGCAGTGGCACTTCATCTCCACGCTCGACGATCTCGCCTGGCTGCTGAACCTGCGCGGCGCGGACGTGAACTACAACCCGGTGTTCGTCGCGCACGCGCTGATCGGGCTGGAGCGTGCGTCGCTGTTCGTGGTCGACGGCAAGGTGCCGGCAGAACTGGCCGAGTCGCTCGCGCGCGACGGCATTCGCGTCGAGGCGTACGCGAAAGCGGCCGACGCGCTCGCCGCGCTGCCGAACGGCCAGACGCTGCTGATCGATCCGCGCCGCATTACGTATGGCCTGTTGCAATCGGTGCCTGCTTCGGTGGCGATCGTCGAGGCTGTGAATCCGTCCACTTTCTTCAAGTCGCGCAAGACGGAAGCCGAAGCCGAGCACGTGCGCGCGACGATGGAGCAGGACGGCGCGGCGCTCGCCGAATTTTTCGCGTGGTTCGAAGGCGCGTTGGGCCGCGAAAAGATCACCGAGCTGACCATCGACGAAAAGCTCACGGCAGCGCGCGCGCGCCGGCCGGGCTTCGTCACGCTGAGCTTCGCGACGATCGCCGGCTTCAACGCGAACGGCGCGATGCCGCACTATCGCGCGACGCCCGCGTCGCATTCGACGATCGAAGGCAACGGCCTGCTGCTGATCGATTCGGGCGGCCAGTATCTGAGCGGCACGACTGACATCACGCGCGTCGTGCCCATCGGTACGATCAACGACGAACATCGCCGCGACTTCACGACCGTGCTGAAGGGCATGATGGCGCTGTCGCGCGCAAAGTTTCCGCGCGGCATCCGTTCGCCGATGCTCGATTCGATCGCGCGCGCGCCGATCTGGGAAGCGGGCGCGGACTACGGACACGGCACGGGCCACGGCGTCGGCTACTTCCTGAACGTCCACGAAGGCCCGCAGGTGATTTCGCACTACGCGCCCGCCGAGGCGTGGACGGCGATGGAAGAGGGGATGATCACGTCGATCGAGCCGGGTATTTACCGTCCGGGCAAATGGGGCATCCGCATCGAGAATCTGGTGTTGAACCGCGCGGCAGGGAAGACCGAGTTCGGCGATTTCCTCGAATTCGAAACATTGACGCTGTGTCCGATCGACACGCGTTGCGTCGCGTTGAACCTGTTGAACGACGACGAGCGCGCGTGGCTCAACGCGTATCACGAGATGGTGCGCACCCGCGTGTCGCCGCACGTGTCGGGCGACGCGAGGGCGTGGCTCGAGACGCGCACGCAGCCGGTCTGACGCGCTGCGCCGCGTTCCGCTGCGCGATCGATCGAAAGCAATTCGAGTCGATCGTGCAGCGGGTTTTCACACAGGATCCCATTCGCAGCTATGCTGACGAGTCGCTTCTAAACGGTGACTCGGCCTTTTAACGTCGCCGTTTCGCTCAATCCATCACCAACGAATAGCGAGGCTCGCATGTCCGGTGTTGCCGTCATCGTCATCGACGTACAGCAGATGTTCTTCAGCGGGCCTTCGCCCGCGTATCGCGGCGAAGCAGTAATCGACGGCATTAACCGGCTCACGGCTGCGGCGCGCAAGGCGAAAGCGCCCGTCTTCTTCGTGCAGCACGAGAGCGACGCGCACGGGCCGCTTGCGCGCGGCAGCGACGCGTGGCAATTGCCCGCAGCGCTCGTGCGCGAGCAAGCGGACGCGTCGATCTACAAGACAGTCGGCGATTCGTTCCAAGAGACGGAGCTTGCGGACAAGCTCCGTCAACAGGACATCGATAGCGTGGTGATCTGCGGTTACGCGTCCGAGTTCTGCGTCAACGCAACGGCGCGCCGTGCCGAACTGCTCGGCCTGCGCACGACAATCGTCGCCGATCTGCACACCACGCAAGACAAGCCGCACCTCGCCGCGGACAAGATCGTCGAGCACCAGAACTTCGTCTGGACGAACTCGTCGATGACAGGCAAGCGCGTCAAGGTGCGTCCGCTCGCTGACATTCTGCAAACGGAGTTCGCATGACCATCAAGGCAGTCGTATTCGATTTCGGTGGCGTGCTGATCGACTGGAGCCCGCAGTATCTGTATCGCGAGCTGATTCCCGATGAAGCCGAGCGCGCATGGTTCCTGTCGAACGTCTGTACGATGGACTGGGTAATCCGACAGGACGGCGGCCAGCCGATCGCGGAAGGCACGGCCGAACTGGTCGCGAAGTTTCCCGAGCACGAAGCGCTGATTCGCGCGTTTTACGAGCGCTGGCATCAAATGGTGGCGGGCCAACTCGACGACGGCGTCGCGACTGTGGAGAAGCTCGAAGCCGCGAATGTGCCGCTCTTCGGCCTGACGAACTGGTCGGACGAGACGTTCCCTTATGCGTGGGAGCACTACCCCGTGCTGCGGAGGTTCAAGGATATCGTCGTGTCGGGGCGCGTGAAGATGGTCAAGCCCGACCCGGCGATTTTCGCGGAGATGCTAAGCCGTATCCGCGCGCATCTGCCGGACATCGAGGCGCACGAACTGGTTTTCATCGACGACAACCTGAAGAACGCAGCCGCCGCGACGGAACTGGGCTGGCACGGCGTGCATCACACGAACGCCGCGCAAACGGAAGCGAAACTCAGGGAACTGGGTCTTCCCGTGTAAGACCGCGCTGAAGCGCGGCCTCACTGCCCCAGCAAATTCTTCAGCGCGTTCCCAAGCCCTTTTACCGTTTCACCCGCGCCCTTCGCGACGCCCTCGGCGCTGACGCCGAGCGCCTTCGCGAAGTTCGCGCGCAGTTCCGTCATCACGCTTTCATTGAGCTTGAACTTCGGGTCGCGCAGATTACCGTCGATCACGAAGTGCAGCGTGATGTCGTCGCCGTGTTGTTTGAGCGCGGCGACGGCGGCGCGCGCCGGGATCTGCATGAACGTGTCGAGCGGGTCGTCCGTCGCGGCCAGTTGCAGATGATGCAGCGTCACCGTGCCCGGCGCGTGAATGTGATAGCTCGTCACCGTCGCCTGCAGGTTGAGGTCGAGCGTGCCGCCCGTCACCTGCGTTTTCGCGCCGGCCTTTTTCAACAGATAGGGATCGAGTGTCACGACATCGACGCCGCGCAGCGTCGTGGTCGTCTGAGAGTCCTTGCTGGCGATCTTCATCCAGCCGTCGAACGTCACCGTGCCCGTGTGCGCCGGCCCTTTGATCGAGCCTTTGACGGACAGACTGGTCGGTTCGGTGAGATCGGGCAGATGGATGTGGTCGACGCTCGCGCTCGCGTCACTGACTGTCACCTTGTAAGGCGGTTTGCGGATCATCTCGTCATAGAAGACGAACTGGCCGTCCGCGAATGCGATGTGGTCGATGAGTTTCTCGGCGGGTAGCGGCGGCCGGTTCGGCGCCGCGCCGCTCGCTTCGCTTGCCGGCTTGCCGGGACGGCTCACCGTTTGACGCAGCTTCGGCAAGATTTCCAGCCTGCCGCTCGCGGTGCGCACGACCACGAGACTGAAGCCGCGTACCACGACGCTTTGCAGATGCACGCGATGCGCGAGCAGATCGCGGATGTCGGGTGTCATCGTGATTTCGTCGGCGGTGAAGGCGTCGGGTGTCGGCCAGTCGCTGGGTGCCGTCAGCCGGACGTGGCGCAGCGTAATCGCCGAAAACCCCACGTCAATACTTTCAGCCGTGCCGAGCGGCGCTAGCGCCTCGGCGACGCGCTCTTTCACTTCGTGTTGCACGAAATACAACCCGCCGAGCGCAATCACGACGAGCAGTACGATCGCGCCTGCGACAGCCAACGTCACGCGCTTGCCCATCGACATCGCCATGCCACCTCCTCGTCCGTGCGCTGGCCGTGGTTCGGGTTAAATAAGGGTGGATCTTGCCGCGCTTCGGCGAGCGGCGCAGGCAGCGGGTGCCCGCGTCTGAAACTGCCTGGATCGAATGCGACTTGCGAGTGACGGGAGCAACTCTTATGCCGTCCGCATCGAACCGTACAAAACGGCCCGGCTGCGGACGGCGATACAGCGCAATAGCGGAGGCTTAACGGGTGATCGGCTTGTAGCGCAGACGCTTCGGACGCGCCGCTTCTTCGCCGAGACGCGCGCGCTTGTCCGCTTCGTACTCCTGGTAGTTACCGTTGAAGAACGTGACTTGCGAATCGCCTTCGAACGCGAGGATGTGCGTCGCGATGCGGTCGAGGAACCAGCGATCGTGCGAGATCACCATGACCGAGCCGGCGAATTCGAGCAGTGCGTCTTCGAGCGCGCGCAGCGTTTCGACGTCGAGGTCGTTCGACGGTTCGTCCAGCAGCAGCACGTTGCCGCCCGCGATCAGCGTCTTGGCCAGATGCAGCCGGCCGCGCTCGCCGCCCGACAGATTGCCGACGATCTTCTGCTGGTCGCCGCCCTTGAAGTTGAAGCGGCCGATATACGCGCGCGACGGCGTTTCATACTTGCCGACCGTCAGCACGTCCGCGCCGCCGGAGATCGCTTCGAACACCGTCTTCGAGCCGTCGAGCGCGTCGCGGCTCTGATCGACGTAGGCGAGCTTGACGGTCGGGCCTTGCACGATTTCGCCCGAATCCGGCTGCTCTTTGCCCGTCAGCATGCGGAAGAGGGTCGACTTGCCGGCGCCGTTCGGGCCGATGATGCCGACGATCGCGCCCGCCGGAATCTTCAGGCTCAGATCGTCGATGAGCAGGCGGTCGCCATACGACTTGCTGACGTTCTTGAACTCGATCACTTCATTGCCGAGGCGGTCGCCGACGGGGATGAAGATTTCCTGCGTTTCATTGCGCTTCTGGTATTCCTGGCTGTTCAGTTCCTCGAAGCGGGCAATACGCGCCTTCGACTTTGCCTGACGGCCCTTCGGGTTCTGGCGCACCCATTCCAGTTCTTTCTTGATCGCCTTTTGACGCGCCGATTCGGACGCTTCTTCCTGCTTCAGGCGGTCTTCCTTCTGGTCGAGCCAGCTGCTGTAGTTGCCTTTCCACGGAATGCCGTGGCCACGGTCGAGTTCGAGAATCCACTCGGCGGCGTTGTCGAGGAAGTAGCGATCGTGGGTGACGGCGACCACGGTGCCGGGGAAGCGCGTGAGGAACTGTTCGAGCCATTCGACGGATTCAGCGTCGAGGTGGTTGGTCGGTTCGTCGAGCAGCAGCATGTCGGGCTTTTGGAGCAGCAGCTTGCACAGCGCGACGCGGCGCTTTTCACCGCCCGACAGGTTCTCGATCTTCGCGTCCCACGGCGGCAGGCGCAGCGCGTCGGCGGCGACTTCGAGCTGTTGCTCGGGGCTCCCGCCGTCCGATGTCGCGAGGATCGCTTCGTACTTCGCCTGCTCGGCGGCGAGCGCGTCGAAGTCGGCGTCCGGTTCGGCGTAGGCGGCGTAGATTTCATCGAGCTTCTTTTGCGCCTGGAACACGTCGCCGAGACCGTCTTCGACGGCTTCGCGCACCGTCTGTTGCGGATCGAGCTGCGGCTCCTGCGGCAGATAGCCGATATTCAGGTTCGGCATCGGCGTGGCTTCGCCTTCGATGTCCTTGTCGACGCCGGCCATGATCCTGATCAGCGTGGACTTGCCCGAGCCGTTCAGGCCGAGCAGGCCGATCTTGGCGCCGGGGAAGAATGACAGCGAGATGTCTTTCAGGATTTGACGCTTGGGCGGCACGATCTTGCCGACCCGGTTCATGGTGAAGACGTATTGGGCCATTTGCTTACGCTTGAGTTGGGTTCGCGGTCCGCGCGACGGCGAACGGCGTTGGGTGAATGGGTTTGGGTTTTGGTGTTGCTGGTATTTGCCGGGCGCAGCGGATCTTGGTTGGCGCGCGCCGCGGGCGGAAACAGTATTGTACTTCGTGTGTCTGCGACGCTTTTTGTTTGGGGTTTGGCACTGCGTGGGGCGCTGTTGTGTGGGTTTTTTCTCTGCTGAGCGTTGGGGTGGTTGCGGTTCGCACTTGGTTTCGCTGGCATCCCCGATGCGTTAGCTCGCTTCACGCGTCTCCCCTGTGCGGGGCGGCACCTACTTTTCTTTGCCGCCGCAAAGAAAAGTAGGCAAAAGAAAGCGGCTCACACCGCCAGTGCTAGTTATTGCCTGAGGGCCCCCCAAAGGGTCTTACGCTTCACACGGCAATCACGTGACCCACGTTCGTTGCCAACGCTTTGAATGAGCGCCTCACCCGCTTCACGCACCCGCGTCGGAGTACGCCGTGCTAGATATTCCACGGCCGCCCAGGTGGCAAACTGTGTGTAGGCCGTAGTGCTGCACGCGCCTCACTTCGGACCGATAGCGCACACGTCCCACCCTGTAAGAGCGCCGAGCTCTACGCCGCGACAACCTACACACAGTTTGCCACCTGGGCGGCACAGACCGTTCGCTGCTGCTGGCCCGTGCAAAAGCATTCGAAGCGGGTGGGGCGCTCATTCAAAGCGTTGGCAACGAACGTGGGTCACGTGATTGCCGTGTGAAGCGTAAGACCCTTTGGGGGCCCTCAGGCAATAACTAGCACTGGCGGTGTGAGCCGCTTTCTTTTGCCTACTTTTCTTTGCGGCGGCAAAGAAAAGTAGGTGCCGCCCCGCACAGGGGCGACGCGTGAAGCGAGCTAACGCATCGCGGATGCCAGCAAAAACGAAAGCAAAAACAAAGGCGAAAGCAAAAGCAAAACCGAAAGCAAAACCGCACAGCTCAATTGAGGCGGCGCCCGCTTTCCTCATCGAAGAAATGAACATGCTGCGCGGGCAACGCGACCTGAAGCCGTTCGCCGGCTAGCGGCCGATGCCCATGCGGCAAACGCACAGTCACATCGTGCTTGCCCCAGCGCCCATGCGCGAGATTATCCGCGCCAAGCAACTCGCAAGAATCAACGGCAAGCGTGGCCGAAGGCACAACGGCGTCCGATGGCGTCATATGCTCCGGCCGAATTCCAAGCACACACGCCCGACCCGCCGCGACTTCGCGGCCAACGCACGGCACACCCGCCAAAGGCAACTTCGGCCCCTCTCCCGCAACTTCAAAAAAAGCGCCATCCTCCGTGATCCAGCCGTTCAGCAAATTCATCCCCGGCGAGCCGATAAACCCAGCAACAAACGTCGTCGCAGGCCGCTCGTAGACCTCGGTGGGAGCGCCGATCTGCTCCGCATGCCCACGGTTCATCACGATTACACGCTGCGCGAGCGTCATCGCTTCGATCTGGTCGTGCGTCACGTAAAGGCTCGTCGTCTTGAGCCGCCCATGCAGACGCTGGATTTCGAGCCGCATCTGTACGCGCAAACGGGCATCCAGATTCGACAGCGGCTCGTCGAACAGAAACACAGCCGGCTCGCGCACGATCGCGCGGCCCATCGCGACGCGCTGTCGCTGGCCGCCCGACAGCTCGCGCGGCTTTCTCGACAGCAGCGGTTCGAGTTCGAGAATCTTCGCGGCCGTCAGCACCCGCGACTCGATCTTCGATTTCGTTAGCCCAGCGATCTTCAGCGCGTAACCCATGTTCTCCGCAACCGTCATATGCGGATAAAGCGCGTAGTTCTGGAACACCATCGCGATGTTCCGATCCTTCGGCTCCAGGTTGTTGACGACCTTGCCGTCGATCGCAATCTCACCCTCGGTGATGGCCTCCAGCCCCGCGACCATTCGCAGCAAGGTCGACTTGCCGCAACCCGACGGCCCAACCATCACGACGAACTCGCCGTCCTCGACGTCCGCGTTGATGCCGTGCAGAACGTTCTGCTTGCCGTCGTACGATTTCTTTACGCCTTTGAGCGCCAGTGCAGACATGACTCTTTATCCTTATTTTTCCGCATCCACGAGACCGCGCACGAACCAGCGCTGCATCGCCAGCACGACGACAAGCGGCGGCAGCATCGCGAGCAGCGTCGCGGCCATCACGAGATGCCATTCGGTCGCGGTGTCGCCGGAAGCGATCATGCTCTTGATGCCGACCACGGCCGTCGTCAGCGATTGCTGACTGGTGATCAGGATCGGCCACAAGTATTGATTCCAGCCGTAAATGAACGTGATCACGAAGAGCGCCGCGAGGTTCGTCTTCGACAGCGGCAGCACCACGTCCCAGAAGAAGCGCAACGGCCCCGCGCCGTCGATGCGCGCCGCTTCCATCAGCTCGTCGGGCAGCGTGAGGAAGAACTGGCGGAACAGGAACGTTGCGGTCGCGGACGCGATCAGCGGCAGCGTCAGGCCAGCATACGTGTTGCTCAGATGCATCGACGACACGACCTGCACAGTCGGAAAGATCCGCACTTCGACGGGCAGCATCAGCGTGATGAAGATCAGCCAGAACGCGACGTTGCGGCCCGGAAAGCGGAAGAACACAATCGCGAACGCCGAGATGATCGACACGGCGATCTTGCCGATCGCGATCACGAGCGCCATCACGAGGCTGTTGACGAGCATCGTGCCGAACGGGCTGGCCGCGTTGCCCGTGCCGTGCGTCCAGATATTCGCGATGTTCTCGAACAGATGCGTGCTCGGCACGAGCGACAGCGGCACGTTGAACACTTCATGCTCGCTCATCGTCGCCGCGCAGAACGCGACGTAGACGGGGAACACGACCAGCACCACGCCGATCAGCAACACGACGTGGCAAAAGATATCGAAGCCGCGGCGATTCTCGATCATGAGTATTGAACCCTCCGCTCGATGAAACGGAACTGCACGACGGTCAGCCCGACCACGATCAGCATCAGCACCACCGACTGCGCGCCCGAACTGCCTATGTCGAGACCCTGGAAGCCTTCGGCGAAGATCTTGTAGATCAGCGTGCGCGTCGATTGCGCGGGACCGCCGCCCGTCGCGGCATCGATGATCGGGAAGGTGTCGAAGAACGCGTAGACGAGATTGACGACGAGCAGAAAGAACGTCGTCGGCGACAGCAGCGGCAGCGCGACGCCGAAGAAGCGACGCACAGGCCCCGCGCCGTCGATCGCGGCCGCTTCGATCAGCGAGCGCGGAATGGCCTGCAGTCCCGCGTAGAAGAACAGGAAGTTGTAGCTGACCTGCTTCCACACGGAGGCGAGCACGACGAGAAACATCGCCTGCCCCGGGTTGAGCGCGTGATTCCAGACGATGCCCACCTTGCCGAGTGCGAAGGTCACGAGGCCGATGCTCGGGTTGAACAGGAACGACCACAGCACGGCGGCAATCGCGGGCGCGACCGCGTACGGCCAGATCAACAACGTCTGATAGGCCCTCGCGCCGCGTGTCACGCGGTCGGCGCAGGCGGCGAACAGCAGCGAGATTATGAGACCCGACACGGTGACGAGCGCGCAAAAAATCAACGTCGTTTCGAACGATGCGAGATACAGCGGATCGCCAAATAGCTGCTTGAAGTTGCTCAAGCCGACAAATTCGCTCGAGGTGCCGAACGCGTCCTGTGTCTGCGTCGATTGCCAGAGGGCTTCGCCCGCGGGCAGCAGAAAGAACAGCAGCGTGATCGCGAGTTGCGGCGCGACGAGCAAATACGGCAGGAGGCTGGTGCCGAAGCGGGAACGCTTGTCCATCGACGTCCTTAGCAACAGTGAACGGATGAGGCGCGCTTTACGCTAACGCGTTGAAAGCGCGCCTGTCTTGCGGATCAGCTACCCGCTTTCTCGAAGCGGCGCAGCAGTTCGTCGCCGCGCGACACCGACGAATCGAGCGCATCCTTCGGCGTCTTCTTGTCGGACCAGACCTGTTCGAGTTCTTCGTCGATGATCGTGCGGATCTGCGGCATGTTGCCCAGACGCAGGCCCTTCGTGTACGGCAGAGGCGGCTTGTTCAGCATCTGCTTGATCGCCGTGTCGCTGCCGGGATTCTTCTCGTAGAAGCCCTGTTGCTGGGTCAACTGATAAGCAGCCGTGGTGACGGGCAGATAACCCGTGTCCTGATGCCACTTCGCGGCGACGGGCGGCGAGCTGAGATAGGCGAGGAACTTCGCGACGCCCTTATATTCGGCAGGGTCCTTGCCCGACAGCACCCACAGGCTCGCGCCGCCGATGATCGCGTTCTGCGGCGCGCCCTTTACGCTCGCGTCGTACGGCATCATGCCCGTGCCGAAGTCGAACTTCGCGTACTTGCGGATCGTTGCCAGCGAGCCGGACGAGTTCGTGATGATCCCGCAGTCGCCGCTGTAGAACTTCGACACCGGTTCGTCCTTGCGGCCGACATAGGTGAATGCGCCTTCCTTCTGCATCTTCTGCAGGAACGTGATGTGCGCGATCTGCAGCGGCTTGTTGAATTCGAGCTTGGCGTCGGCGCCGTCGAAGCCGTTGTTCTCCGTCGCGAACGGCGCGCCGTGCCAGGCGCTGTAGTTCTCGAGCTGAATCCAGCTTTGCCAGCCCGACGAATAGCCGCACGACATGCCCGCTGCTTTCAGTTTCAGCGCGTCCTGCTCCAGTTCGGCCCACGTTTTGGGCGGCGTGTTCGGATCGAGGCCGGCCTTCTTGAAGGCTTCCTTGTTGTAGTAGAGGACGGGCGTCGAACTGTTAAACGGCATCGAGATCAGGTGGCCTGTCTTCGAGTCGCTGTAATAGCTGGCGATGGTCGGCACGAAGGCTTTTTCGTCGAGCGTCATGCCCGCCTGTTTGAACACGTCGGAGACGGGAATGACGGCTTTCTTCGCCTGCATCATCGTCGCGGTGCCGACCTCGTAGACCTGCAGGATCGCGGGCGCGTTGCCGCTGCGATACGCCGCGATGCCTGCTGCGAGCGTCTGGTCGTAGGTGCCCTTGAAGACGGGGACGATCTTGTAGTCGCTCTGCGAGGCATTGAAGTCGTTGGCGATCGTGTTCAGACGTTCGCCGAGGGCGGCTTCCATCGCGTGCCAGAACTGGATTTCAGTGGCGGCGTAGGCGGTTTGCCAGGTACCGAATGACAGAACGGCTGCGACGGACAGCGAACGGATGAGCGGCTTGCAATGCATCGAGAGTCTCCTTCTTTTACGGAAAGCGCGGATTGCGGTCGCGCGATTCTAGTTGTGGTCGATGACAGGAAAGCGTCGGTGAATTTTCTATATGTAAGGCTCAGTGCCGAACGGGCAATTTAACATCGGAAGAATAATCGGAGAAAGGGCGATTACCCGCAGCATCGATGGGTGCGCGTGCAACGAGGGCGAAAAAAAAGCCGCGTCGATGCGCGGCTTTGGTCAATTTGCGCCCCCGCGCGAAGCGGCGGGGAGGCATTTGACAATTGCTCGTCAGACGTTGAACAAAAAGTTCATCACGTCGCCATCATGCACGATGTACTCCTTCCCTTCCGCGCGCATCTTGCCCGCTTCCTTCGCGCCTTGTTCACCCTTGTACGCGATGTAATCGTCAAAGCCGATCGTCTGCGCGCGAATGAAGCCGCGTTCGAAGTCCGTGTGAATCGCGCCCGCTGCCTGCGGCGCGGTATCGCCGACATGAATCGTCCACGCGCGCACTTCCTTCACGCCCGCCGTGAAATACGTCTGCAGGCCGAGCAGCTTGAAACCCGCGCGAATCACGCGGTTCAGACCCGGCTCGTGCATGCCCATGTCGGCGAGGAACACTTCCTTGTCTTCATCGGCGAGATCGGCGATTTCCGCCTCGATCGCCGCGCACACGGCGACCACGGGCGCATTTTCCGTTTCCGCGTACTTGCGCACCGCGTCCAGGTGCGGATTGTTCTCGAAGCCGTCTTCCTTGACGTTCGCGACGTACATGGCCGGCTTGGCCGTAATCAGGCAGAACGGCCTGATCAGCAGAAGCTCTTCTTCCGTCAGATTCAGCCCGCGAACCGGCTTGGCCTGATCCAGTTGCGCGCGAACCTTTTCCAGCACCGCAGCGAGCTTCACCGCTTCCTTGTCGTTGCCGGACTTCGCGGCTTTCGCATAGCGTGTGAGCGCCTTTTCAACCGTCGCCAGGTCAGCAAGCGCGAGTTCCGTGTTGATCACTTCGATATCCGAGACAGGATCGACCTTGCCCGCGACGTGAATCACGTTCTCGTCTTCGAAGCAGCGCACGACGTGCGTGATCGCATCCGTTTCGCGGATATTCGCGAGGAACTGGTTGCCGAGGCCTTCGCCCTTGCTCGCGCCCGCCACCAGACCCGCGATGTCGACGAACTCGACCACGGCGGGCACGATGCGCTCCGGCTTGACGATGCCGGCGAGCGCCGTCAGGCGCGCGTCCGGCACTTCGACCACGCCGACGTTCGGCTCGATCGTGCAGAACGGATAGTTTTCGGCGGCGATGCCCGCCTTGGTCAGCGCATTGAACAGGGTGGACTTGCCGACGTTAGGCAGGCCGACGATGCCGCATTTGAGGCTCATGAAGGTTCTCTACAAAATCAGGTGGTGACAGGCTTCGGCGAACGGAGCGCGGGCTACATGTGGCGCGGCGCGATGCTGGCCGCGGCCCGCAAGTCCGCTGGCGCCAGGTGCGTGCCAGAAGCACGCGCCGAAAACACGCGGCACAGGCGGACTGTCGTAAGACACCCGCCGCGCTGCAAACGCGCGCCAAAGGTGCCGGATAACCGAAAACCGCAATTGTAACCCTGTCCGGCGGCGCGCTCGCGGCAGCGGAGAAGCGTCGGCGCGCGCCGTTCGCTACGCGAGCGCGTGCATATGCAGTCCACAATAGACGAGACTTGTGCCCGACCTGCATCAATCTCCGCTCAAACAACGCCGAAACCGCGCCAAAAGCCTGTCCCGCCGATCCGTCCCCGGCACCCCTCACGGCTATAATGCCCGGATGAATGCTCACCATCAGTCCTTCGACGTCGCCGTGATCGGCGGCGGGCTCGTCGGCAAGACGGCGGCGCTTGCGCTCACGCAAAGCGGCCTGCGCGTCGCATTGCTCGCGCAGCATTGTCAGCCGCTACCCGCCAACGCCGTATTCGACTCGCGCGTCTACGCGCTGTCCGCGAGTTCGCAGGCGCTGCTCGAACGCTTGCGCGTGTGGCAGGCGCTCGATGCTTCGCGGCTCGCGCCCGTCTACGACATGCGCGTCTACGGCGACGCCCATGCCGAACTGCATTTCTCGGCGTTCCAGGCATCCGTGCCCCAACTCGCATGGATCGCCGAATCGTCGCTGATCGAACAGGCGCTCGATGCCGCGCTGCGCTTCCAGCCCAACCTCACGTGGCTCGACACGCGTGCGCAGGGGCTCGATGTCAAGACGGGCGGCGCGACGATCGGTCTCGCCAATGGCAACGTGCTCGAAGCGGATCTCGTGGTCGGCGCGGACGGCGCGCATTCGTGGGTGCGCGCGCAGATCGGCTCGAAGGTGAACCGGCGCGACTACCGGCAGACGGGCGTCGTCGCGAACTTCAAGGCCGGGCGGCCGCACAGCGAGACAGCGTATCAGTGGTTCCGCGACGGCGAGATCATCGCGCTGCTGCCGCTGCCGGATGGGCACGTGTCGCTGGTCTGGTCGGCGATGACCGATCATGCGAACACGCTCGTCAAACTCGATCCGGCGCAACTCGCGGCGGAAGTCGAACGCGCGACGATGGGCGCGCTCGGCACACTCGAATGCGTGACGCCCGCGCAAGGCTTTCCGCTTGCGCTGCAAACCGTCGACCGGCTGGTCGCGCCGCGCGTCGCGCTGGTCGGCGATGCCGCGCACCTGATCCATCCGCTCGCAGGGCAGGGCATGAATCTGGGCTTGCGCGACGTGGCGTCGCTGGTGGACGTGATCGTGAAGAAAGAGGCGTTCCGCGATATCGGCGACACGGTGTTGTTGCGCCGGTACGAACGCTCGCGCAGCGAAGACATCCGCGCGCTGACCATCGCCACCGACGGCCTGCAGAAGCTGTTCGGGCTGCCGGGCAATATTGCGCGCGCGGTTCGCAACACGGGCATGGCATTCGTCGGCGCGCAGCCGCTGGTCAAGCGCTGGCTGGTCTCGGCGGCGCTGGGCTGAACAATCAATGCGCCAGCCGCGCGGCAGATGGAACGGCACGGCGGCGCGCGCGATCTGACAGGATTGAACGCAAGGCATACCATCTGCGCAGCACTGCCTGATGCACCCCACACGCATCGATGCAACAGGGAACATTCCGGCACACACCCGGAAACCCGCGCGGAACTTGAACACAGGCGCAGACGAGCGGCAAACGGGCCGCGCGCCGAACCGAATCAGGAGCAGCAGCATGAAGAAACGTATCCGCATCGCCGCGCTGGCGCTGGCCGTCGCGACCATCGGCCTCGGCTGTTCGGCGCAGGCCGACCAGACCACCGACAAGCTCAAGTCGACGCTGCAATCGCGTCTGAGCGAAGCGACGATCAAAAGCGTGTCCAAGTCGCCGATCGACGGGCTTTATGAGGTGAACCTCGGCTCGCAGATCGTCTATAGCGACGCGACGGGCGACCATCTGATTCTCGGCGACATGATTGACGCGAAGACGCGCCAGAATCTGACGGAAGCGCGCCTGTCCGAAACCAACCGCATCGATTTCGCGAGCCTGCCGTTCGCGAACGCGGTGAAAGTGGTGAAGGGCAACGGCAGCCGCAAGATCGCCGTGTTCTCCGATCCGAACTGCCCGTACTGCAAGCAGCTCGAAACGACACTGAAGTCGATGGATAACATCACTGTTTACACGTTCCTGTACCCGGTCCTGTCGCCGGATTCGACGGTGAAGTCGAAGTCGATCTGGTGTTCCTCCGACCGCGCGAAGGCATGGGAAGCCTGGATGCAGGATCACCGCGCGCCGACCGCGCCCGGCACCTGCGACACGGCCGCGATCGACAAGAACCTCGTGCTCGGACAGTCGATGAACGTGAGCGGCACGCCGACCGTGTTTCTCGCGGACGGACGTCGCCTGCCGGGCGCCGTGCCGGCGGACCAGCTGGACAAGGCGTTGTCGTCGGTGCGCTGAACTGCGCGCATCGTCTGAATCTGTTTGAAAGGAGGCGCGCGGCGCCTCCTGTCGTTTTCTTCACCAGTTTCCACACACGAGCGCCGATGAAGCCGATCCGCTACACCATCGTTCCGAAGCAACCCGCCGCCCATCTCTTCGAAGTGACCGTGACCGTCGCCGAGCCCGATCCGTCGGGCCAGCGCTTCATGCTGCCCGTGTGGATTCCCGGCAGCTACATGGTCCGCGAGTTCGCGCGCAACATCGTCACGCTGCGCGCGTTCAACGACGCGGGCCGCAAGGTGCGGCTCGAAAAGACCGACAAGCACTCGTGGCAGGCGGCGCCCGTCAAGGGCGCGCTGACGCTGCGCTACGAGGTCTACGCATGGGACCTGTCGGTGCGCGCCGCGCATCTCGACGACACGACGGGCTTCTTCAATGGCACAAGCGTGTTTCTGTCGCCGCTCGGGTTCGAGGATGCGCCGTGCGTCGTCGATATTCAGAAGCCGGCCGGTCCGCAGTTCCGCAACTGGCGCGTCGCAACGGCACTGACGGAAGGGCGCGGCACGAAGCGCTACGGCTTCGGCGAGTACAGCGCGCAGAACTACGACGAGCTGATCGACCATCCCGTTACGCTCGGTGAATTCGAACTCGCGACGTTCAAGGCGCACGGCGTGCCGCACGACATCGTGATCGCCGGACGCGTGATCGGTTTGGACATGGCGCGGCTGTCGGCGGATCTGAAGCGCGTGTGCGAAGCGCAGATCGCGCTCTTCGAGCCGCGCTCGAAAAAGGCGCCGATGGACCGCTACGTCTTCATGACGCAAGCCGTCACCGATGGCTACGGCGGTCTGGAGCATCGCGCATCGACGGCGCTGATCTGCAATCGCGCGGATTTGCCCGTCGAAGGCCGGGACGAGACGACGGACGGCTATCGCACGTATCTCGGCCTGTGCAGCCACGAATACTTCCACACGTGGAACGTGAAGCGCATCAAGCCCGCCGTGTTCGCGCCGTACGATCTGACGCAGGAAAATTACACGTCGCTGCTGTGGCTGTTCGAGGGCTTCACGTCTTACTACGACGACCTGGTGCTCGTGCGCAGCGGCCTGATCAAGGATACCGACTACTTCACGTTGCTCGGCAAGACGATCGGCGGCGTGCTGCGCGGCAGCGGGCGCCTGAAGCAGACGGTCGCCGAAAGCTCGTTCGACGCGTGGGTCAAGTACTACCGTCAGGACGAAAACGCGGCGAACGCGATCGTCAGCTATTACACAAAGGGCTCGCTGGTCGCGCTCGCGTTCGATCTGACGATTCGCGCGCAAACGCAGAACCGCAAATCGCTCGACGACGTGATGCGCCTGCTGTGGCAGCGCTACGGACGCGACTTCTTCAAGGGCAAGAGTCAGGGCATCGAGGAAACCGACGTCGAGGCGCTGTTTGCCGAGGCTACGGGTGCGGACCTGTCAGAGCTTTTCGCGGAAGGCGTGCGCGGCACGAGCGATCTGCCGCTCGACACGCTGTTGGCGCCGTTCGGCGTGACACTCGAAGCGGACGTCGATCCGAAGGGCAAGCCGTCGCTCGGCGCGCGCCTGCGCGGCGGCGCGGACTGCACGGTGGCGGCCATTCATGACGGAAGCGCGGCGCAGAAGGCCGGCCTGTCGGCGGGCGACGTGCTGATTGCCGTCGACGGCTTGCGCGTGACGGGCTCGAATCTCGACGCGCTGCTGTCGCGCTACCAGCCCGGCGCGAAGGTCGAGGTGCATGCGTTCCGGCGCGACGAGCTGCGCGTCGCGCAGGTCAAGCTGGACGGACCGGAAGTCTCGCGCTACAAACTCACCGCGAACGACAAACGCGCGGCGGCTGTAACGGCGCGCAAACGCTGGCTGGGCGGCAAGTAAGCGGTCGCCGAACCGTCTGCGCGGCAAGATCCCGGCGGCGGATTGTTCTATCGTTGCAACAATCCGTCGCCGCCGCGCTACTTTTTCCCGGGCGGGTAAAAAAACACAATGGCTCCACTCGCGCAACACAGCGCGCCCCTCACTGGAGTCACAGATGACCACGATCCTGCAAATCAACTCGTCGGCTCGCTCGCAAGGCGCTCAATCGACGCTGCTGGCAAACGAACTGACGGCGAAGCTGCAACAATCGAATCCGGGCGCGCAAGTCGTCGTCCGCAATCTGCACGAAGACGCACTGCCGCACCTCGACGACGCGATCCTCGGCGCGTTCTTCACGCCCGCCGAACAACGCACGGCTGAGCAGCAAGCCATCGCAGCCCGCAGCGAAGCGCTGATCGCCGAACTGCAAGCCGCCGACATCGTCGTGATCGGCGCGCCGCTGTACAACTTCGGTATCTCGTCGCAACTGAAGACGTACTTCGACTTCATCGCACGCGCTGGCATCACGTTCAAGTACGGCGCGAACGGTCCGGAAGGTCTCGTGACGGGCAAGAAGGTGTTCGTGGTATCGGCACGCGGCGGCAAGTACGTCGGCACGCCGGGCGACACGCAGACGCCTTACATGACGACGTTCCTCGGCTTCCTCGGCATGACCGACGTGAACTTCATCTACGCGGAAGGCCTGAACATGGGCCCGGACGCAGCGACCGCGGCACTCGCCGGCGCGCGCGAAGCGATCGCTGCTGCCTGAGCTGTCTGAAACGGTTATGCGGTGAGCCATCCGGCTTGCCGCTTGCTCTTCCGATACGGTGATCGCCCGTATCGCGACGGCAAAAGAAAACGCCACGGAACACAATTCCGTGGCGTTTTCTTTTTTGGGTTTTCGGCGGATGCGGTGCGCTTCAGGCGAACACTTCTCCCGTTTCCGGCAAACGCCAGTCGATCGTCTGACGGCCATGCGCTTCGAGAAATTCGTTGGCGAGCGCGAAATGCCGGCAGCCGAGAAACCCGCGATGCGCCGAAAGCGGCGAGGGGTGCGGCGCTTCCAGCACGCAATGCGACTTGCCACCGAGCAGCGCGCGTTTGGCCTGCGCGTGCGCGCCCCACAGCATGAAGACGAGCCCATCGTGACGCATCGCGAGTTCGTGGATGAGCGTGTCGGTGCATTTTTCCCATCCGCGCTTCGCGTGACTTGCAGCGCGATCGCGTTCGACGGTCAGCACCGTGTTGAGCAACAGCACGCCTTGTCGCGCCCACGCATCGAGACAGCCGTGCTGCGGCGCCTCATGGCCGAGGCTCGCGGCGATTTCCTTGAAGATGTTGCGCAACGACGGCGGCGGCCGCACCGAAGGCGGCACTGAAAACGCGAGGCCGTGCGCCTGCGGCGTGCCACGGTCTTCGCCGTGATACGGGTCCTGGCCGAGAATCACGACCTTGACGTCGTCGGGACTCGTGAGTCGCAGCGCGCGGAATACGTCGGCGGGATAGACGGTCTTGCCGGACGCGCGTTCGCCATCGACGAACTGGCACAGCGGCGCGTACGTGTCGCTATCGATAAACGGTTTGAGGTGCGCGCGCCAAGCGGGCGGCAGGGCTTCGAATTGCGCTTCGAGCGTTTGAATCTCTGTGGCGGGCGAGGGTGCGGTGGCGCGGGTGTCGTCGTCGGTGAAGAGCGACGGCTGCGTCGGCGGGGTGCGGGAGCGTTTTGCGGAATTCATGGCGGGCTAGTGTGGCAGCAAACGCGGGCGCGCTCAAGGTTCCGCGCGCTTGCTTGCTTATTTGCTGCTTTCGCCGCTTATTGCGAGCCGCCCTCGCGCAGACGATAACCGCGCTGCGCCTTGCTCACGTCATCGGGACGCAAGCCATGCACGGCCTGCGCGATTTCCGCCGACAACGCGTTCAGCGCCCCCGCGTCACCGTGCTTCAGTTCCAGTTCGATCTCGCAGATTGGCGCGCGGCGCGTTTCGCCGTGTACGACCGCGACAACCTCGCCCTGGTCGATGGCCGCCTCGACATCGGCACCTTCGATGCGCACGTGCCAGCTGGTCCGCGAGAAATTGGTGCTGAACAGCGGAATCAGGTCATCACGCGCGCTGCGCAACGCTTCCTTCGACGGTTCGTCGTCACAGGCTGCGAGCAGCGCGTCGATCTCGAGCGCGTTGCCCTTGATGGGCATTTCCCACTCGTGCCGGCTGTGCAAGCCGCCACTCGACGTGCCGACCGTCTTGTACGTCTGCAGCCAGCCGTCCGGCGTGCGGCGCACGCGCACCGCGCTTTTCGCGCGCGCGAGCGTCAGCGACGGTGTGTCGTAATAGCTGTTTTCGAGCGTGATCGTGCGGCCCTTGCCACCGGCGCGTTGAATCAACCATTGCGTCGCAGCGCCGACCTGACCGGTCGGCAGCGACAGCTTGATCTCGTGTTCCATGCCCATCGCGCGGCTCGCTCTGTAACGTGGTGAGAATCAGAAGAACATCCGCGCAAGCTCCGCGCCCGGTTCTTCGGCGCGCATGAACGCTTCGCCGACGAGGAACGAGTTCACGTCCATCGCGCGCATCCGCTCGACGTCGCCGCGTGACATGATGCCCGACTCGGTCACGACGATGCGGTCGTCCGGCATCATGTCCAGCAGGCCGAGCGTGGTGTCGATCGACGTTTCGAACGTGCGCAGATTGCGGTTGTTCACGCCCATCAGCGGCGTCTTCAGCGTCAGCGCGCTGACCAGTTCGTCCTTGTCGTGAACCTCGACCAGCACCGCGAGGCCGAGCGAATGCGCGTACGCTTCGAGGTCCTGCATCTGCGAGAGTTCGAGTGCCGCGACGATCAGCAGGATCGCGTCGGCGCCCATCGCGCGCGCTTCGAGGATCTGATACGGATCGACGATGAAATCCTTGCGCAGAACGGGCAGATCGCACGCCGCGCGCGCTTCTTCCAGATACTTCGCGCTGCCCTGGAAGAACTGCACGTCGGTCAGCACGGACAGACACGCCGCGCCGTGCTTCGCGTACGAACGCGCGATGTCCGCCGGTACGAAGTTGTCGCGCAGCACGCCTTTCGACGGGCTCGCCTTCTTGACCTCGGCGATCACGGCCGCGAGACCCGCCTCATGCTTTGCGCGAATCGCGCCGACGAAATCGCGCAGATCGCGCGACGATGCCTGCAGGCGCAACTCTTCGAGCGGCGCGCTTTGCTGCGCGGCGCGCACTTCTTCGCGCTTGACGTCGATGATGCGGTCGAGAATATCGCTCATGTGAATCCCGTTTATTTCTTGAACTGTTGCGTGAAGCGGACCAGGTCGTCGACCTTCGCGCGCGCCTTGCCGCTCGCGATCGCTTCGCGGGCCAGTTGCAGGCCGTCTGCGATCGACTCCACGACGTTCGCCGCGTACAGCGCGGTGCCCGCGTTCAGCGTGACGATTTCGCGCGCGACGCCCGGCTTGTTGTCGAGCGCTTCGAGCAGCAACACTTTCGATTCCGTCGCGTCCGCGACTTTCAGCGTGCGGTTCGACACCATCTGCATGCCGAAGTCCTCGGGGTGAATCTCGTACTCGGTCACCTTGCCGTCGCGCAATTCGCCGACCAGCGTCGCGCCGCCGAGCGACACTTCATCCATGCCGTCCATACCATACACGACGAGCACGTGGTTTGCGCCCAGACGCTCCATTACGCGAACCTGAATGCCGACGAGATCCGGGTGAAACACGCCCTGCAACTGGTTCGGCGCGCCGGCGGGGTTCGTCAGCGGACCGAGAATGTTGAAGATGGTGCGCACGCCGAGTTCTCGGCGTACGGGCGCGATGTTCTTCATCGCCGGGTGATGGTTCGGCGCGAACATGAAGCCCATGCCCGTTTCGGCGATCGATGCGGCCACCTGTTCCGGCTGCAGATCGATATTGACGCCGAGCGCTTCGAGCACGTCCGCGCTGCCCGATTTGCTCGACACGCCGCGATTGCCGTGCTTCGCGACCTTCGCGCCAGCCGCCGCCGTCACGAACATCGTCGCCGTCGAGATGTTGAACGTGTGCGATCCGTCGCCGCCCGTGCCCACGATATCGACGAAGTTCGAGTTGTCCTGCACTTCAACGTGACGGGCGAACTCACGCATCACCGTGGCGGCCGCGGTGATCTCGCCGATGGTCTCTTTTTTGACGCGCAGCCCCGTGATGATCGCGGCCGCCATCACGGGCGACATGTCGCCGCGCATGATGAGACGCATCAGGTGCAGCATCTCGTCGTGGAAAATCTCGCGATGCTCGATCGTGCGTTGCAGCGCTTCCTGGGCCGAAATCATTTTGACGTCTCCTTGTTAAGCGCTGCGCGCCACGGCCTTCGACTGCTTCACGAAGTTTTCGAGCAACGCGTGGCCGTGTTCCGACAGGATCGATTCCGGGTGGAACTGCACGCCTTCGACAGGCAGCGTCTTGTGACGCACGCCCATGATTTCGCCGTCGTCGGTCCATGCGGATACTTCGAGGCAATCCGGCAGCGATTCGCGCTCGATCGCGAGCGAGTGATAACGCGTGACGGTGAAGTGCTTCGGCAGGTCGGCGAATACGCCTTTGCAGTCGGTTTCGATCTGGCTCACCTTGCCGTGCATGATGGTCTGCGCGCGCACCACACGGCCGCCGAACGCTTCGCCGATCGCCTGATGGCCAAGGCACACGCCGAGAATCGGGTACTTGCCAGAAAATTCGCGCAGCACGTCGAGCGTGATGCCCGCGTGTTGTGGATTGCTCGGTCCCGGTGAAAGGCAAATGCGCTCGGGGTTGAGCTTCGCGATTTCGTCGAGGGTGATTTCGTCGTTGCGATAGGTCCGCACGTCTTCGCCGAGTTCGCCGAAGTACTGGACCAGGTTATAGGTGAACGAGTCGTAGTTGTCGATCATCAGCAGCATGGTCTGTCTCCCGTCAGAAATCGCTATCGAGGCCGTCTTGCACCTGCTCGGCGGCGCGCATCACAGCGCGTGCCTTGTTCTCGGTCTCTTGCCATTCGGATTCGGGCACCGAGTCGGCGACCACGCCCGCTGCCGCCTGCACATACAGATTGCCGTTGCAGATCACGCCCGTGCGGATCGTGATCGCGAGGTCCATCTCGCCCGTGAACGACAGGTAGCCGACTGCGCCGCCGTAGAGGCCGCGCTTCACGGGTTCGAGTTCGTCGATCAGTTCCATCGCGCGAACCTTCGGCGCGCCCGACAGCGTGCCCGCCGGGAACGTCGCGCGCAGCACGTCGAAATTGGTCATGCCGGGCTTCAGGGTGCCCTCGACAGAGCTGACGATGTGCTGCACGTGCGAGTACTTTTCGATCACCATCTTGTCGGTCACCGACACCGAACCGATCTCCGCGATACGGCCCACGTCGTTGCGCGCGAGGTCGATCAGCATCACGTGCTCGGCGACTTCCTTCGGATCGTTCAGCAGTTCGGTGGCGAGTTCGGCGTCACGCTCGGGCGTGTTGCCGCGCGGACGTGTGCCTGCCAGAGGACGGATCGTGACGATGCGGTCTTCGTTGCGCTTTTCCTGACGTACCAGAATTTCCGGCGACGCGCCGACCACATGGAATTCGCCGAAGTTGTAGTAGTACATGTACGGCGACGGATTCAGCGAACGCAGCGCGCGGTAAAGCGACAGCGGATTGTCGCGATACGGTTTCGTCAGACGCTGGCCGACCTGCACCTGCATCAGTTCGCCTGCCGCGATGTATTCCTTCGCCTTGCGCACGGCGGCGAGGTAATCGTCCTTCTTGAACTCGCGGAAAATTTCGGTACGCACACTCGCCGACGTGACAGGCGGCTGCACCGTCGTGCGCAGCCGCTGCTTCAGTTCGCGCAGACGCTGCTTGGCGCGTGTGTACGCTTCGGGCGTCGTCGGATCGGCGTAGATCACGAGGTACAGCTTGCCCGCGAGGTTGTCGATGACGGCGACTTCTTCCGTCAGCAGCAGTTGAATGTCGGGCAGGTTCAGGTCGTCGGGCGGGGCCGTGTGCGCGAGCTTCTTTTCGATGTAGCGCACGGCGTCGTAGCCGAAGTAGCCGGCAAGACCGCCCGCGAAACGCGGCAGGCCCGGACGCAGCGCGACCTTGAAGCGGCTCTGGAACTGCTGGATGAATTCGAGCGGGTCACTCTCGTGCGTCTCGACGACCTTGCCGTCTTTCACGACTTCCGTCACGCCGTTACGCGTGCGGATCAGCGTGCGCGCCGGCAGGCCGATGAACGAGTAGCGGCCAAAGCGTTCGCCGCCCACCACCGATTCGAGCAGAAACGAGTTCGCGCCGTTGCGCTCGGTTTGCGCGAGCTTCAGGTACAGCGAGAGCGGCGTTTCGAGGTCGGCCAGCGCTTCGGCGATCAGCGGGATGCGATTGAAGCCCTCGTTCGCGAGGGACTGAAATTCGAGTTCGGTCATGTTCCGATCCTGTTCGTGCGTCCGTGCGCTGCTAGCGTCGGACAAAGCGGGGGCTGCGTTACCGGTCGAATGTGCTCGTCACAGGTTGGGAGACCGGCGCGCGCTTTCCCGAACGCATGCACGGCTTCACAGCACGACGATAGTACGCAAGGTACACGACGGCTAGCTGAAACTCATTGCAGCGGTTGCGTGCCGGTCAAACCGGCGTTTCGGAAAAGCGCGTGAGCGCAGCGAAGTAAAAAACGGGTGCCAAAGACGAGCTTCAGCGTACCTCGGGCGAGGTATCAGCGCGACCAGCGACGCCAGGGCCAGGCTCCCCGGTCGATCGTGCTCAGACTCCGTTTTTTATTCAGAAACATGAGAGAAGACTTTGGTTAAGTCAGTGATTGGGTGCTGCTTGGGTTGACGCTTATTGTACTGCATTGTGTGCTGCGATCGCCTTGGCGGCGCCCAACAGCGACACAACTATACCATCGGATTTTATGGTTTGAACAGATTCGCCATGATTGTAGCCATACGGGACGGTCAGCGTCGCCATGCCGGCGGCGCGGCCCGCGAACGCATCGTTCTGCGAATCGCCGATCGCGACGGCTTCTTCGGGCGACACGCCGAGGGCTTTGCAGGCGGTGAGCATGGGCAACGGATCGGGCTTTTTCGCCGCGACGCTGTCGCCGCCCAGCACGATACCGAAGTAGCGCAGCAACCCGTGATGCTCGAGCAACTGGGTCGCGAAACGATGCGGCTTGTTGGTCACGCACGCGAGCACGAGACCCGCGTCGCGCAACGCGATCAAGCCCGCCTCGACGTCGGGATAGAGCCGCGTGTGCAGACCGTTGATCTTCGCGTACTCCTCCTGGTAGATCGCGAGCGCCTCGTCGAAGCGCGACTGCGCCAACTCGGCTTCGAAGCGCGGCGCGAGCACGCTGCGAATCAGATGCTCGGAGCCCTTGCCGACGTAGTCCATCACCTCTTCGCGCGAGGTTTCTTCCGCGTCGAACTGGGCGAGCATGCCGTTCAGGGACGCGGTGAAGTCGTCGGCGGTATCGACCATCGTGCCGTCGAGATCGACGATCGCCGCGCGAATCTTCCCGGCCGTGAAGGCGGGAGCGGGGTAACGAGGCGTCGTGTCCATATCAGCGCTCAACCGATGCCAGCGCGCCGCGCATCTTGTCGATGATCGTCTTGTAGTCCGGGTGGCCGAAGATCGCCGAGCCGGCCACGAAGGTATCCGCGCCCGCCGCCGCAATTTCCGCGATGTTGTCGACCTTCACGCCACCGTCGACTTCAAGATGAATCTCGCGGCCGGTCTTTTCCTTGTACGCGTCGATTTTTGCGCGTGCTTCGCGCAGCTTGTTCAGCGCTTCGGGAATGAACGACTGCCCGCCGAAGCCCGGATTCACTGACATGATCAGCACGAGATCCACCTTGTCCATCACGTGATCGAGATAATTCAGCGACGTTGCGGGATTGAACACGAGGCCCGCCTTGCAGCCGTGGTCGCGGATCAGCGACAGCGTGCGGTCGATGTGATCCGAGCCTTCCGGGTGAAAGCTGATCACATTCGCGCCGGCCTTCGCGAAGTCCGGCACGATGCGGTCGACGGGGCGTACCATCAGATGCACGTCGATGGGCACCTGCACGTGCGGGCGGATCGCCTCGCACACGAGCGGGCCAATCGTCAGGTTCGGCACGTAGTGGTTGTCCATCACGTCGAAGTGAATCCAGTCGGCGCCCGCGGCGACGACGTTGCGGACTTCTTCGCCGAGCCGCGCGAAGTCGGCGGACAGAATGCTGGGAGCGATACGGAATTGAGTCATGGCGTGGGATGGGGCGGGAGACGGAAAACCGCTATTTTAGCGCCGGCCGACGCGCCGCGGCCTTTGGCGCGGCATGGCTTTCATCATGTTCTGGAGTCTTGTCCGGCTGGCCGGTGCGGTTGCGGGCCCGCGCTGCATCAAGCAGAATGCCAAACCATGTCAACGCCTGTGCCGGCGCGCCGCTAGTCGCGCCGAGCCGCCTGCACACAGCCTTGCGCGGATCGATTGCGCGCTTGGCTCACCATCGGAATCAGCATGAGCCAGTACGAATTCAGCGTGTCCTCCCAGGTCCGGTACATCGCCGAGGAGTCGGACCCGGAGCATCGGAAATACGCTTTCGCCTACACGCTCACCATCCGCAATACAGGCCAGGTCGCCGCGCAACTGATCGCGCGACACTGGGTCATTACGGATAGCGAAAACCGTGTTCAGGAAGTGAAAGGCCTCGGTGTGGTCGGGCATCAGCCGTTGCTGAAGCCGGGCGAGCAGTTCGAGTACACCAGCTACGCGGTGATCGCGACACCCGTGGGAACGATGCGCGGCGAGTATTTTTGCGTGGCGGAGGACGGTGAGCGCTGGGACGCGCCCGTGCCGGAATTCGTTCTGCGGATGCCGCGCACGCTGCATTGAGCGCGCGTTGAACATGAGACGCCGCGCGCTGTCAGTCAGCGACGCGGCTGCTGCTGCGGCGGGACCTGTTTTGCGTCCTGCTTCTGGCGTGCGGCATTCTTTTTCTTGCCGGACGCTGTCCACACCACGATGAAAATCAGCAGGGAAAGCGCCAGGAGCGACTCCAGCGCGAAGATGAGCATCGGATATTCGTCGAGCAGATCAGACATGGCAGTTTCCATCGAGAACAATCATTGTATGCGTTTTGCCCGCCGGGCCGCGGCCTGGGCGGGGGCGCTGTCGCTTGCCGTATTGCTTGCGTCGTGCGGGGGCGGCGGCGCGGTGCGGCCATCCGTTTCACCGCCGACAGGCGCCGCGATCATACCCGGCCAGATCGCCGCCCAGCGGCTGACGCCTGTCGCGTGGCGACAGGTGCCGGGCTGGCAGGACGATTCACTGATCGGCGCGGCTGCGGCGCTGCGCCAGAACTGCGTGCGCCTCGCCAGTCAGCCGACATGGCGGCGCGCCTGCGCGGCCGCGCTGATGCTTGACGACCTGGACGTGGCGAGCGCGCGCACTTTCTTCGAAACCTACTTCACGCCGTTCCAGTTCTCGAACACCGACGGCACGCTCGACGGACTCGTGACAGGCTACTACGAGCCGCTGCTGCGTGGTTCACGCGTGCGTCAAGGCGTGTATCAGACGGCCTTGTACCGTTGGCCTTCGGCGTACCGCCCAGGTTCAGCGATGCCGGCGCGTGCGCAGCTCGAGCGCTCGGGCGCGCTGAACGGCAATGAACTCGTGTGGGTCGACGATCCCATCGAGGCTTTCTTCCTGCAGGTGCAAGGCTCGGGACGCATCGTGATGGAAGACGGCAGCGTGATGCGCGTCGGCTTTGGCGGGACGAACAATCAGCCGTACAAGTCGATCGGCCGATGGTTGCTCGATCGCGGTGAACTGACGCCGTCGCAGGCGACCATGCAAGGCATCAAGGCGTGGGCGCGCGCAAACCCGACGCGTGTCGATGGCCTGCTCGACACGAATCCGCGCTTCGTGTTTTTCCGCGAGATGCCGTCGAGCGAGCCTGCGCCCGGCGGCGGCGCCGATGGTCCGATCGGCGCGCTTGGCGTGCCGCTCACGCCGGAGCGTTCGATTGCCGTCGATCCGGCGGCGATCCCGCTCGGCACGCCCGTCTTCCTCCAGACGACGCGCCCGATGACCAATGCACCGATGAATCGTCTGGTGTTTGCTCAGGACACGGGTTCGGCGATCAAGGGCGGCGTGCGTGCCGACTACTTCTGGGGACTCGGCGACGAAGCGGGCGATCTGGCCGGCAAGATGAAGCAGGGCGGACGGATGTGGCTGCTGCTGCCTAATTCGTGATATCGAGTCACGATCCTGAGGTCAGGGGATAGCCCGATCTGAAGCCTGAAGCAGCCCGACGGTTTGTGTCACTTCCGTCGGGCTGTTTGCTTTTGTAAGCCCGTACTCTTCGATTTCCTTGCGTGTCGAGCGTTACGCGCCTGCCTTGCGCTTGTCGATCACACGACGCGCTTTACCCACCGAGCGCTCGATGCCGTTCACGCCGAGCAGCACCACGTTCGCCGTAACGCCGATCAGTGCCTTGATGTCATAGGCCAGCGCTTTACGTGCGGTGTCCAGCGCGGCCGTGTCCGGCGCGGTCTCCGGGCAAGGCTCGATGTTCAGCGTCATCACGTCGAGCGGGCCTTCTCTCGTCAGCACGATCTGATAATGCGGCGCGAGCGCGTGCTGTTTCAGCAGCAGTTCTTCGATCTGCGTCGGGAACACGTTGACGCCGCGAATGATCATCATGTCGTCCGAGCGACCGGTGATTTTTTCCATCCGACGCATCGTGCGCGCGGTGCCGGGCAGCAGACGCGTGAGATCCCGCGTGCGGTAACGGATGATCGGCAACGCCTCTTTGGTCAGCGACGTGAATACGAGTTCGCCGAGTTCGCCGTCCGGCAATACTTCGCCCGTTTCGGGATCGATGATCTCGGGGTAGAAGTGATCTTCCCAGATCGTCGGGCCGTCTTTGGTTTCCACGCATTCGGACGCCACGCCCGGACCCATCACCTCGGACAAGCCGTAGATGTCGACGGCGTCGATGCCCATTCGTTCTTCGATCGCGCGGCGCATGTCGTTGGTCCAGGGCTCCGCGCCAAAGATGCCGATGCGCAGCGAGCACGTCTTGGGATCGACGCCCTGACGCTCCAGTTCGTCGGCGATCGACAGCATGTAGCTAGGCGTCACCATGATGATGTCGGGACGGAAGTCCTGAATCAGCTGAACCTGCTTTTCGGTCTGACCGCCGCCGAACGGAATGACCGTGAGGCCCGCGCGTTCCGCGCCGTAGTGCGCGCCGAGACCGCCCGTGAAGAGGCCATAGCCGTAGCTCACGTGGACCTTGTCGCCGCGTCGCGCGCCTGCCGCACGGATCGAACGTGCGACGAGGTTCGCCCAGGTATCGATATCGCGCGCGGTATAGCCGACCACGGTCGGCTTGCCCGTCGTTCCCGATGACGCATGAATGCGCGAAATCTGATCTTGCGGTACGGCGAACAGGCCAAACGGATAGTTGTCGCGCAGATCCTTTTTCGTAGTGAAGGGGAAGCGCGACAGGTCGGACAGCGTCTTCAGCTCCGACGGATGCACACCCGCTTCGTCGAACTTGCGTCGATAAACAGGGGAATTCTCATAGGCGTGAGTGAGCGACCATTTCAGCCGTTCGAGCTGAAGCGCTGCGAGTTCGTCGCGGCTCGCCTTTTCGATGGGATCGAGCGGGAGCGGGGTTGTCATTGAATGTCTCCTTACTTTCAGAATAGTATGCCGCGCGAAAGGCGACGCAATTACGTAAGAGGGTGATGTTCCCTGTCAGTCGTCGACCGGGATCACGGTGCCTTTGATTTGCGCGGACTTGCCGCGAAACATCGCAACGGTTTCATTCGCGCGGTTCGTAACGCGAATGTCGTAGATGCCGTTGCGACCGCTCAATGTCTGCTCGACAGCTTCTGCCGTGAGGATGTCGCCGCCATGCACGGGGCGCAGAAACTCGATCGAGCAGCCCGCCGCGACGGTATTGATGTTGTACGAGTTGCACGCGAACGCGAATGCCGAATCGGCCAGCGTGAACATCAGACCGCCGTGACAGATCTGATGGCCATTCAGGAAGTCCGGCCGTACGCTCATCCGAAGGCGTGCGTAGCCAGCGCGCACTTCGAGAATTTCGATGCCGAGCGCCTTGCTGCAGGCGTCGTTCGCATACATGGCTTCGGCAGTCGCGCGGGCGAGTTCGTCGGGCGTCATCGCGTTGCTCAGGTTGGGTTGCGTGGACATGTCAGCGGCCCTCGAAGCGCGGCGCGCGTTTTTCGATGAACGCACGGACCCCTTCCGCGTAGTCATGCGATGCGCCGAGTTCGCGCTGCATGTCGCGTTCGAGATCGAGCTGCTGATCGAGCGTTTGCGTGGCGCTCGACCGCATCGCCTGCTTGATGGCTGCGATCGCGCGCGTGGGTTGCTGCGCGAGTTGCGCGGCGAGCTGGGTTGCCGTGCTCTGCAATTCGGCATCGTCCACGGCCTTCCAGATAAGGCCCCAGCTTTCCGCCTTGTCGGCGCTGAGCTTGTCGCCCGTGATCGCGAGTCCCATCGCGCGAGCCATGCCCACGCGTTGCGGCAGGAACCACGTGCCGCCGGAATCCGGCACGAGCCCAATCTTCACGAAGGCCTGGATGAAGCTCGCCGAACGTGCGGCCAGCACGAGGTCGCAGGCGAGCGCGAGATTCGCGCCTGCGCCTGCCGCCGTTCCATTGACGGCGGCGATGACGGGCAGCGGAAGGGCTTGCAAACGCCGGATAAGCGGATTGAAGTGTTGATCGATCAGGTCGCCGAGATCGGTCATCGCACCTGGCGTGAAATCCAGGTCGGCCAGATCCTGGCCGGCGCAGAAGCCGCGGCCGGCACCCGTGAGTACGAGCGCGCGTGCGCCGGCGGCTTCTACTTCGTCGAGCGCTGCGCTTAGTTCCTGATGCATGGCGCGCGTAAAGCTGTTCAGCTTGTCGGGGCGGTTTAGCGTCACGGTCGCGACGCGCGTGGCGGCGTCGATGTCTACGCCGATCGCTTCATAGGTCATTGCTTGTCTCCTCGTCTCCGTACGATGTGGGCAGTCGACGCGCTCAGACGCGCTCGATGGCAAGCGCGATGCCTTGCCCGACGCCGATACACATCGTGCACAGCGCATAACGTCCGTTGGTGCGCTCGAGTTGGTACAGCGCCGTGGTAATCAGGCGTGCGCCGGATGCACCGAGCGGATGTCCCAGCGCGATCGCGCCGCCGTTGGGATTGACGCGCGGATCGTCGTCGCGCAAACCGAGCTGACGCAGAACGGCGAGACCTTGAGACGCAAACGCTTCGTTGAGCTCGATCACGTCGAACTGGTCGAGCGTCATATTGAGTTGCTTCAGCAGCTTTTGCGTGGCGGGCGCCGGCCCAATGCCCATGATGCGCGGCTCGACGCCTGCCGTTGCCATGCCGATCACGCGGGCACGGCGCCGCAAGCCGTATTGTTCGGCCGCTGCTTCACTGGCGATAAGAAGTGCGCACGCACCGTCGTTGACGCCGGATGCGTTACCCGCCGTCACCGAGCCATCCGGTCGCACGACGCCCTTCAGTTTGCCGAGTGCTTCGAGCGACGTCTCTCGCGGATGCTCGTCGAGCGCCACGCGGATCGGCTCGCCCTTCTTCTGCGGAATTTCGACGGGCACGATTTCGTGCGCGAGTGTGCCGTCGCGTTGTGCGCGGGCCGCCTTCTCCTGACTGCGCATTGCAAACGCGTCCTGGTCGGCGCGGCTGATATTGAAGTCGACGGCGACGTTTTCAGCTGTCTCGGGCATCGAGTCGACGCCGTAGTCGCGCTTCATCTGTGCGTTGACGAAACGCCAGCCGATGGTCGTGTCGTGAATCTCCGATTGCCGAGAGAACGCCGAGCTTGCCTTGCCCATCACGAACGGAGCTCGCGTCATGCTTTCGACGCCGCCCGCAATCATCAGGTTTGCCTCGCCAGCCTTGATCGCGCGGGCTGCCGTGCCAACTGCATCCATGCCCGATCCGCACAGCCGGTTGAGCGTGGCGCCGGGTGCGTCCGTTGGCAAGCCGGCGAGCAGCGCCGACATGCGTGCCACGTTCCGGTTATCTTCCCCCGCCTGATTGGCACAGCCGTAGATCACGTCGTCGAGCGCGCGCCAATTTACACCCGGATTCCGTTCGATCAGTGCCTTGATCGGGACGGCGCCCAGGTCGTCGGCACGGACGTCTTTCAACGCGCCGCCGTAGCGGCCGAAGGGAGTGCGAATCGCGTCACAGATGAATGCGTCGGTCATGTCGGGGTTCCTGCAAGAGAGCGGACCGGCATGCGCGCCGGCCCTTGAACTGCATGTTAGTTCGACGTTCGACGCGGTTTCAGTCAGCCTGAAGTTATAGGCCTAAACGTCGGTCAAACGTCCTATATCGTTCGGCCGACTTACGCGGCAACGGCCTTCGGTTCAACATGAACCCGGCTTTGAACAACGCGGAAGCGATTCGCGACGAAAGCAGCGTCGGCGAGCGCGGCATTTGCAGCGGGGTTGGCGCCCGTGCCGTGGAAGTCCGAGAACGCTGCCGACTGATTGATGAAAACGCCGCCCGTCAGATTGATAGAGAGCGCGACGCCGCCAAGAATCGAGGCTTCCGTGGCCGCCTCGATCACCGTGTCGTCCGTGCTATAGACGGAGAGAGTGAGCGCGCCATGTTCGGCGGCGATGCGGCCGGCAAGTTCGAGCGACTGCGCGGTCGAGTCCGTGGCAATCACGAAGGAGATCGGGCCGAACCATTCTTTCGTGAACTTCGCTTCGTCCGTCGCGGCATCGAGTTGCAGCACCAGTGGAGTACGTACGCGGGCGCCCGCGAACGTCGGATGCTCGAGCGACTGGCTGTCCGCGAGAACGTGTCCCAGCTTGCGGGCTTCGTCGATACGTTGCTCGATGGCTTCGTTCTGGATCGCACCAAGCAGTTCTACAGCGCGAGCCGGGTCCGAGCCGAGCTTCTGGACAGCACCGGCAATTGCGTCGGCAACGGCCTGGAAGGGGATCGTGCCTTCGGCCGTGCGAATGCCGTCGCGCGGCACATAGATGTTTTGCGGCGCGGTACACATCTGGCCCGAGTACAGTGCCAGCGAGAAAGCGATGTTGCGCGCGACGGCTTTGAGGTCGTCGACGGAGTCGATCACGATCTGGTTCACGCCGGCCTTTTCGGTGAACACTTGTGCCTGGTGTGCGTTGCGTTCCAGCCAAGTGCCGTTTTGCGTGCTGCCCGTGAAGTCGATCAGCTTGATTTCCGGGCGCTGCGCGAGGTTCTGAACGAGTTCGCCGTCGTTCGGTTCGGTCGCAAGCAAGGTCACGACGTTCGGATCGAAACCGGCTTCACGCAGCACGTCGCGGGCAACGCGCACGGTGATCGCAAGCGGCAGGATCGCGCCCGGATGCGGCTTGACGATGACCGTGTTGCCGGTTGCCAGGTCTGCGAACAGGCCGGGGTAACCATTCCACGTCGGAAACGTGCAGCACCCGAGGACGAGACCTGTGCCGCGTGGCACGATGTTGAAGCGCTTCTGCATCGCGAGCGGCGGATTCTTACCCTGCGGCTTTTCCCAATGAGCGTCGGCGGGAATTCGGCGCAACTGGTCCCACGCATAGGTGACGGCTTCGAGCGCGCGATCCTGCGCATGCGGACCGCCCGCCTGAAAGGCCATCATGAATGCCTGACCAGTGGTGTGCATCACGCTGTAGCCGATCTCGAAACTCAGCCGATTGATCCGCGTAAGAATCTCGAGGCTCACGCCGATCCAGGCTTTAGGGCCGGCTTCGCGCCATTTCCGTTGGGCTTTGGCTGCAGCTGCAATCAGCGCGTCCGGATCTGATTTGGGGTAGCGGATTCCGAGCGGGAAACCGAAAGGCGATTGTTCTGCTGCGGTGATCTCGCCCGTGCTCGGCTGGTCGAGTTCGAACTTTTTGTTCAGGTGAGCCTTGAACGCCGATTCGCCGTCCGCGTTCGCGGTTTCCCCGTACACTTTGGGACTTGGCATTTCAGAGAATGGGCTCCAGTAGCCGCGGGTTTCAATGGCGGCAAGGGCTTTCTGCAGCGTGTCTTCGTGCTTCGTAAAGAGTGGGTGGGTCATGGCGGGCAAGATGCTGACTGAACGTTAGAAGAAACCTTGTCGATTTATTGACCGACCGGTTGGTTGGTGAATGTTAGCATTATTGGGATGCAGCGCGAGCCTCTTGCGCCTGCTGGTAAACACTTAGGAGGAGTGCATGGGTTTCGAGAACATTCTGGTTGAGACACGTGGCCGCGTCGGTCTCATTACATTGAACCGTCCGAAAGCGCTTAACGCGCTGAATGACGCGCTAATGGATGAACTGGGCGAAGCGCTGCGCGCGTTCGATTCGGATGAGGGCATCGGCGCCATTGTTATTACCGGAAGCGAGAAAGCGTTTGCGGCGGGCGCGGACATCGGAATGATGTCGACATACTCTTATATGGATGTATATAAGGGTGACTACATCACGCGGAACTGGGAAGCTGTCCGATCAGTTCGCAAACCGATCATTGCGGCCGTTGCCGGCTTCGCGCTCGGCGGTGGCTGCGAGCTCGCAATGATGTGCGACATAATTCTTGCCGCTGACACGGCGAAATTCGGTCAGCCGGAAATCAAGCTAGGCGTCATGCCTGGAGCCGGCGGTACGCAACGGTTGCCGCGCGCGGTGTCGAAGGCCAAGGCGATGGATATGTGCCTGACCGCGCGATTCATGGATGCCGCCGAGGCGGAGCGCTCCGGACTGGTGTCGCGTGTGATCCCGGCGGCGAATCTGATCGACGAGGCAATCGCTGCGGCTGCGACCATCGCTGAGTTTCCGATGCCGGCAGTGATGATGGTGAAGGAGTCGGTCAACCGCGCTTACGAGACGACATTGGCTGAGGGCGTGCATTTCGAGCGTCGATTGTTTCATTCGCTGTTCGCAACGGAAGACCAGAAAGAAGGGATGGCCGCTTTCGTCGAGAAGCGAAAACCGGTCTTTAAACACCGCTGATCGTATTGCTCAAAAAACCGCTTGCAACCGCGCAGGCAAGTGTCTAGAATTCCGGTCTTTCGCGCTGCGGCCAACGTGGCGCGAAGGAAACGAGGAAGGCGGGA